>CAZVSO010000130.1:0-8800 GCA_964629425.1 uncultured Gemmatimonadaceae bacterium
CGCTGCTCGCCGCCCTCGCGAGCGCACCGTCACGCGACAACCCGCTCATCGACCCCGCGCGCGCCCGCGCCCGCCGCGCCATCGTCCTGCGCCGGCTCGGCGCGCTCGGCTACGCCGGCCCCGAGGACATCGCGCGCGCCGCGGCCGAGCCGCTCGTCACCCTCGCCCGGACCGCGCCGTTCCTCGCGCCCCACTACACCACGCGGGTCCTCTTGTGGACCGACGAAGCCGCGGGCGACGCCCCACCTCCGGCACCGCCCGACGGCGTCGCGCGCACCAGCCTCGATCTGGGCCTGCAACGCGAGGTCGAGGCCGAGGTGCGGCACGCGGTAGACGTGCTGCGCGACCGCGTCGTGGCCCACGCGGCGGCCGTCGTGCTCGACAACCCGACGGGGGAGATTCTCGCCTGGGTCGGCTCCCCCGACTTCTTCGCCGACACGGCGGGTCAGGTAGACATGGTCGTGAGCCCGCGCCAGCCGGGATCGACGCTCAAGCCGTTTCTCTACGGGCTCGCGTTCGACCGCGGGTACACCGCCGCCTCGATGCTGCCCGACGTCCCGCGCACCTACCACACGACGCTCGGCCCATACCGGCCGCGCAACTACGACCGCCGGTTTCGTGGCCCGGTGCGCGCCCGCGAGGCGCTGGGCAGCTCCTACAACGTCCCCGCGGTCGAGCTCGCCGAGCGGCTCGGCAGCGGCGCCCTGCTGCGAACCCTGCATCTCGCCGGGTTCGCCTCGCTCGACCAGACCCCGGAGTTCTACGGCCTCGGTCTGGCGCTCGGCAACGGCGACGTCACGCTGCTCGAGCTGGCCAATGGCTACCGCGCCCTCGCCAACGGCGGCGTGTGGCGCCCGGGGACGTGGCGGCTCGACCCCGGGGCACCGCCCCGGGGTCAGCCGACCACCGACTCGGCGACCCGCGTGATGTCCGCGCGCTCCGCCGCGCTCGTCCTCGACATCCTCGCCGATCCGACGGCGCGGGTCCCTGCGTTCGGCCTCAACACGCCGCTCGATCTCCCGTTCCGGGCGGCCGCCAAGACCGGGACAAGCCGCCACTTCACCGACAACTGGGCGGTGGCGGCCACCGAGCGTTTCACCGTCGCGGTGTGGGTAGGCAATTTCAGCGGCCGCCCCATGCAGGGAGTTGGCGGGATCACGGGCGCAGGACCGCTGTTGCATCGGGCCGCGCTGCTCGTGGCGCGCCGCTATCCGCCGGGCGACCTCCCGACTCCCGAAGCCGCGGGCGCCGTGCCACGGCGGATCTGCCGGCTTTCCGGCCTCGCGGCGACACCCGACTGCCCCGCCCTCGTCGAGTGGTTCGCGCCGGGCACGGAGCCGGGGCAACCGCGGGGCGCCAGCCCGGGGTCAACCTACGCGGAGGACAGGGTGCGTGAACCTCGGGGCATCGCCCCGGGGTCAACCCACCCGGACAGCGCCGGTGAGGTATTCCGGATTACCTCTCCGCTCGACGGGGACCGCTACGAGCGTCCGGTGGGCGTGGATCCGCGCTACGCGACGATCGCGCTGCAGGCGGAAGGTGCAGTCGGCGCGGCGGTGCGCTGGTTCGTCGATGGCGTCGAGCTGCACGCGGCGCGCTGGAGGCTCGCACCGGGAACGCACACCATCGTCGCCCGAGCGGGCGACGGGCCGCTGGACGAGGTACGGATCATCGTTCAGTAGACAGACAGACGACAGGCTAGGCGAACCACGTGATCGCGAGCCAGCGGTGCCGTTGCGACAACGAGAGCACTTCGGTGTTGAGTCTGTTGCGCCGAGCCGTGTCCGCGCCTACCGGGGGTCATCCCCGGGCTGTCGCCCGGGGTCAGTGAAGACTCTCCTGGCCAGGGGGACGGCTCTGACCATGGGCCCAAGCCCGGGGTGACGGGAGAATCGCCGACGAGGCCCATCAAGCGGCAAGAGCACTAGTACTCAGGATGCGTGAGGATCGCTTTGACCAGCTCGTCGTACACGCGCGACGCCGGCTGCACGGCGCCCGAGGCGTCGGTGTGCACGTTCCAGGCGCACAGCTCCTGGAGCGCCGTCGCCTCCTCGTAGGTGAGGTGCAGGAGGTGGCCGTCGCCGGCCGGCCGGGCCGCCTGCAGCACGCGGGCGAGCACGTCGGGAAGGTGCTTGGCCGCCTGAATCGCCGCGAGTTGCGGCCGGCTCACGGTGAGGTCCATGGGTCCCTTGCGTCGGCGGGTCGGAGGCGAAATCTTCCCCCCTCCCGGCCACCCGGCAAGCCCGATGCCCCGCACCGAGTTCATCACCACCGCGTTCCACGTGCCGCCGCGCGTCGTGACCAACGACGACCTGTCCGGCATGATGGACACGTCGGACGAGTGGATCGCCCAGCGGAGCGGCATCAGGACCCGGCACTGGGTGGAGCCGGGAACCACCTGCACCGACCTGGCGCACGCGGCGACGCTCAAGGCCCTGGAGCGCGCCGGCCTCATGCCCGCGGACCTCGACTGCATCATCTTCTGCACCACGACGCCGGACCACTTCTTCCCCGGCAACGGCGTGTTCTTGCAGCGCCTGCTCGGTGTGAGCGACATCCCGGCCCTCGACGTGCGCGACCAGTGCACCGGGTTCATCTACGGTCTCTCCGTGGCCGACGCGTGGATCCGGATGGGCCAGTACCGTCGGATCCTCCTCGCCGGCGCCGAGGCGCAGTCGCCGGGGCTCGACCCCACGACCGCGGGCCGGGACACGGCGGTGCTGTTCGGCGACGGGGCGGGCGTCGCGATCCTCGGCCCCACCGACGATCCGAAGCGCGGCGTCCTGTCGACCCACCTGTACAGCGACGGGCGCCACGCCGAGAAGCTGTGGATGGACGGGCCCGGGCTGTCGCACGTCCCGTGGGTGAGCGACGAGATGATCCGCGCCGGCAAGACCCGAGTCCATATGGAGGGACGTGAGGTCTTCAAGCACGCCACCACGAAGATGCCCCAATCGGTGCAGGCGGCGCTCACGGCGAACGGCCTGACGCCCGCGGACATCAAGCTGCTCGTCCCGCACCAGGCGAATCTCCGGATCTCCGAGATGGTGCAGAAGCAGCTGGGGCTGCGCGACGACCAGGTGTACAACAACATCCAGCGCTACGGCAACACGACATCCGCCTCCATCCCCATCGCGCTCGACGAAGCGTTGGCCGAGAAGCGGCTGGCCCGCGGCGATCTGCTCATGCTCACAGCGTTCGGCTCGGGGTTTACGTGGGGGAGCGCGGCGATCCGCTGGTGATAGACGGGGAAAGGGGAAAGGGGAAAGGTCAGCAAGTCCAGAGCATCACCTTTCCCCTTTCCCCATTCCCCCTTCCCCCTCTTCGTTTTTCAGCTCCCGCAGCTCCCGCCCCGCCGCCGCGCCGGCCGTTGTGCCGCGGTAACGGTCGGCGAACTGCGCCAGCTCCACCATGAGGCGGTCGCGCCGGCCGGCGTGGCGATAGAGATCGATCAGGCCGTTGGCAACCGCCATCTCCTGGCGCGGGTCGAGGCGTAGCCGCCGCACTTCGAGGTACAACTGCTCGGCCGCGGAGAAGTCCCGGAGGTGGTCCTCGAGCACCGCCGCGAGACGCAGGCGCGCCTCGATGTCGGCCGGGCCGGCGCGGATCCGCTCGCGGAACCGCTCGGCGGCCTCCGCGTACTGCCCGCGCACGATCAACGTGTCCTCCACGGGATAGGTCGGCGGCGGCGCGATGTCCCCGGCCGCGAAGATCGTCCTGACCAACAACGTCGCGCCCGCCCCGATGCCCCGCCACAGGCCGAACACCCCGGCCCCGATCAGCGGCACGTTGAGCACCAGGAACGCGAGCAGCAGCAGCGGCGGCCAGCCCTGCTGTCGGATCAACGCGAACTCGGCCAGCGTGACGATCACGAACGCCGGCCCGCCGAACCACACGGCGATCCTGAGTAGCTCGGCGGTGTCGCGGGAATCGACGTCCTTCGGGGCGCGGTCTGGCATAGAGTCAATCGGGAAACGGGAAGCGGCAAACGGGAAACGTCCCCCCACTCCCCATGTCCGACGTGTCCCGTATCCCGTTGCCCGTGTCCCTACTCACCGGACCCGGAATTCGAAGACATCGGGTCGTGAGTAGTGTCCGCTCACGTCCAGCGTCAACGACTCCCGCGTGATCTCAGCGAGATCGCAGTCGGCGACCACGACCGTCTCCTCGTCGTACACGGGCCCGGCGAGATAGCGTCCGTCCGGCGCGATGATGGCGCTGCCGCCGCGATACAGCAGGCCGTCCGGGTCGGCTGCCTTCTCGGCGCGGACCGGCAGCTCGGGCGGCAGGTCCCGCACGCGGAGGATGCTGCCCACGGCGAGCACGAAGCAGCGGCCTTCGAACGCGTAGTGCCGCGACGCGACCTGGTGCATCTCCACGACGCCGGGCCACTGGGCCACGTGGATCTCCTCGCCCGCGTCGTGCATCGCCTGGCGCGCCAGCGGCATCCAGTGCTCCCAGCAGATCAGCCCGCCCACGCGGGCGCCCCCCACCGGGACCGCCCGCAGCGACGCGCCGTCCTGCGCGCGACCCCAGATCAGCCGCTCGTGGTAGGTGGGCATCAGCTTGCGATGGTGGTTGGCGAGCGTGCCGTCCGGCGCGAAGATGAGCTGCGTGTTGTACAGCGTGCGCCCGGCACGCTCGTGCACGCCGACGACCAGCGCGACGCCCAGCTCGCGCGCGAGGCCGGCGAGCCGGTCGGCCGCCGGGCCCGGCACTTCCACCGAGTTCTCCACCAGGCGCTGGAACACGACCTTGGCGGGTGGGTGGGCCCACAGCGCAGCGCCGGGCGACTCGTCGAGCCACGCGGGATAGCCCGTGAGCCAGGTCTCGCCGAACGCGACCAGGCGCGCGCCCTGTCCCGCCGCGCGGCGGGTCCAATCCTCGAGGCGCGCGAGGCTCGTGGGAAGATCGAGCAGGGCGGGCGCCGCCTGTACGGCGGCGACGCGCACGGTACGCGACGCGGTGCCCATCGGCGGAGATTGCGCCGGAAACACGATGGCCGCAAGTTGCGTAAGGCTGCGCCGACCGTCGCCCTACTCAGGAGATCCTATGCTTTGGCTCGCCATCACTGCCGCCGCTGCCGCCGGCGTCTTCCTGTGGACGCGCAGCTTCGTACGGAGCCGGCTGCGGTTCGTGGATGCCGTGCAGAAGCCCGCCGCCCCCATCGTCGCCGGGGCCGCCGCGACGCTCGTCGCCCTCCCCGTCGTCGCCCTGTTGCCGGTCGTCGGGACGGCCACCGCGGTGGTCGTCGGCGTGGGCGCGGCCCTCGGCATGGCCCAGGGTCGCCGCCCCGACGCCCAGGCCTGAGCGGGAACCAGCGGACGTGACGTAGCGCACGACCCCGGCGTCACGTCCGACCAGTCTACCCACCGCGCAGGCCGCCGTCGTCCGCGCATTCCGCGGCACGCGCGCGCGGCCATGCGTCACGCCCTGGCGCCGCCTCTCCGTAAGCGCGCGCCCATCGCACACATACCTACGCCCCCGCACCCGGCACGGAAGTCGCCTTCACGCCCGCGGGTGCGGGACATTCAAACCTTTCACGCGCAGGAGAACCTCGATGGGACGCACGCTAATCGCGCTCTTGCTCGGCGCCGCGCTGCTCACGCCGGCCGCCGCGCAGGCCCAGGACAGTCGCTGGGAGCGCCAGGTGAACGATCAGATCCGTCGCTACGGCAACGTGCTGAGCGACAACGGTTACGAGCTCAGCCACAACATGAAGACGGGCTCGCTGGCTGACGACGAGAACGAGTACTTCACCCTCGAGCTCGACGCCGGCACCTCGTACGCGCTGCTCGGCGTGTGCGACGAAGACTGCACCGATGTCGACCTGCGGCTGTACGACGCCGACGGTAACGAAGTCGATTCCGACGTCGAGGTCGACGACTACCCGGTGGTCGAGGTGCGGCCCCGCCAGACCGCGCGCTACCGCGTCAAGGTGATCATGGCGACCTGCGCCACCTCGCCCTGCTTCTACGGCGTGGGAGTCTTCGGAAAGTAGGTCCTCGCACGGTAGGCCCGGCGGCGCGCTCTAGCGCCGGGCTGAAGGCGATAGAGACGTCACACGAAAGCGCCACGGTTTCACGGGGCGCTTTCGTCGTTCTCGTCTTCGTGAGACGCCTCCGCGGGACGTCGTCGCGTGACGTCTTTCGCGGTCGTCGGCTCGTAACCCATACAACTCTGGACCGGCAGCGGCGGGTAGCGCACGAACCGCGGGTCCGTCTCGGCGCGCAGGCACCGGAAGAACACCGATCCGCGCCGGTTCGTCGCCGAGCGTGCCCAGCGGCAGGTGCCGCACAGTCCTGGATCTATCATCAGACGAAAAATGTCAAGCAGAGACGTAGCACAAAGACATCGCGCAGAACCGTCACGCAGGTGACGCCCTGTCACGTCTTCGTGTGACGTCTCCCTGCGACGTTCTCGTGCGACACCTCGTCTCGACGTAGTTAGAGCTTGACGGGAGCTTCCCGCAGCTTCTGTCGCAGGGCGGGGTGCGAGCGCCACACCTGCCACCCCATCGCCACCACCGCGATCGCGTTGCCCACGACCACCGCCCACCAGCCGAGGGCCCCCAGCACCCACTGGGCGCCGGTCGCCAACACCCCCACGACCAGCCCCTCGAGCACAATGGCGCCCATCACCACGAGCTGGATCAGCCCCGGCGTGCGCTCGAGCTGCTCCGCCAGCGCGACGAACACCACACCGGCCGCCCAGAAGGCGGCAAGGTGCACCACGGTGTAGGTCGCCACGACCCCCACGCTGATCTCGACCTCGGACGGACCGGACGCCCCGAGAAACAGGGCTGACCCCAGCGCCGCGGGCGTCCGGAAAAGGCGGCCGGCGGCCAAGTCGAGGATCAGGAACCACAACGCGACGGCCGCGGCGCCGACCAATCCGGTGACTAGCCCGCGGGCCAGGAGCGGATGGTTCTTGAGCGCGGCCGGGCCGAAGGGTCGCCGATCGTGCTCCGCCCCACGCAGGTACCACATCATCGCCACGCCCGAGAGGATGTTGGCACCGAGCACCTGGTGCCACGGCACGACGGCCAGGAGCCGGACTCCCGTGAAGAGCAGCGCCCCGTAGAACACCGCATCCAGCACGGCGATGCCGAACACCACGCCGAGGAGGAGCCGAGGTGGCGCCTCGAGCGGCGCGATCGCCCAAGCCATCGTCACGCCCAGCAGCGCGAAGACGCCGAAATGCAGGAGGGAGTAGGCCGCCAGCCAGCGGAAGGTCGGCTCCACGATGTCCCGATGGAACAGCGCGCCCGCCAGCACCGTGGGCGTGTGGAACGGGTGCCCCGCCACGATGTCCGCGACGAGAAACCAGGACGCCACGGCCAGTCCGGCCACGAGCCCGCCCACCAGCCCGTGTCCCAACACGGTTTGCAGCGATCGTTTCATCGTCTGTGCCCTCCTATCTCGGCGCCGCCGCCACGCGCTCCGCCTCGCGCATCACCCGCAGTGCGTTCAATCCCACGACCTGCTTCACGTCCGCCTCGCTCCAGCCCCGCCGCAGCAGCTCGGCCACGAGATCGGGGAACTTCGAGACGTCCTCGAGCCCACGAGGCACGGTCGAAATCCCGTCGAAGTCGGACCCCAGCCCCACGTGGCTCACCCCGGCCACGTCGCGGATGTGCTCGATGTGGTCGGCCACCTGCTCGAGCGTGGCGCCGGGGGCGCGGGCCGTCCAGGCGCGGCTGGAGTCGGCCAGCGCGGCTGAGTCGGCGCCGGCCCGGCGCAGCTCGTCCAGCCGCTCGCGGCTGCGGTTGCCGTACACGCGGTCCGCCTCGGAGATGAAGAACGGCGCGAAGTAGACCATCACGACGCCGCCGTTCGCCGGCACCAGGCGCAGGATCGAGTCGGGCACGTTGCGCACGTGCCCCGACAGGGCGCGCGCCGAGGAATGCGAGAAGATCACGGGCGCCCGGCTCACCCGTAGCGCGTCCAGCATGGTCGCGTCCGAGACGTGCGACAGGTCCACCAGCATCCCCAGCCGGTTCATCTCCCGCACGACCTTCTCGCCGAACGGCGTGAGCCCGTCGTGCCGGGCGGTGTCGGTCGCGGCGTCGGCCCAATCGAGCGTCTGTCGGTGGGTGAGGGTCATATAGCGCACGCCCAGCGCCGCGAACGCGCGCAGCGCGCCGAGCGAGTTCTCGATCGCGTGCCCGCCCTCGATGCCGACGAGACACGAGATGCGGTGGGTCTTGAAGTTCCGCTCCACATCCGCGGCGGTCCGCGCGGCGGCGAACGTCTGCGGGTACCGGCGGCACAGCCGGTGCGCGAGATCGATCTGCTCGAGCGCGTACACCGCCGGATGCGTGCCGCCCTCCATGGTACTGACCGGCACGTAGGCCGCCCAGAATTGGGCGCCCACCCCGCCGGCCCGGAGTCGCGTGATGTCGGTCATGAGCTTCGGCTGTGCCACGCCGATGTCCACCGAATCGAGCCCGCCGCGCTCACGGATGGCGTCGGGCAGGTCGTTGTGGCCGTCGATCAGGGGTGTGGAGCGCAGGATGCGGAGCGCGCGCTCGCGATGAGGGTCCCCCTGCGCGGACAGCGGGAGGGGCGGAGTGCCGGACAGTGCCAAGAGGGTGAGAACCGTGACGCGAACGAGCATTGAGGATCCCAGGTCGGTGCGGCGAAAAGGTGGCGTCGCGCCTCCTCCGGGGCAAGCGTCCGCTTCGCCCGTGGGCTGAAGCCCCGGCTCGGCGCTTCGCGACCCGCCCTGAAGGGCGGAGCCTGGGGCGTCTTTCAAGACGCGTCGCGCCAGCGCCGAGCCCCGGCTTCAGCCGAGGGAC
>CAZVSO010000131.1:0-2495 GCA_964629425.1 uncultured Gemmatimonadaceae bacterium
CGGCACGACCCGCGAGCTGCTCCTCCCCGCGTTCCAGAGCACGGGCCTCGCGGTCGGCGAGGACTTCTTCCTCGCGTTCTCGCCGGAGCGGCTGGACCCCGGCAACCCGACGTGGAACACGCGCAACACGCCCAAGGTCGTGGGTGGGATCACGCCGACCTGCCTCGAGGTGACGCTCGCACTCTACGCCCCGGTGATCGAGCGCCTCGTGCCGGTGTCGTCCACCGAAGCCGCCGAGCTCGTGAAGATCCTCGAGAACACGTTCCGCAGCGTCAACATCGGGCTCGTCAACGAGATGGCCATCGTGTGCGACAAGCTCGGCGTCGACGTCTGGGACGTGGTCGAGGCCGCGGCCACCAAGCCCTTCGGTTTCATGAAGTTCACGCCGGGCCCCGGACTCGGCGGACACTGCATTCCCATCGACCCGCACTACCTCGCCTGGAAGATGCGGTCGCTCAACTACAAGACCCGGTTCATTGAGATCGCGGGCGAGGTGAACGCCGAGATGCCCGAGTTCTGGGTCGGGAAGGTCATGGATCGGCTTAACGAGCGGACGAAGGCGATGTGGGGCAGCCGGGTGCTCGTGCTGGGCGTCGCCTACAAGAAGGACATCGCGGACGTCCGCGAGAGCCCCGCGCTCGACGTCATCCGCCTGCTCGAGCGTCGGGGGGCCGAGGTCTCCTACCACGATCCCCACGTGGCGCGCCTGCGGGAGGACGGTGTGGAGCTGGCCTCGGTCCCGCTCACGGCGGCGACCCTGGCGGCGGCGGACTGCGTGGTGATCGTCACCGACCACTCCAGCGTGGACTACGCGCTGGTGGCGCGCCACGCGCCCCTGGTCGTCGACACGCGCCATGTGCTCCCCCGGCCGCCCGCGCCGGAGGGCCGGTCGTGAAGGTCGCGGTGGTGGGGACGGGCTACGTGGGCCTGGTGGTCGGCGCCTGCCTCGCCGAGACGGGGAACGACGTGCAGTGCGCGGACGTGGACGAGGCCAAGATCGCCGGGCTGCGGCAGAATCACCTGCCCATCTACGAGCCGGGGCTCGAGCCCCTGGTGGTGCGCAACCAGCGGGACGGCCGGCTCGCCTTCACGACCGACGTCGACGCCGCGCTGCGCCACGCGGACGTGGTCTTCATCGCCGTGGGCACCCCGCCCGACAAGGACGGGTCGGCGGATCTGCAGCATGTGCTGGCGGTCGCCGGCAGCATCGGCCGGAACATGGATCGGCCCAAGATCGTGGTCACCAAGAGCACCGTGCCCGTCGGCACCGCGGAGCGCGTACGCGCGGAGATCGCGCGCCACACGCACGTGCCGTTCCACGTCTGCTCCAACCCCGAGTTCCTCAAGGAAGGGGCGGCGGTCGAGGACTTCATGAAGCCCGACCGGGTGGTCGTCGGTGTGGACTCGGACGACGCCGCGGCCGTGCTCGCCGAGCTGTACGCGCCCTTCGTGCGGACCGGCAATCCGCTCATGTTCATGGACATCCGCTCGGCCGAAGTGACGAAATACGCGGCGAACGCGATGCTCGCGACGCGCATCTCGTTCATGAACCAGATCGCAGCGCTGTGCGAGGCCGTCGGCGCCGATGTGAGCCTGGTGCGCCGCGGCATCGGCACCGACCGGCGCATCGGCCCGGCCTTCCTCTTCCCGGGCCCTGGCTACGGCGGCTCCTGCTTCCCCAAGGACGTGCAGGCGCTGATTCGCACCGGCACCGACTTCGAGACGCCGCTGGACATCCTGGCGGCGGTCGAGGTCGCCAACGAGCGCCAGAAGCGCGTGCTGGTGGACAAGCTGCGGCGGCACCTCGACGGCCGCCTCGCGGGCCGGCGCGTCGCCGTGTGGGGCCTGGCGTTCAAGGCGGAGACCGACGATGTGCGCGAGAGTCCTGCGCTGGTCCTCGTCCGCGCCCTCGTCGAGGCGGGGGCCCAGGTCCGCGCCCACGATCCGGCGGCCATCGAGGCCGCGCGGCGCGAGCTGGGCGACGTCGTCGTCACCTACGTGAGTCACGCGTTCGACGCCCTCGAGGGCGCCGAGGCTCTGGCGATCGTCACGGAGTGGCTCGAGTACCGCAACCCCGACTTCGCGCGGATGCGACAGCTCATGGCGCGGCCCCTCATCGTCGACGGGCGCAACCTCTACGAGCCGCAGCGTGTGGCGCGCGAGGGATTCACCTACGATAGCATCGGCCGTCCGCTGGCATGCGCGTCCTCGTAACGGGCGCGGCCGGGTTCCTCGGCTCGCACCTCGTCGACCGGCTGCTCGCGCTGGGGCACCGGGTGGTGGGGATGGACTCGTTCCTCACCGGCACGGCGGCCAACCTCGCCCACCTCGAGCACCACCCCGCGTTCCAGTTCGTGCGACACGACGTCACGACCTTCGTCGAGGTGGAGCGCCCGCCGAGCTTGTGCCACGCCTTGTGGATCTCGAGCCAGCGCTCCGGGCGCGCCTTGCCGCTGCAGACCTGGTTCCACACGCGGTCGGCGAAGACCTCGGCG
>CAZVSO010000131.1:2505-8737 GCA_964629425.1 uncultured Gemmatimonadaceae bacterium
CGAGGTGGAGGGCCCGCTCGACGGCGTGCTGCATTTCGCGAGTCCGGCGAGCCCCGTCGACTACCTCGAGCTGCCGATCCAGACGCTGAAGGTCGGCTCGCTCGGCACCCACAAGGCGCTGGGCCTCGCCCGCGCCAAGGGCGCGCGATTCCTGCTCGCCTCGACCTCCGAGGTGTACGGCGACCCGCTCGTGCACCCGCAGCCCGAGAGCTACTGGGGCAACGTCAACCCCGTGGGCCCCCGGGGGGTGTACGACGAGGCGAAGCGGTTCGCCGAGGCCATGACCATGGCCTACCACCGCTTCCACGGCCTCCACACCCGCATCATCCGCATCTTCAACACCTACGGCCCACGGATGCGGGCCAACGACGGTCGCGTGGTCTCGAACTTCATCGTGCAGGCCCTGCGCGGCGAGCCGCTCACCGTGTACGGCGACGGCTCGCAGACCCGGTCGTTCTGCTACGTGGACGACCTGGTCGAGGGCATCGTGCGGGTGTTCGAGCGCGGATCGCCCGAGCCGACCAACCTGGGCAACCCGGCGGAATACAGCGTGCGCCAGCTGGCCGACCGCGTCCTCGCGCTCACGGGCAGCCGGAGCCCGCTGGTCGAGCGGCCCCTGCCGACCGACGACCCCCGGGTGCGCCGGCCCGACATCACGCGCGCCCGCGAGCTCCTCGGCTGGGCGCCCGGGGTGGCGCTCGACGAGGGGCTGCAGCGGACCATCGCGTACTTCCGCGAGCGCGTATGAGCGAGCGGGTGCTGGTGACCGGCGCGGCCGGATTCATCGGCTCGCACCTGTGCGAGGCCCTCGTCGCGCGGGGCGATGACGTGACGGGTGTCGACAACTTCGACCCCTTCTACCCGCGCGCCACGAAGGAGCGGAATCTGGAGGCGCTCCGGGCCGACGCCCGGTTCCGGCTCTGCGAGGCCGACGTGCGGCACGACGCCTTGCCCCTGGCCGGCGTCCATGCGGTGATCCACCTCGCGGCCACGGCCGGCGTCCGGCCGTCGCTCGACGATCCGGCGACCTACATGGATGTCAACGTCACGGGCACCGCTCGCGTCCTCGACGCGGCGTCCCGCGCCGGGGTGCGGCGGGTGGTGCTCGGCTCATCGTCGTCGGTGTACGGCGAATCGACGCCGGCGCCGTTCGCCGAGGACGCCCCCGCCGTCGCGCCGATCTCTCCGTACGCCGCGAGCAAGCGGGCGGCGGAGCTGGTCGGCTACGCGGTCGGGCTCGCCCGGAAGCTCCACATCCTGTGCGTGCGGTTCTTCACCGTGTACGGGCCGCGCCAGCGGCCCGACCTCGCGGTGTACAGGTTCACCGAGCGGATCGCGCAGGGCCTGCCCGTGGCGATGCATGGGGACGGTTCGAGCGAGCGCGACTACACCTATATTACGGACGCGGTCGACGGCATCGTGGCCGCGCTCGACTGGACCGGGCGCGGCGGGAGCGAGCGGGGCGACGGCGGCCGCTGGCAGGTCGTGAACATCGGCGGCGGCGAGCGCGTGCGACTCGACCGGCTCATCGCACTCATCGGACACGCGCTCGGGCGTGAGCCGCGAATCGAGCGCCGCCCCGACCAGCCGGGCGACGTTCGCCTGACCGCGGCGGACCTGTCGCGCGCCGAGCGCGAGCTCGGGTACCGCCCCCGCATCGGGATCGAGGAAGGAATCCGCTGTTTCACGCGGTGGTTCGAGGAGACCTATGGACGTAAGCTCTGAGCACCTCGTCCGGCAGGCCCGGGAGCGCTTTCAGCTGCAGGACTACTACGGCGCCATTCACCTCCTCGAAGAGGTGATCGGCGACGGCCGGGCGTTCGCCGACGCCCATCACCTGCTGGGGCTGTGCTACTCGTTCGTCGGGCAGAACGACCGGGCGCTGGCCCAGTTCGATCGCGCGCTCGAGCTCAACCCCCGCTACGTGGAGGCGCTGATCCACCGGGCCCTGGTGCTGAACGCGCTCGGGCGCGAGGACGACGCCACCGACGCCATCCGGCGCGCTGGCGAGATCGGCGGCGAGCTGCGGCACGGCTTTCCGGCCAGCATCGCCGCCGCCCTCGCCAACGGGCACGCCGCCCTGGGCGAGGCCTACGTGGAGGCGGGCGCGCTCGACGAGGCGATCACCCAGTACCACGCCGCCCTGGTCCTGGGACCTGATTTCCACGATCTGCGGTATAAGCTCGGCCGCCTCCTGCTGGAGGCGGGCCGGGCCCTCGACGGGCGGGAGCAGTTCGAGATGATCGTACGCGCCAATCCCAAGTACCTCGATGCCCAGGCGATGCTGGGGCTTGCGTGCTACCTGGCAGGCGACGGCCTGGCCGCGCGGCACGTCTGGGAGGTGTGCCGGGAGCGGCGCCCCGAAGACCCGCGGGTCGAGGCGTATCTCGGCATGCTCGATCGCGTGGCCGCCGCCCCGGCATCGGCCGGGCCGCGGGTGTGAGGGCGCCGGTCGTCGGGGCGTTGCTCCTCGCGGTGGCCTGCGCGCGGAGCGCCGCCAACCACGAAGAGCTGGGCGACCGCGCGTACGCGGCCGGCGCCCACCGGGATGCGCTCGCCGAGTATCAGCTCGGGCTCGCGGCGAGCCCGGGGAGTGCGTCGCTGCACGCTAAGACGGCGGCTGCCGCCCTCCACACCGAGAGCTACGCGTTGGCCGCGGCAGAGTACCGCGCGCTCGCCCGCGAGGACGGCTCGCGCGCCGAGGAGGCGGCTGACGGCCTGGAGCGCGTGGTGCGCGCCGCGCTCGATGCCAACGACCGGACGGCCGTGGGGATCGCCCTCGCCGGGCTGCAGGAAATCGCGCCGCGTCGCCCCCTGGGGCGCTACGCGCGGATCGTCGCGCTCGATGCGTTGGAGCAGGGGAATACGACGGCGGCCCTCGCGCTCCTGCCGACGGCGGTCGCGGCCGCTCCGGACGGGCGCAGCGCCGACTCGTTGCTCTATGTGTACGCGGCCACGGCGGTCCGCGCCCAGGACTGCAGCACCGCGGTGCCCCTGTTCGAGAGCGTGATCCGCCGCCGGCGGGAGCCCGACGTCGTGGACGCCGCGCGCGAGGGGCTGGGGCACTGCACGCTGCTCGCCGGGCAACGGGCGCTCGAGCAGGGCACCCCGGGAATCGCCGAGGACTGGTTCCGCCAGGCCACGGCCCCGGGCGCCACCCCGGACGTCATGCGCGCCGCGTTCATCGGACTCGGCGACGTGCGGCTCGCACAGGGCGACCTCGTGGGCGCGCTGGAGAGCTACCAGCAGGTGCTCGTCGGGGGCGCCCCGGGCGACACCCTGGCCCAGCGGGCGCAGGAGAAGATCAACGCGCTGGGCCGGGCCGACACGCCGGTGCAACCGTGACGTGCACCGGACGGTGGGGCTGGCTGGCGCTGCTCGCCCTGGCCGCCTGCTGGGGGCGCGGCGACACTCCGGCCGACGTCACCCCCGAGCTCCTGCTCGACCGGGCCCGCGCCGCGGTGCGTCAAGGGGATTTCATCGGGGCGCGGGAGGACCTCCAGCGCCTGGCCTTCGTGCTCCAACCCGGCGACTCGCAACAGGCGGAGGTAAGCTATTTCCTGGCCGAGTCGTACTTTCAGACGGATGAGTTCGCCGAGGCGGCGCAGCGGTTTCGCCAGATGGCCGACCAGTTTCCGGAGACCGACTACGCACCCGTCGCGCTGTTGCGGGCGGGCGATGCGAACCTGCGGCTGTGGCGCAAACCCGACCTCGACCCGACCTCGGGCCTCACGGCGCTCGCGCTGTACCAGGAGCTCGTCGGCCGCTATCCCCAGAGCGCCGCGGCTGCGCGGGCGCAGCCCCACACCCGCCAGCTCCAGGACCGGTTCGCGGAAAAGGGCTACAAGACGGGAGTGTTCTACTTGCGCCGGGGCGCGTACGACTCGGCGATCCTGTACTTCAAGGACGTGATCGCCAGCTATCCGGCGGCCCGGCGCACGCCCGACGCGCTGCTCCGGCTGGTCGACGCCTACCGCACCCTCGGGTACGATGAGGAGCGTCGGGAAACCTGCGCGCACCTGGAGCGGTTCTTCCCGCAGACGGACGGGCTTGCCGAGCGCTGCCCGCCGTCCCGGACCGCGGCGGGCACCGAGCCTTCCTAGTGCCGTTCCAACTATTCGCGCCAAGTCATCGGAACCCGTAATGGCTGTCGGCCTGCGTACGCTGGTTTAGGCATGTTGGCGAATCAAGTTGGAACGGCACTAGGCGCCGTGGACGCGCTGTTCGGCGGCTCGTTCGACCCGGTTCATGTGGGGCACCTGATCGTGGCCGAGGCCGCCGCCGAGGCGCTCGGCGCGGACGTGCGCGTCCGCTTCGTGCCGGCGCGCGAGCAGCCGTTCAAGCGGGCCGCCCACGGCGCCAGCCCCGAGCAGCGGGCGGCGATGCTCGAGCTGGCGGTGCGTGGCAACCCCCGGTTCACCGTGGAGCGGATCGAGCTGGAACTGCCCGCGCCGTCCTACACGGTGCAGACGCTGCGGGTGCTCGTGGCCCGCGAGCCGGCGACCCGGTTCGCGCTGCTCCTCGGGGCCGATGCGGCCCAGGAGATCCCGACGTGGCGCGAGGCGGCCGAGCTGCCCCGGCTGGCGTGCGTCGTGGCGTTCGCCCGCGCCGGCGTCCCTGCCCCCCGCAACGGGATCATCGATCGCGTGATCGAGGTACCGGGGATCACGATCTCGGCCACGGAGATCCGGGCCCGCGTCACGCAGGGTCGGTCGATCCGGTATCTGGTGCCCGACGCGGTGGGCGACTACATCGCGCGTCACGGGCTGTATCGCTAGGTGAGAGGGAAGGGTCCAGGAGTCCGATGCTGAAGAGTCTGGTCACCCGAATCGTGGGCACGCGCTTCGAGCGCGAGCTGCGGCGCATCCAGCCCATCGTCAACGCGATCCACGCGCACGAGGCCCGGTTGCGCGAGCTCGGCGACGTCGAGATCCAGGCGCAGACGCCCCGGTTCCGGGAGATGGTGGCCCAGCGCACAGGGACCCTCACGGCTGAAGTCGAGCGGGTCCGGCAGGCCAAGCACGATTGCCCGGACGCCGATCAGCGGCTCGCGCTGGACCGCGAGCTCGCCGAGGCCGAGCGGGCGCTCGCCCGCGAGACCCAGGCGGTCCTGAACGACGTGCTCCCCGAGGCCTTCGCCACCGTGCGCGAGGCGTGCCGCCGGCTGGTCGGGAGCGAGGTCGTGGTGACGGCGCACGCGCTGACGTGGGACATGGTGCCGTACGACGTGCAGCTCATCGGGGGCGTCGTCCTGCACCAGGGCAACATCGCGGAGATGGCGACCGGCGAGGGCAAGACGCTGGTGGCGACGCTCCCCCTGTACCTCAACGCCCTGGCCGGCGGCGGGGCGCACCTCGTCACGGTCAACAACTATCTGGCGCGCCGCGACTCCCAGTGGATGGGCCACCTGTTCACGTGGCTGGGACTGACGGTGGGCTGCATCGACAACACGACGCCGCAGTCGCCCGAGCGGCGCGCGGCGTATCAGTGTGACATCACCTACGGCACCAACAACGAGTTCGGCTTCGACTACCTGCGCGATAACATGGTGTTCAGCCTGGACCAGCGGGTCCAGCGCGGACACCACTACGCCATCGTGGACGAAGTGGACTCGATCCTGGTCGACGAGGCGCGCACGCCCCTCATCATTTCCGGCCCGGTCGGCGCGGAATCGGACCTCAAGTACGCGCAATTCAACGCCCAGGTCGTGCAGCTCGTGCGCAAGCAGACGGCCGTCGCGAACGACCTGATCGCGAAAGCCGAGCCGCTGCTCGAGGATCCCAAGGCCCAGTACGAGGCGGCGACCCTGCTCTACCAGGCGCAGCTGGGCGCGCCCAAGAACAAGCGGCTGCTCAAGCTCCTGAACGAGGAGGGCGTCAAGGCCCAGGTGCAGCGGGTCGAGCTCGACCGGCTGGCGGACCGCAAGCTGCCGGCCCGCGACCAGAAGATGCGGCACATCGAGGAGGACCTGTATTTCGTCATGGACGAGCGGGGGCACTCGGTCCACCTCACGGACAAGGGCGTCGAGACGATGTCTCCCGACGACCCGGCGCTGTTCGTGGTGCCCGACATCTCCCAGGCCGTGCACGACCTCGAGCGCGACCCGAACCTGTCGGCGGAGGAGCGGATCGCGCGGCGCCGGGTGGTCGAAGCCGAGTACGCGCAGAAGAGCGAGACGCTCCACATCATCCACAAGCTGCTCCAGGCCCACGCGCTGTACGAGAAAGACGTG
>CAZVSO010000132.1:0-7276 GCA_964629425.1 uncultured Gemmatimonadaceae bacterium
GATGGTGCGGTAGATGCCGTTCCACGAGCCGGTGAACTGCGCCACGATCGACTCGGTCACGCGAATGCCGCCGTCGCGCTCGATCTGGATCGTGGCGTCGAAACGCTGAATCGCGAGCGAGCGCTGGGCGGCAGCGGGCGTGCTCCAGACCGCGGTGACCAGCAGGAGCGGCACGCGCAGATTCACGCGCCGGTCTCCACGCGGGGCACGGCCCGCTCCGAGGGGTCGTCCAGGCCGAAGAACTCCCGGGGCCTGAACCCCATGGGGCTGGCCACGAGGTTGGCGGGGAACTGCGCGATCGCGGTGTTGAAGTCCCGCACGACCGCGTTGTAGTAGCGGCGTGCGTTCTGGAGGTGGTCCTCGACGTCGGTCAGCGTGCGCTGCAGCCCGGCGAAGCTCGCGGCGGCCTTGAGATCGGGGTAGGCCTCGGCGACGGCGAAGATCCGGCTCAGCGACCCCGCGACAGGGTCTTCCTCCCGGAAGCGGGCGGCGGGGCCCGTCGCCTGGAGCGCACGGCCGCGCGCGGCCACCAGGGCCTCGAGCGTCTCGCGCTCGTAGCCCGCGTGACCTTTTACCACCGCGACGACCGAAGGGATCAGATCGTGGCGCCGCTTGAGCTGGACGTCGATGTCCGCCCACGCGTTGCCGCTCAGCTGGCGGAGATGCAGGAGACGGTTGAACGTCACGATCGCCCAGACGGCGGCGACGGCGCCGATGACGGCGGCGAGGCCCATGGGACGGACAATATACTCGCCGAGGATGTTCCGCCGCTCTATCTTGCCCCGCTATGGGTTCCCCTCTTGCGAGCCCCACCGCGACCGGCGCTTGGTGAAGGCGACTTCTGTGGACCTCGTTGATCGCCTGGGGGACCACGCGCTGCTCCGCGATGTGCCGCGCGAGCAGATCGCCTGGGTGGCCGCGCATGGCCGCCTGCGCCAGCTCGCCGCCGGCGAGGTGCTTTACGCGCGGGGGGACACGGTGGAAGGGGCGAACCTGGTGCTCTCGGGGCACCTGGCGATCCACGTCGACCGGGGGGCGGGGCGGCGCAAGGTCATGGAGTGGCGCGGCGGTGACGTGTCTGGCGTCCTGCCGTATTCACGGCTGGTCGCGATCCCCGGCGACGTGGTGGCCGAGGAACCGACCGAGCTGGTCATCGTCCCCCGCGAGCACTTTCCCGAGATGATTCGCCAATGCCACGAGCTCACCGCCGTGTTCGTGCACGTGATGCTCGATCGCGCCCGGCACTTCACCTCGAGCGACCTCCACGACGAGAAGCTGATGTCGCTCGGCAAGCTCGCGGCGGGTCTCGCGCACGAGCTGAACAACCCCGCCTCGGCCATCGCCCGCAGCGCCAAGGGGCTCGCGGCCCGCCTGGCGGGCGTGGAGCAGGCGTCGCGCGCGCTCGGCGGGGCCGGGCTCACCGCACCGCAGCTCGCCGCGCTGAGCGAGGTGCAAGAGATCTGTCTGGCGACGCCGGTCACGTCCGTTCGCTCTCCGCTCGAGCGCGCCGACCGCGAGGACGCCATCGTGGCCTGGCTCGAGCAGCACGGCGCCGACGTGGCAGCCGCCGAGCCCTTGGCGGAGACCGCCGTCACGCTCGAGGCGCTCGACCGGCTCGCGGCGGTGCTCTCGAGAGAGACGCTCGATGCGGCGCTGCGGTGGATCGCCTCCGGCTGCGCTGCCCGCGGGATCGCCTGGGAGATCGAGCGGGCGGCGTCCCGGATCTACGATCTGGTCGCCGCGGTGAAGGGGTTCACGCGCATGGACCATGCGACCGTTCCCGAGGCCGTGGACGTCGGCCGGGGCCTCACCGACACGCTCGCCGTGCTCCAGGCCAAGGCCCGGGCGAAGTCCGTGGGAGTGACGGTCACCGTGGAGGCCGGCCTCCCCCGGGTTCAGGGGTTTGGCGGTGAGCTCAACCAGGTGTGGCTCAACCTGATCGACAATGCACTCGACGCCGTGGCCGCGGCGGGGCGGGTCGAAGTCACGGCGGCCCGCGGCGGAGGGTCGGTCGTGGTGCGGGTGGTGGACGACGGGCCCGGCATCCCCGCCGACATCCAGGGGCGCATCTTCGATCCGTTTTTCACCACCAAGCAGGTCGGGGAGGGGGCGGGCCTGGGCCTCGACATCGTGCGGCGCCTGGTGCAGCGACACAGCGGGGAGATCGACGTCGACACGCGACCGGGGCGCACGGAGTTCCGCGTGAGCCTGCCCGTGACCGTGCCTCCGCCGTCGTGAAGGCGGGCGGCCGCGCCGCCGCCCTCCGCTACACCGTCTCGAGGTACTTGTGGATCATGCCCACAGCTGAAGATCCCTCCCCGACCGCCGAGGCCACACGCTTGGTCGAGCCGAGGCGGACGTCACCGGACGCGAATATCCCCGGCACGCTCGTCTCGAGCAGGAAGGGATCGCGGTCGAGCGTCCACCCCTTCGGCCGCTTGCCGTCGCGCAACAGATCCGGACCGGTGACGACGAAGCCGAGATCGTCCCGTTCCACCAGGCCGGCCACCATGTCCGATCGTGGCGCCGAGCCGATGAACACGAACATCGCGGCTGCCGAGAGCGTGCGGTGCTCGTCGGTGTCCGTGCGGAAGACGTCAATCGCCTCCAGCCGGCCCGCTCCCCCCACCCCCACGACGCTGGTGTGCGGCAGGACCGCGATCGTCTCCGCGGCCTCGATGCGATTGATGAGGTAGGTCGACATCGACGCCTTGAGCGACTCGCCGCGCACGACCATGGTGACCTTGCGCGCATAACGGGCGAGGAGCAATGCGGCCTGGCCGGCGGAATTCGCTCCACCCACGATGACGACGTCGCTCCCCCGGCAGGCCGCCGCTTCCGAGAGGGCCGCCCCATAGTACACACCGGCTCCGGTGAGCCCGTCCACGCCTGGCGCCTCGAGCCGCCGCACCACCATCCCGGTCGCGAGCAGCAGGGAGTAGCAGCGCAATTCCGTGCCGTCATCGAGCACGACGATGCGGTACGGGTCCTCGGCGCGGATCGCTCGGACTCCGCGCGGTGTCACCACCTCGGCGCCGAAGCGCCGCACCTGCGCCGTCGCCCGCCGCGCCAGGTCCGCGCCGGTGATCCCACCCGGAAACCCGAGATAGTTCTCGATCTGCGGGCTGCTCCCCGCCTGCCCGCCGGTCGTGTCCAGCTCGATCAGGATCGTCCGAAGTCCCTCGGAGGCGCCGTACACGGCCGCCCCCAGGCCGCTCGGGCCTCCGCCCACGACGATGAGATCATAGAACGGCTGCCGCGCTTCCGTCTGCAGGCCGATGCGCTCGGCCAGCTCGCGGGTCGTGGGAGCGAGCAGCGTGGTCCCATCGGGGAACAGGACGGCGGGGAGGCGCTTGAGGCCGGGCGTGAGCGTTTCGACCAGCTCGCGGGTCGCCCGGTCCGCGTCGAGGTCGATCCACCGGTACGGCGTCTGGGTGCGCGAGAGAAAGTCCTTCACCTCGTGACTCCCTGGCGACCAGCGCGAGCCCGCGACGCGGATGCCCTCGAACGGCGGCTGATAGGTCGCGGCCCAATCGGACAGGAGGTCGTCCAGCACCGGATAGAGATGCTGCTCCGGCGGATCCCACGGCTTCATCAGGTAGTGATCCAGCCCGACTTCGTTGATCCCTCTGATCGCGGCCTCGCTGTCGGCATAGGCGGTGAGCAGCACCTTGCGCGCCTCCGGGTGCAGCTTGCGCACCTCGCGCAGGAGCGCCGTCCCGGTCATCTCGGGCATCCGCTCATCCACCAGGAAGAGGGCGATCGGCGTGCCCCGTTGCTTGAGCTGGCGGGCGGCGTCGAGCGCCTCGCGGCCGGAGCTGGCCTTGAGAATCCGGTAGTCGCTGCGGAAATGCTGCCGCAGGTCACGCTCGATCGCGCCGAGCACTTCGGCGTCGTCGTCGACGCTGAGGATCACCGGTTTGGCCACGCTCGGGTTCCTCCAGGAGACCGTCGACTCCGCGTCGCCGCCGGGGGGTGGCGGCGTGACGCTCCGCGGGAGCGGAATCAATATACGCCGCACGGGCGGCGCGGTCCGCGCTTGAAGAAGCCCGCCGCCCTGCTATCATCGTCGGAGTCTCATGACGGCCCCCCCCACCTCTCCGCGCCCCGGCCGGCCCTTCGACCGCTCCATCGTCGAGGGACCGATCGGGCGAGCCGTCTGGATGATCGCCTGGCCGACCATGCTGCAGAACATGATCGCCGGGCTCCAGGGCGTCGTGGACCACGCGTTGGTCGGGCGCTTCGTCGGCTACACCGGGAATGCCGCCATCGGCGTCGCGTTCCAAATCTTCCTGGTCGTGATCGTGTTCGTCATCTCCGTGTTCAGCGGCATGGGAGTGCTGGTCGCGCGCTTCGCCGGCGCCGGTGAGCCTGAGAAGGTCAATCGTGCGGTGTACCAGGCGTTCCTCGTGGCCCTGGCGCTGGCCACGGGCATCCTCGCTCCCATCGGCTACGTTCTCGCGCCCTCGCTCCTCGGCCTGGTCAACGCCACGCCGGCGGTGCGGGCGGAGGCGCTGCCGTTTCTCCGCATCATGTTCGTCTTCAGTGCCGGGATGCTGCTGTTTTTCATGATGGGCGGGGCGCTACGCGCGGCCGGCGATGCCCGCACGCCGCTGCGGCTGGGCATCCTGCTTACGGTGCTGAACATCGGGCTCAACGTGGTCTTGATCCGCGGCCTCGGCCCGATCCCGCGCCTCGGCACCGCGGGCGCCGCCGTCGGGACGGTGGTCGCGGGGGCGGTGGTGAGCGGGATCGCCGTTTGGCTGCTCTTCTCCGGGCGCCTCGTCGTCCGGTGGCACCGGGGCATGGACTGGCGGCCCGACTGGGGGATCATCCGCGCGCTGTTCCGCTTCGGCCTCCCCACCGGCGTGCAGGGGATCGCGATGAACATCGCCGGCGTACTGCTGCTGCGCTTCATCGGGTCACTCCCGCAGAGCGCCGAAGCCCAGGCCGCCTATGCCGTGGGCTACACCGAGCTGTTCTCCTTCATCACGTGGACGTCGGTGGGGCTGATGGGCGCGGCGGCCGCCGTCGCGGGCCAGAACCTGGGCGCCGGCCGGCCGGAGCGCTCGATCCACGGCGTGCACGTCGCCGCGGGGATCGGCCTCGGCGTCGCGACGGTCATGGGCGCCCTGTTTCTCGCCATCCCCCGCCAGCTGTTCGCGCTGTTCGGGATGCACGACCCGGCCGTCGTCGGCCTCGGGACGCAGCTCCTCGCCTATCTCAGCGTCTCGGGGCTCTTCATCACCGTGGCGCTCACCTACACGGGCGGGCTCCAGGGGACGGGCGACACCCGCTCCCCGCTGTACATCTCGATCGTGTCGCAGATCGTGGTCCCGCTCGGCCTCTGCACGATCCTGGAGGCGAGCGGCGGCCTCCAGCCCGCCGAGATCTGGACCGCTATCCTGCTCGGCCACATGACGCGCTGCGCGCTCAGCGTCCTGCGGTTTCGCCAGGGGAAGTGGCGCGACATCGCGGTGGGCATCGAGGGGGCTCGGGCCTGAGCGGCGCGGCGCTCAGGTGCCGGATTCCGCCAGCGCCCGCGCGAGCAAGTCGCTCACCCCGAGCCTCGCCGACCACGTCGTCAGGACGCCACGGTCGAGGCGGTCGCCTTGCGCGCGCAGCACGCCCAGCACGTCACGCCACTGACGGTCCGAGACCTCGCCGCCCTTCCGGTACCACAGGAGCTTGCGCAGCACCGTGTGCTCCGCCGTGTCTACCGACAGGTCGCCCGGTGGATCCTGCGTGACGCGGGTGCGTTGGCCGCGCGCCACCCGCTCGGCGTCGAACGCGTCTCTCCCGACGACGAACACGTCCACCTTCACGGCCGAGGCGAGGTGGATCGCGTTGAAGCAGCCACCGTGTGCGACCGCGTCGTGCGCCGTCTCGGGGCTGATGTACCAGCGGGTGGCGAGCGCCGCCAGCAAGCTGCTGACCTGCGCCGGTCGCAGGTCGGCCACCACATCGATGTCGTCAGTGGATCGGGGCTCGCCGTGGACCGAGCTCGCCAGCGAGCCGGCGGCGACGTAGGGGACTCCGAGCCGGTCGAGAATGCCCGCGAACTCCAGCGCGACACGGACCGGGTCCGGCGGGGAATCAGGGGCCATCGCGCTCCGGCCGCCAGCCGTAGGCGCGCTCCACCACGTCGGCGCCCAGGCGCAGCGCGGCCAGGCGGAGCCACAGGGCCTGCGCCGAGGCGGCGGGATACCGTTGCCGCAGGCCGGCCAGCGCGTAGCGGCTCGCGGCGGCCGTGAGCTCGGCCACGCGCCGAGCCTTTTCGGCCGGCGACATGCGCCGGTAGAGGTCGAATCGCACTGCTTCGGCCTCGGGCGACGTGTCGGCTGCGAGGGGGCGCGGGGCCACGTGACGAATATGCGTCCCGGCGCGCTCGGTGGCCACGGATGGCAGGCCACCCTTGCGCGGCGCGCGCTAGCCCGTAAGCTCTCCGCCGACGTTCACTCACCCCAGGAGGCGGCATGGTGGCGATCACGGCGTTGTGGCTCCCGATCCTGCTGTCCGCGGTGATCGTGTTCATCGCGAGCTCGATCATCCACATGGTGCTGACCTATCATCGCACCGACTACGGCAAGCTGCCGAACGAGAACCGCGTGCTCGACGCCCTGCGAGGCGAGAACCTCGCCCCCGGCCCGTACCTCTTCCCGCACGCCGGCACAATGAAGAACATGGGCACGCCCGAGATGCAGGAGAAGTACAAGCGTGGGCCGGTGGGGCTGCTGACAGTGCTGCCCAGCGGCGCGCCGACGATGACGAAGAGCCTCGTCCAGTGGTTCGTGTTCTCTGTCGTGGTGGGCGTCTTCGTGGCGTATGTGGCGGGCCGCACCCTGGGCCCCGGTGCCGGCTACCTCCCGGTGTTCCGGGTCGCCGGGACCGTGGCGTTCCTGACGTACGCGGGCTCGCGGGCCGTCGACTCCATCTGGGCCGGTCTTCCGTGGAGCAACACCGTGAAGAACACGGTCGACGGGATCGTGTACGGGCTGCTCACGGCCGGCGTGTTCGGGTGGCTCTGGCCCGAGTGAGACGCGAGGCGGATGCGCGGGGTGAGACCTTCCCGACCTCGGCGGTTCGCAACCGAGGCCGGGAGGCCCGTCAGCGCCCGAGGGCCTGCTCCGCCGTCGCCTTCTCCCGCTCGATGTCGGCGCGCGCTTGGTCCCGCAGCTTCCCCATGACCCGCCCCCGGAGGTTGAGGAGACCGCCACTGGGGAGGGCGTCGAAGCGGAACCGCCGCAGCAGCACCAGATACACTTCCGGCGTTGCG
>CAZVSO010000132.1:7376-8727 GCA_964629425.1 uncultured Gemmatimonadaceae bacterium
AGGCGCTGGCGTGCGTAGGCGTTGACCTGCGCCTGCACGTCGGCCGCCTTCCAGTCGACCGCCTGCTGGATCCGCTGCATCTCAGTCGCCGGCAGCTTGATCTTGCAGTCGCCCGGGCGGCAGTCCTTGAGATCGGCCACGTCCCGGTTGTCGATCATCACGGCCTCGACGTCGACCGTGGTCGCCGGGTCGCTGAAGAGACCGAACCGCGTGCGAGTCGGTGCGCGCAACCAGCGCTGGACGTCCCGCACCTGCCCAATGTAGGCGTCGCGCGATGCGCCGGCCGTGACGATCGCGAACACCGCGACGTCGCGTTGGTCCCGGGTGTCGAGGACTTTCACCACCGCCTGGCCGCGCTCGACGGCGGCGAGCTGCGTCGAGTCCAGGCCGATGCTCTGTCGCAGGAATTGTGTCAGCAGGGCCGGGGCCTGTTGCCCCGACAGGGGCGTGATCGCCCCCACGATGCCGCCGAGCAGCACGGCGCCGACGGACTGCGCGACCCGCGGTGTCCGTTGCATGACCGAACCTAGCACCGCGGGGCGGCGCCCGACACCGGGCGGAGGCACCTCGCGTATCCGCGCAATGGCGTTAGCTTGCCCCGCATGACGGCATCCGCCAGCGTTCCTCGCCTGAAGCCCCGGCCGCCACGTCGTCGAGCAATCGTCGTGTGGGGTGGCGGCCTCGTCGTCCTGTTGTTGCTCCTGCCGACTCTGGTCGAGCTGGCCGCCGAGTGGCCGTGGTTCCGGTCCTTGGGCTACGAGCGGGTGTTCACCACACGGCTCGTGGCTCAGCTGCTGCTGGGCGTGGGCGTCGGCGTCGTCGCGTTCGCCTTCCTCTATACCAACCTGCGCCTGGCCCAGCGGGGCGTCGTCCCGGATCCGCTGGTCGTGCGGCTCCAGGAGGGAGCGCCCGCCGTCGACCTGACGGGGTTGCTGCGGCGCCTGGCACCCCCGGCGGCGCTCGGCGTCGCGCTGCTCTTCGCGCTGGGCGCGAGCAACCGCTGGCTCGGCGTGCTGCAGT
The DNA here is from genome assembly GCA_964629425.1 of uncultured Gemmatimonadaceae bacterium. Lineage (GTDB taxonomy): Bacteria > Gemmatimonadota > Gemmatimonadetes > Gemmatimonadales > GWC2-71-9 > CAZVSO01. The sequence continues at coordinate 8,397 of CAZVSO010000132.1, forward strand.
TCCTGCACCGGACCCCGTTCGGCGCCACCGATCCGGTCTTTGGCCGTGACGTGGGCTACTACGTGTTCACGCTGCCCGTCGTCGCGGGTGCGATCGGAATCGCCACGGCCCTCGTGACGCTCGCGCTGGTGGCGACCATCGTGCTGTACGTGCTGCGGCGCGACGTCGTCCCGGCCGGCAGGCGCGTCGCGGTGGAGCCGTCGGCCCGGCTGCACCTCGGCGGCCTGATCGCGCTGGTGTTCCTGCTCGCGGCGTTGCGGGTGTATTTCGTCCGGCTTCCGGACCTGTTGTACTCCACCACCGGGCCGCTGGTGGGCGCGAGCTTCGCCGA
>CAZVSO010000133.1:0-8650 GCA_964629425.1 uncultured Gemmatimonadaceae bacterium
GTGCTGGCGGCGCTCGATGTCCTGCAGCGCGAGCCCGACCGGCGCGCCCGGCTGTGGGAGAACACCCGGCGTCTCCAGGAGGGCCTGCGGTCGCTCGGGTACGACATCGGCCCCACCCAGACGCCGATCGTTCCGGTGCTCATCGGCCCGCTCGAGAAGACGTTCGTGTTCTGGCGGAAGCTGTTCGACGCCGGGGTGTTCACCAACCCCGTCGGGCCGCCCGCCGTGCCGCCGTCGCAGTGCCGGCTGCGCACCAGCCTGATGGCGACCCACACGTTTCAGCAGATCGACCTGGCGCTCGAGGTGTTCGCGCAGCTCGGCAAGGAGCTGGAGGTCTTCTGAGCCCGGTCGAGATCGTGCCCGTCTCGGACGGGCGCGCTCTCCGACGCTTCATCGCCTTCCCCTACGACCTGCATCGCGGCGACCCGCTGTGGGTCCCGCCGTTGCGGCGCGACGTCCGGACCGTGCTCACCCCGGGCCGGAACCCCTTCTTCGAGCACGCCCAGGCCCAGTACTTTCTCGCCCGGTCCGCCGGCCGGACCGTGGGCCGCATTGCGGCGATCAGGAACGACCTCCACAACCAGACCCACGGCGACCGGATCGGGTTCTACGGGTTCTTCGAGGCCGGGGACGACCGGGAGGTGGCGGCCGCGCTGTTCGACGCCGCGGCGGGCTGGCTCCGGGCCCGCGGCTGCGACACGCTGCGCGGGCCGATGAGCCCGTCCATCAACGACGAGTGCGGCCTGCTGGTGGAGGGGTTCGACACTCCGCCCGTGATCATGATGCCCCACAACCCCCGCTACTACGTCGCGCTGCACGACGCGTGCGGGTTCACGAAGGCCAAGGACCTCATCGCCTTCCAGGGCTCGGGCGCGGCCCCGCCGCAGCGCGTCACCCGCGCGGTGCGGCTCATCGCCGAGCGGCACGGGATCACCCTGCGCCCGCTCGTCATGCGGCGGTTCCACGACGAGGTGGAGCTGGTCAAGCGACTGTACAACGAGGCGTGGGAGAAGAACTGGGGGTTCGTCCCCATGACCCCCGCCGAGCTCGACCACCTCGCCGCGCAGCTCAAGCCGATCATCGTCCCCGACATCGTCTGCTTCGCCGAAGCCGCCGGCCGGACGGTCGGATTCGCTGTCGCCATCCCCGACCTCAACGTGGCGCTGAAGCACAACCCCTCGGGCCGGCTCGTCCCGGGCATCCTCAAGGTGCTGTGGCACGCCCGCAAGATCAGCCGCCTGCGCATCCCGCTGCTCGGAACGGTGCGCGAGTACCGGGGTCGGGGCGTCGACGCCCTCCTGTACCACTGGATCTGGACCAAGGGCATGGCGCGCGGCTTCCATTGGGCCGAAGGCGGGTGGATCCTCGAGGACAATGCCCCGATGGTCAATGCGGCGACGCAGCTCGGCTTCACCCCCTACAAGACCTACCGCGTGTACGATCGGCCGCTGTGAACGTCTTCGTCACGGGCGGGACCGGGTTCGTCGGGGCCCACCTCGTGCGGGCCCTCGAGGCGCGCGGCGATCGCGTCACCTGTCTCGTGCGCAACGCGCGCAAGGCCGCGGCGCTCGGCTGGCGGGACGTCCGCACCGTCGAAGGAGACCTGGACGGCGGCGCCGCGCTGCGCGCGGGCTGCGCGGGGGCCGACGCGGTCTATCACGTCGCGGGCCGGATCAGCGCGCGCAGCCTGGACGAGTTCATGGCGACCAACCGCGACGGGACGGCGGCCGTCCTCGAGGCCGCCGTGGACGCGGGATCGCCGCGATTCGTGTACGTCTCGTCCCTCGCGGTCGGCGGGCCCAGCACGCCCGGGCGACTGGTGGACGAGCGGGGGGCCCCTGCCCCGGTCACCGACTACGGCCGCAGCAAGCTGGCCGGCGAGCTGCTGGTCCGCGCGGCGGCCCTTCCCTGGACCATCATCCGGCCGCCCGTCGTCTACGGCGAGTGGGACCGCGAGATCCTCAAGGTCTTCAAGCTCGCGCGCCACGGGATCGCCCCGGTGTTCGGCGACGGATCGCAGGAGCTCTCCGTGATCCACGCGGCCGACCTCGCCGAGGCCCTGATCGCGGCGGCGACCGCGCCGCGCGCCGCCGGCCGGGTCTACTACGCGGCCCATGCCGAGCCGACCACCAGCCGGGAGTTCGCCCGCGCGGTCGGGCGGGCCGTGGGAACGACGCCCCGCGTCGTCCCCGTCCCCGGGCCCCTCGCCCGCGCGGCGCTTTGGGCGATCGGCTCGGTCGCCCATCTCGCGGGGCGGGCGACCGTGCTGTCGGCCGACAAGGCGAACGAGTTCATGGCGCCCGCGTGGACCTGCTCGCCGTCTGCCCTCACGGCGGACACGGGATGGCGGGCGCAGATCGACCTGGAAACGGGACTGCGGCGGACGGCGGAGTGGTATCGGCAGCAGGGGTGGTTGAAGTGACTGAAGACTCCCGCAAGCTCCAGCCGATCGATATCGCCACGCTCGTCTACGTCGCCGTCGCGACGCTGGCCCTCGCGCGGCCGCTGGCGGGCGACGGCCTGCCCGGCTGGGGATGGCTGCTGCTCGCGCACGGCCTGCTCGTGCTGCTCGTGTTCCTCGCGCCTCGCGCGCGGCGGGCGGGGCCCCTGGGCCGGTTCGTGGGCGACTGGTATCCGATGCTCCTGCTGGGCGGGCTCTACGGCGAGATCGGCGTCCTGACCCTCGCGAACGGCGTGAGCCACGATGCGGCGATCCAGCGCCTCGAGACGCTGGTATTCGGCTCGCAGGTGTCCTATCGCTGGATCCGCGAGACCCCCGACCCCGCGCTCTCGTGGGTGCTGCACCTCAGCTACCTGTCCTACTACCCGGTGCTCTACGCGTCGCCGCTGGTCCTGTGGCTCGGCGGCCGACGCGACGCGGCGCGGCACACCATCCTCGCGCTGATGGTGGTGTTCTATGTGTGCTACGTCGTGTCGCTGTTCTTCCCCGTGGCCGGCCCGCGGTACACGTTCCCGCTCCCCGACAACGCGGCCACGGCGGTGTGGCCGGCCCGCGCGGCGCAGTGGCTGCTGGACCACGGCGATTCCTGGGGCGTCGCGTTCCCGTCATCGCACGTCGCCGCATCGGTCGTGGCGACCGGGATGGCGCTGCGCCACGAGCGACGCCTCGGACTCGTGCTGTTGCCGTTCACGACGGGACTCGTGCTGGCGGTGGTCTACGGACAGTTCCACTACGCGGTGGACGCGCTGGCCGGGCTCGCGCTCGCGGCCGGCACACTCGCGATGATGTGGGGCAGAGGCACGGCGGCGGCGCGCGACGACGCGCCCGCCGGCTCAGTGATGGCTGTGCTGCTGCCCGGCGGCCGCGGCCGCCGCGGGGCGAGCGGGGGCATCGCCCCGCCCTAACCGCAGATAGTGCGCGAGATCCTGCTGGTACAGAGGATCGGCCATGTCCGCCAGGGGCCACGCGTCGGCCTCCTCGGGCGCGAACAGGCCGCCGATCACACCCATGCCGCCCTGCGGCAGCACCCGGCCGGTCTGGTTGTCGTACTCGACCGTCACGCGGTACACGTGTGACGTGTCGATCGGGAGCCCGACGCGGTTCCATCGGTAGAAGCGCGCCACCGGAACGCCCACCACGCGGCCGGTCGAGTCCGTCTCCGGCGCCGCCGCCCAAAGCACCGCCCCCGTCGTCACGTCCGTGAGACTCAGCTCGAGCGCCCGCTCGTGGACGTGGCCGCCCAGCCCCACGATCTTGCCCGCAAGCGCCGGGCGGGCCTCGTACGACTTGCGCGAGCGACCAGGCGGCAGGTCGAACGCCTTGTCGCCCACCGGGAATGCGACGTCGAGCTGCCAGGGGAACACGTCGAACAGCGGCCAGGGCCGCGATCCCGCCGTGTAGCTCACCACGAGCCGGGTCCGTACGTGGCGCAGCGCCGTGGGGGTCGGGTTGTGCAGCATCGCGTTGAGGACGAGCCGGTCGCCCTTCTGGAACGGCAGACCGAACAGGAACCACGGCAGCCGCTGGCCTCCAGTCTCCTTGCCGGCCGCGATGACGCGGCGCGAGATCGGCAGGAACAGGTCCCGGTGGAACGGATCGATGAAGTTCAGGTGGTGGAGCAGCGCATCCGGCAGGCGCCCGCCCGCGGAGTCCACCAGCTCGACGCGGAACCCGTGGAGGGCCCCGCTCACCGGCATGGTGACCAGGACGACCGGCGGGTACCCCGGCCCCTGGCCGTCGCCGTGCCCGGCGTGCATTCCTTCGTGGACGAGGTTTGCCGGTAGGTCCACGGGCGCCAGCTCGATGACGATCTCGTCGCGGCCAGCATCGACGGTCACGACCGCGGCCGGCAACGCTGCCAGCTGCGGCGGTAGGTCGTCTGGATCGGCCGCCACGAGCGCGACCAGGGCGAACAGCAGGAGCATGGGACTCGTCACGGGGCAGCTATCTAATCAGGTGACGACCGGGAAACAAGGCGGGCGGCGTGCCCCCGGGGCTTATGCGCCCTGGCGCCGGCGGGCGAGACGGCGCGCGAACGCACCCGCCAGCAGCGCTCCGCCCACGGCGAGCAGGAGCCAGGGCGGCACCGTGACGATCGCGCCGACCCCTGCGATGAGGAGCAGGCGTGGGAAGCGACCCACGGCGGTGGCGAGCACGAACTTGCCCAAGGGGTAGCCCCCCAGCGGCGCGAGGATGCGCGCGGCGGAATCGGGCAGCGGGGAAAAGATGATCGCGGCCGTGGCCCAAAAGGGCGCGCGCACGAAGGCCGCCACACTCCAGCGCACCGCGCGCCGCTCCTTCAGGCCGGCCAGCGCCGGCCGCGCGGCCGCCCAGTCCACCAGGCGATAGTTGACGATCTCCCCCGCCGACGCGGCGATCGTGCCCAGGACTGCGAGCAGCCACACCGGATAGAGCCGCGCATAGTAGAGCAGCGTCGCCTCATACGCCGTCGGCAAGAGCGGGGACACCGGGCCGTGCACCAGCGCCGAGATCAGGGCGAACACGATGAGCTTCACGCGACGTACGGCGCGTAGCGCCACGCCACCACGGCGAGGACCGCGCCCTCGAGAATCCACGCCCAGCGCTGGCTATAATAGCCCGTGTACATCGAGCGGCCCCAGTAGCCGGTGTTCTTCCACAGGTTCAACGAGAAGCGGCGGTGGCTGAAGGGTAGGAGCAGCGGGATGCCCGTATCGGTCGGCAGGTCGGCCGCGACATGCGCGACGATGCTCGCCAGCGCGAGCGCGCCGAGCGCCGGGCCGAACAGCAAGGCGGCGACGGCGCCCGCGATCAGGCAGAAGAGCAGGCTGTGGCTCCAGGTGCCGTGGAACTCCGGCTTGGCCCAGCCGGCCCGTATCACGAGCGAATCCGCGTTGGGCAGGAACTGCGCCGCGCCGACCACCGCGAACGTCTCCGGCCTCGGATCGAGCGAGGCGACCGCGAGGGCGATGCCGAGGTGACCGAACTGCATGGTGTCTCCCGGTAAGAGCGTCGGGGACACGATGGCGCCACTCGGTCAAGCGGATCTCAAGCCTCGCCGGCCTGGCGCAGGCGGCGCACCTGGCCGGGCGTCAGCATCTCCTGCGCACCGATCGGGGGATGGGCCCACGCTGGAGCGGGACGGCTCGTTCCACGCCGCGGCGCTGGGCTCCGCCGGCTCACCCGGGGCCCGGGCGGAGCCGCCGCAGGGTCGCGATCCCGATCGCGACCGCGATCATGGCGGCCGTCGCGCCGACGAGCAACGGCGTTGAGATGGGCAGGACCAGGCCCAACGCCGCGAAGAACCAGAGCCGGGGAGCGCGACCCAAGAATGTTGCGAGCAGGTAGCGACCCAGCGGATAGCCCGCCAGGGGTGCCAGCACTCGCACCGCCCAGTATGGCAGCGGGCTCCAGGCGCACAACCACACGCAGAAGAACGGGCTCTTGTTAAACAGCGCCAGCGTCTTTTGAACCAACCGCGAGTTGCGGGCCCGCTCGGCACGAGGCTGAAAGATCACCAGGCGGTACAGGTGGTAGTTCAAGAACTCGACGTACAGCGTGCCCACGATTCCCACCAGCGCCACGAGCACGGGCGGGTAGATCCGACCCGTCACCATCAGCACCGGCTCGTAGGTCGCCGGCAAGAGCGGCGCCAGCGGGCCATTGACGAAGATGGTGACGCACAGGAAGCCCACCAGCCCGGCGATGCCGGGCCAGCGTGCCGTGGGGTAGAGGGCCAGCAGCGCGACCACACCGGTGCCGCGGATCACGACATCCCACTGCGGCGTGCCGCGCCGGCGGACCAGGGATTCGATCAGTCGGCCCAGCTGGCCACCGCGCGCGGGAGGCTGCGGGCGAGTTGTGAGAACGGCACGCCGTCGATGCCCGGTGGGATCGGGACGCCCAGGCATTCGAGCACTGCCGGCATCAGATCCACCGTCCGGAGCGGGACGTTCGGCAGCGGGATGCTGGCCGCGATGGGCACGTGCATGTGGGCGGCGACGAGACTGCCGTGGCCGGACTTGTGCTCGGGAACCTCCCACGCGCCGCGGAAATCGCTGCCGGGCCGGGCCGCGAGCGCCAGGTCGCCGGCTCGCTTCGACCCGAACAACTGCAGCAGTTGCCGCACGCCGTCGGGGAAGGGTGTGGCGTGCGTGCAGCTGAGCAGCTCGCGGTCGGAGAACGACGCCGGCGTCGGCCCCAGCCCAAGCGGGTCGCCGACCAGCGGCTCATAGCGGATCGCCGCACCGTCCTCGGCCAGGCGGGCGCGGTGCCCCCCGCCGAACACCATCACCCCACCCCGGCCGTCGCGGCAGGCGGCGAGTGCCACGGCAGGCAGCTGCACAAGCCTGGCCAGCAGGTCCTCCGGCATGTCCGCCAGCACGCGTGGCTCCACGCGGCGGGAACGCGGCTCGAAGTACACCTGCGCGCTGGCGTTGCCGGACACCATGACCGCGGCGCGCGCACCGCGGCGCCACACGTGCCAGGGGTGACGCAGCGTCGGGACCCCCCAGGCTTCGAGGGCCAGCGCTACGTCGCAGTGCTCGCGCATCACGCTGGCGCCGTGATCGGCGGCGAAGAAGAAGACGGGAAACGCGCCGCGCCCCACGCGGCGCACGCGCTCGACGAACGCGCCCAGCGCGCGGTCGGCCGCGCGGTAGCTCGCGAGCACGGCCGGATGGAACGGGTCCGTGAAGTGCGTCAGGCCGTCGGGGCCGGGGAACACGACGAACAGGAACCGCCACGGCTCCGCCGCACTGTCGAGCCAGGCCGCCGCGACGGCGCGGTCGAGCGCCGCGTAGGTCCCGGCGTAGTGCGCCGCGATCCCGAGGAGCGCGCGCTTCACCGGGATGCGGTGAGCGCCGGGGGCGAGGCCGCGGGTGAATGGCGTGCAGATGGCGATGCTTTCCGGCACCAGCTCGAAGATCGAGGGTCGGGCGCAGACATCGCGATTGATCCACCCCGCTTGCACCCCGCAGTAGCTGCGCGCGGCGCGCCACTGCGCCCGCAGGTCGCCGGCCGCCTGGGCGCGATCGAGCCAACGAATGCCGGGAACGTCGGCCGTCCCGGGATAGCAGCCGAACAGAAACGGGATGTAGGCGACTCCGGTGGTCGACGGAAACACGGTGGTGCCCACGGTGAGACCGCCGGGCTCGACCACCCAGCGGGCGAGGTGCGGCAGCTCCCCCCGGTCCAGCAGGTGTTGCAGCACGTCCGGGCGGGCACCGTCCAAGAGGACGAAGACGACTCGCGATTCAGTTGTCACGGGCCCGAAAGCTTGCGCCGACAGACTCCTTCCGCCAGCGCGATACCGATGTGACCAAACTGCATCGTGTCTCCCGTAAGAGTGTCGGGGACACGATGGCGCCACCCGGTCAAGCGATTCTCAAGTCTCGAGCGTCGCCCGGAGCCGGCGGACCTGGCCCGGGGTCAGCATCTCCTGGAGGAGGACGGCGCGCGCGATGGGCGCGGTGAACGCGTAGCCGCGGGCGTCGCAGCCGAGCCAGCTGCCCCACTCAAGCTCGTCGAGGGCGGCCTGGACGGTGGCCGCGTCGAGGGTGGCGGCGCGCGCCAGCGTCGCCGCCTCCACGCGCCCGTCGAGTGCGGCGGCGGCGGCCAGGACCTGCTGGGCGTCGGGGCCGAGTCGACGGTATTGGAGACAGATCGCGCCGACCACGGCCGGTGGGAGATCACCGGGGAGGGAGTCGACGAGGGTGCGGGCCGGTGTGGGCCACGCTGGCGCGTCGGCGGTGAGACGCAGCCCCTGCGCGACCGCTTCGACGATCGCGACCGCGAGGAGCGGGATGCCCGCACTGTCGCGCGCCAGCCGGCGCACGAGGCGGTCGGTCTCGTCCGTGGCGTACGCCGGCAGCGCCCACGCGACCAGCGCGTGGAGCGCCGCATCGTCGAACCGGCCGGGTTGGACGGTTTCGCCCTCGAGGTCGCGACCGAGCCGGGCACGGAGGTCGTCGAACCGGGCCGATCCGGGCGCGCCGCGGGTGATGCCGAGCAGCAGGGCGACGGGCCGCGCGGCGACGTCCCGGGCGAGCCCCGGGAGCGCCGCGGTCGTCGCAGCGTCGAGCCACTGCGCGTCGTCGAGCGCGAGCAGCACGGCCCGCTCCTGCGCGGCGGCGACGATCGCCGCGCGCAGCGCGTCGGGAACGGGGAGCGCGGCGCTCGGCGACGGGACGCGGGCCGCGAGCTTCTCCA
>CAZVSO010000134.1:0-5506 GCA_964629425.1 uncultured Gemmatimonadaceae bacterium
GTCCTGCGCGCGCCCCACCGCGGCCAGCGCGCGCCGCCCCAGCCAGTAGCCGCCGCCCTCGTCGCCGCCCTGCCAGCCGTACCCGCCTGCGCGCCGCAGGGTGCCCTGCGAATCGTGGGCGACGGCGATCGACCCCGTCCCCGCGTTCAGCAGGATTCCCGGCCCGCGGCCGAACGCGGCGCGGAGCGCGACCTCGACGTCCATCACGATCCGGACCCGTCCCGCGAGGCCGGCGCGCTCCAGGGCGCGCCCCAGCTCGACCCGCTCGGGCTCGCGCCCCGAGCCCGCCGCGCCCACCACCAAGACGTCGGCCGGCAGGGTCACCCCCGCGGCGGCCGCGGCGCGGCGCGTCGTTTCGGCAATGATCACGGCCGACCGGGCGCCACCGCCGGGACGCATCGCCGCGCCGGGCCCCTCGGCCCGGCCCATGATTCGCCCATTGGGCCGGGCGACGGCCACCGTGGTGTGTGAGCCGCCCACGTCCGCGCCCAAGAGCACGCCTGTGGATCGCGGATCGGGGGTCGGGGTGTCGGAGGGAGCTGGGATCATCGCCGGAGTTGGGCGCCCGTAAGCTACGCCGGCGGCAGCGGCGTGTCAGGGGTTGTACGCTGGCCGGATCCGTGGGCCTGGTGTACTCCGCCGGCGTCTATCTGTCGGTCTGCTGCGCCTGTCGCCTCGATCCGACCAGCGACGACGCCGCCCCCACCCCCACTGTCACCGCAGTTCCCAGCGGTACGAACCAGGGCCAGGCGAGTCCCGGGAGCCAGCGCACGGGGAAGCCGAGCACGACCGGCACCATGACGGCGACCCCCGCGAGCACCGCGACGATGACGTCGCGCTCTCGCGCGCGGCGCCACAGGCCGCCGAGCAGGTAGGTGCCGAGCAGGGCGCCGTAGGTGATGGACGCGATCGACAGCGCGAGCACGACGACCGGTGTCCGGCGGTCGGGGAACAGCATCGCCCCGCCGACCAGGATCAACGCCCACACGAGGGTCATCGCGCGCCCCACGCGCAAGAGGTGCGTCGGGTCCCGGCGGCCCGTCGCCGGTGCGTAGAAGTCGTAGGTCGTGGCCGACGCGAGCGAGTTGAGCGAGGAGGCCACCGTGCTCATCGCGGCGGCGAGGATCGCGGCGACGACGAGCCCCGCCAGGCCGGGCGGGAGGCGCTCGACCACGAAGGTCGGGTACAGGGCGTCACCCGCCAGCTCGGGCCGGTCGGCCCCCGCGAGCCACAGGGTCGTGCCCACGAACAGGAACAGCGCGAACTGGAAGATGACGAACAGCCCCGAGCCCACGAGCGCCCGGCGGGCGTCGGGCAGGTCGCGCGCCGCGAGCAGGCGCTGGACGATGAGGTGGTCGGTCCCGTGCGAGGCCGCGGCGAGCAGCGCCCCGCCCACCAGGCCGCCCCAGAGAGTGTACGTCGTGGACAGCGAGAAGTCGGGGTCGATCACCGTCAGCTTCCCCGCCTCCCACGCACGCGCGATGCTCCCCGGCCCGCCGGCGAGGTCGAGCGCGAACGCGATCGTCGCCACGGCGCCGAGCAGATAGAAGCCGAGCTGCACGACGTCCACCCACACGACTGCCCGAAGACCGCCGAGCCACGTGTAGAAGACCGTGACGACCCCGACCGCGAGAATCCCGGCCGGGATACTCCAGCGCGTGATGATGGCGAGGGGAATCGCCGTGGCGAACACCCGGACCGTGTCGCCCAGGGCGCGGGTCACCAGGAACGCGGCCGACGCCACGCGCCTGGCCCGCGGGCCGAAGCGGTGTTCGAGGCGCTGGTAGGCGGTTTCCTGGGTGCCGTCGAAGTAGCCGGGGAGGAGCAGGGCGGCCACCCCGATCCGACCGACCAGATAGCCGAACGACAGTTGGAGGAACGTCAGATCGCCCCGTGCGGCCAAGCCCGGGACCGAGATCACGGTGAGGGCCGACGTCTCGGTCGCGACGATGGAGAGCATGATCGCCCACCAGGGGAGCCCGCGGCGTCCCAGAAAGTAGTCCGCGGCGTCGCGCTGGCGGCCCCCGAGCAGCACTCCCGCGGCGAGGATCGCGACGAAGTAGGCGATGATGACCGCTAGGTCGAGCGGGTGCAGGCGCGCCTCCCCCGGCAAAAGACCAGAGGCCCGCGAATCTCGCGGGCCTCGGTCAACCCCCGGAGCGGCGCCCCGGGGTCAGCAACGAGCGTCAGACGGTGAACGACGTTCCGCAGCCGCAACTGCCAGTGGCGTTGGGGTTCTCGAAGGAGAAGCCGGACTCCTGGAACGTGCTCCGGTAGTCCACCGTGATGCCGTTGAGGTACTGCGCGCTGAAGTTGTCCACGAACAGGCGCACGCCGTGCGACTCCACGACCAGGTCGTCGTCGAGCGGACGGTCCTCGATGTTCAGGCTGTACTTGAAGCCCGAGCAGCCGCCGGGCTGCACGCCGACGCGCAGGCCCGCCGTTGCCGGCAGCTCCCCCTCCCGCGCCATGAACGTCCGGATCTCTTCGGCGGCGCTATCGGTCAGGCTGATCGTCGTGGGCTGCTGCGTCGTGGCCATTGCACCGTCTCCCGGGGTGTGCAACGGCAACTTAGGGACGACGGGACCCGGTGTCAACGCTGTGCGTCCCCAACGCCGTGTCGCGGCGCGGTTTAGCGCCAAGGTCAACGCTCCGGCGCCGTGAGCGCCTCCACCACCAGGTCCGCGACGCGGGGCCGCACCCTGAGGATCCGGAGGTTCTCGCGCGTGGGATGCACGCGGTTGGTCAGCAGGATGATGAACAAGTCGCGCTCGGGATCGAGCCAGATCGAGGTTCCCGTGAAGCCCGTGTGCCCGAACGCGCGGGACGAGAGCCGGGTGCCCGCGCTCGAGCCGTCGGACGGTGTGTCCCAGCCGAGCGCGCGCGAGGAGCCGGGGACCAGGTTCTGGCGGCGGGTGAACTCGGCCACCAGCACCGGAGGCAGTACGGGTGGGTGAACCCCGGGGCGGTGCCCCGGGGTCAACCCACGCGCGCCAGGGGTCGACGCCCCCAGCAGCCACACCGCGAACCGCGCCAGATCGGGCGCGTTGCTGAACAGCCCCGCGTGGCCGGAGACGCTGCCCAGACGCCACGCGTTCTCGTCGTGCACGGCACCGCGAATCACGTCGCCCTGCGGCGCTTTCTCGGTCGGCGCGATGCGGTCGCGCCACGAAGCGGGCGGCCGGTACCGCGTGGCGGTCATGCCGAGCGGCTCGAACAGCTGCCGCGCGAGCAGCGCATCGAGCGGCTCGCCGGCGACCTGCTCGACGGCCTGCGTCAGCACGATCGCGCCGAGATCCGAGTACACCGCCGACTGCCCGGGCGGGGTCGCGAGCGGGGTGGTGTCGGCGAGCAGCAGCGCCGCCGCGCGCGTGGGTGCCTCGGTATAGAGCGGGCGCCAGGCCGGCAGGCCCGACGAGTGCGTGAGCAGGTGGCGGATGGTCACGCGCTCCTTGCCCGCTCCGCGGAACGCCGGAACGTAGCGCTGCGCGGGTGCATCGAGGTCGAGCCGGCCGTCGGTCACCAGGAGCATGCAGGCGCTGGTGAGCCCGACGACCTTGGTCAACGAGGCCACGTCGTAGATCGTGCCCGGGTCCACGGCCCGTGGGTCGTCGTCGCCGTATCGCCCGAATGCGGCGAGGAGGGCGCGCCGCCCGCGCCGCCCGACGGCAACGACGCCGCCCGGGAAGGCGCCGCTGTCCACCTCGGCGCGCAGGTAGGCCGCGACACCGGCCACACGGGCGCCGTCGAAGCCCAGCGACTCCGGCGCGGCGACCGGCAGGCCGGCGCTCGGCGGCACCGGGCTGGGACCGCGGCACGCGGCGAGCGTGGCGCCGAGGATCGCGACCCACAACGCCCTCACGGCGCCGAGGTCGCCGTGGTGTCCCCGAGGACCATCCCGTGGCCGATCGGGTAGGCGGGCGGCAGCCGGATGGGGAGCCGCCCGGTGATCGGGACGCGTCCGAGGAGGGCGAGGGCCGCCGCCCGCTCGGCGGCGCGCGCTCCGCTCCACGCGATGAGGTACGACTTGGCCGTCGGGGTCTGGTTCAGGAGGTATGGGCTGCCGAGCGAGACGAGCACCGTGGGCTTGAGGGCGTCGGTCGCGGCGACGAGGCGCGCCAGCGAGTCGGGCAGCGCGATGAAGCCCCGCCCCGAGAGCGGACGGACGTTGGCGGCGAACACCACGCGCGGCGTGCGGGCGATCACCGCGCGCGCCGAATCGTATGACAGCGGTCCCGACATGGGCCAGAGCCGGAAGAACTCGACCGTGTCGCCGCCCGCGCGCAGGACCTCCGCCATCCGCGTCCCCGCCCCGGTGTTCCGCTCGTCGGCGTAGGCGATCAGGGCAAGGCGGGTGCGCGCGCGGCGCAGCGCGCGCAGGGTGCCGGCCGTGTCACGCACCAGGGTGAGCGCGCGGACGGCGATGTCGTCCGCCGCGTTTTGAAAGCGCGTCACGCCCACCGTCATCGGGATGCGGTCGAGCGGCACCCGCCGCTCCGCGAACAGCCCGAGGCGCTGCTTGACCGCGAGCACCCGGCGCACCGAGGCATCGAGCCGCCCGAGGGGGATCCGCCCCTGGAGGACCGCGGCGGCCATCGCGTTCACGGCCGAGTCGGGGTCGGCCGGCTGGAGCAGGATATCCGAGCCGGCGAGGAACGCCCGCACCGTCGCCTCCCCGGCGCCGTACTCCCGGACGATCGCCCCCATGTCGAGCGCGTCGGTGACCACGAGTCCCGTAAACCCCAGCGAGTCGCGCAGCAGGCCCGACAGCACGGCTGGCGACAGGGTGCCCGGCTCGTCGCTGCCGGTGAAGGTCGGGAACGCGATGTGCGCGCTCATCACGACGTCGGCCCCCGCGCCGATCCCGGCGCGGAATGGCACCAGCTCGAGCGAGTCGAGCCGCGCGTAGTCGCCGCGGATCGTGGGGAGGCCGATGTGGGAGTCCAGGTCGGTGTCGCCGTGGCCGGGGAAGTGCTTGAGGGTCGCGAGCATGCCGTGCTCGCGCAGCCCGCGCACGTAGGCCGCGACGAGCCGCCCGACCTGCGCCGGGTCCTCGCCGAACGAGCGCGTGTTGATGATCGGGTTCAGGGGGTTGTTGTTCAGATCGGCGTCGGGCGCGAGATTGACGTGGATGCCCACCGCCCGGCCCTCGATCGCGGCGGCCTGGCCGATGACGTACGCGTCGGCCGTGTCGCCCGTGGCGCCGACCGCCATGATCTGGGGGAAGGTGGTGCCGCCCACGAGCCGCATCCCGGCGCCCCACTCGAGGTCCGCCGCGACGAGCAGCGGCAGCGGGGAGCGCTCTTGCAGGGCGTTGAGCTTGACGGCGATATCCAGGGGCGACCCGACCGAGATGAGCAGTCCGCCGATGCGCAGCGAGTCGATCCAGCGGGCGGCTACCTGGAAGATGGAGTCGTCGAAGGCGGTGTAGGCCCCCGCCAGCCACGGCATCACGAGCTGGGCCGCCTTCTCGCGCACGGTGAGGGTGGCGAGCAGAGAGTCGATC
>CAZVSO010000134.1:5516-8643 GCA_964629425.1 uncultured Gemmatimonadaceae bacterium
GGGGGGAGGGGGGGGGGGGGGGGGGGGACGGGTGCCTGCGGCGCCACCGGGGGACCGCTCGCCTGACTGACGGCGCACCCGCTCAACAGGACCAGCACTAGGAGTCTATGCGCGCGCATCTTCTCTGCCTTGCGGGAATCGTGGTGGCGTGTGCACCGCGGCGTCCGGACACCGAGCCCCGCGCGGCGGCGGTGCGGCCGGGCATCGAAGCTCTGCTCGCCGAGTCGCTGCACCTCGTCCGCGGACAGCGGATCGGGCTCCTCAGCAACCACACCGGGATCGATCGCCTGCGGCGGCGTGACGTCGATCTTCTGCTGAAGGCTGATGGCTTACGGCTGACGGCGCTCTTCAGTCCCGAGCACGGCTTCCGGGGCGCCGAGGACCGCACCGACCTGCCCGACGCCGTGGACTCGGTCACCGGCCTCCCAATCTACAGCCTGTACACCGGTACGCGCGCGCCCACGCTCACCGCGCTCGATAGCATCGATGTTCTGTTGATCGATCTTCAGGACATCGGCGCCCGGTACTACACCTATGTCTCGTCCGCCGTCGCGCTGGCGCGGGCGGCGGCAGGGCGGGGCAAGCGGGTCGTCGTGCTGGACCGCCCCAACCCCATTGACGGCGAAACCACGCAGGGCAACGTGCGGTCCGCGCCGGCCCCCGTCGAGGCGCTGGTCGGCATTCTCCCCGTCCCGATGCGCCACGGCCTCACGCTGGGCGAGATGATGGGGATGGCTCGGGACCTGTACGGCTTCGGCGGCGCCCTGACGATCGTGCCGGCCGCCGGGTGGCGCCGCCCGATGTACTTCGACGCCACGGGCCTGCCCTGGGTGCGGCCGTCGCCCAACATGCCCGATCTCGAGAGCGCGCTGCACTACCCCGGGCTCTGCCTGTTCGAGGGCACCAACCTCTCGGTCGGTCGGGGGACGGCGTCCGCTTTCCAGATGATCGGCGCGCCGTGGCTCGATCCGGACGCCGTGATCAGGAGGGTGCGGGAGGGGGGAGGAGGGACCGGGGAAGGGTGGGCCGGCGTGCAATTCAGGGCTGTCCGCTTCACCCCGCAAGAGCCGACGGACGCCAAGTACGACGGGCGCGAGCTCCGGGGCATCCGACTCCGGGTGACGGATCGGCGGCGCTACGATCCGACGCGCGTGGCCGTCGCGCTGCTCGTCGCGTTGCGGGACGTGCACGGCGACTCGCTGGCGCTGCGGGCGCCGGTCTTCGACGGGCTGGCCGGGGGCCCAGAGCTGCGCGACGCGATCGCCGCCGGTCGGACGGCAGCGGAGATCTGGGCGCCGTGGGACTCGAGCCTCGCGCGCTTTCGGGTCTGGCGGGTCAAGTACTTGCTCTACTGAGAGTTCAACCCTTCCCGCTCCCACGTCCCGCAGTTACTTTCCCCCGCTCATGAACGTCATCCCGCAGCGGGTCAAGGACGGTTTCGTGCGGGCCATCGGGCCCCTCGCCCGCGCCCTAATTCGTGCTGGGATCAGCCCCAATGCCATCACCACGGCCGGTGCCCTCGCCGTCGTGGCTTCGGCGACGGCCTTCGCGGTGGGAGAGATCCGGCTGGGCGGGTTCCTCCTGCTGTTCAGCGGCGTGTTCGATCTGCTCGACGGGCAGGTCGCGCGCCTGGGGCGGCGGACGACGGATTTCGGGGCGTTCTATGATTCGACCCTCGATCGCGTGGGCGAGTCGGCGCTGTTCGGGGGCATCGCGCTGTACTTTCTGCGGGGCGGAGTGCCGCCGGCGCGCGTGACGCTCGCCGTGGGGCTCGCGATCGCGGCGCTCGCGGCGTCGCTCCTGGTCTCCTACACGCGAGCCCGGGCGGAAGGCCTGGGCTACGAATGCAAGGTCGGGATCGCCGCCCGGGCCGAGCGCCTCCTCCTCCTTGGCCTGCCGACGCTGCTGCTCGGGCCGGGGCGAGACGGCTGGTTGTTGTTCGCGATCGTCGCCCTCCTGGCGCTCGCCACCACGATCACGGTGGTGCAGCGCGTCGTCCATGTCGGTCGCATCGCCGCCGCCGCGGCGCAGCGGGAGACGCTGCCCGGGCGGCCCACGGCCGTACGGAAAGGAAGCTAGATCGTGCCGCCACAGGCTCGACGCAAGGTCGCGCCCGCGCAGGGCAAGCTGGGCGTCATGCTGGTGGGACTGGGCGCCGTCTCGACCACCTTCATCGCCGGGGTCGAGAACGTGCGTCGCGGACGCCACCTGCCGATCGGCTCGCTCACGCAGATGGGGACCATCCGGCTGGGGAAGCGGACCGAGCGCCGGGTGCCGCGCATCCGGGACTTCGTCCCCCTGGCCGCGCTTGGCGACCTGGTCTTCGCGGCGTGGGACCCGATTCCCGACGACGCCCACGCGGCGGCGCTGAAGGCCGGCGTGCTCGAAGCGCGCGACCTCGAGCCGGTGGCCGGATTCCTCAAGGGCATCGCGCCGCTCGCGGCGGCATTCGACCAGAGCTACGTGAAGCGGCTCCAGGGGACCAACGTCAAGCGGGGTAAAACCAAGCGCGACCTCGCCGAGCAGCTGCGCGAGGACATCCGGCAGTTCAAGCGGGCGTCCGGCGCCGACCGGCTGGTCATGGTGTGGTGCGCCTCGACCGAGGTGTTCCTGACGCCGGGCCCCGCGCATCAGACGTTGGCGGCCTTCGAGAAAGCCATGGAGCAGAACGACCCGGCCATCGCCCCGTCGATGCTCTACGCCTGGGCGGCGCTCCAAGAGGGCGTGCCCTTCGCCAACGGCGCCCCGAATCTCACCGTGGACGTCCTGGCGCTCGAGAGCCTCGCCGAGGAGCGCCGCGTGCCGATCGGCGGCAAGGACTTCAAGACCGGCCAGACCCTGATAAAGACGGTGCTCGCCCCGGCCTTCAAGGCGCGCATGCTCGGGCTCGCCGGCTGGTACTCCACCAATATCCTGGGCAACCGCGACGGCGAGGTGCTGGACGACCCGGAATCGTTCAAGACCAAGGAGGAGTCCAAGCTCGGCGTGCTCGAGTACATCCTCCAGCCGGAGCTCTATCCCGAGCTGTACGGCAAGATCTACCACAAGGTGCGGATCAACTACTACCCGCCCCGCGGCGACAACAAAGAAGGCTGGGACAACATCGACATCTTCGGCTGGCTCGGCT
>CAZVSO010000135.1:0-5168 GCA_964629425.1 uncultured Gemmatimonadaceae bacterium
GAAGCCGGCCGCGGTGGCGCCGAGGCTGCGGCGCGCGCGGCGGCGCTCGCCAGCCCCGCCCAGCGCGCGCGCTGGCTCAACGACCCCGGCAGCCTGATCACCCGGGCGCCGTTGACGCTCGACGAGGCGCGGGCCTGGGCGGCGGTCACCGCGGTCTCGGGCGGCATCACATTCCTGTCGGACGACCTCCGGACGCTGCCGGCCGACCGGATCGCGCTGTTCCAACGCACGATCCCGGTCGCGCCAGTCACCGGTCGGCCCCTCGGCGCTCTCGTCGAGGAACCGGACCGCGGGCCCGCGCTCGTCGCCGGCGACCTGATCGTCCCGATCCCCGGGCCGTGGCGGTTCCGCACGGGCGACGACGCGCGCTACGCCGCTCGCGACTTCGACGAGGAGGCGTGGGAGACGATGGCGGTTCCCCAAGCATGGGCGGCGGCGGAGCGGCCCCAGTACACGGGGTACGCCTGGTACCGCGCGCGGTTTGCACTGCCCGCCCCCCCACCCGACCCGGGGCGGATCGGCGGATCGGCGGATGGGCGGATCGTGATGCTCGAGCTCGGGAAGATCGACGACGCCGACGAGACGTTCGTGAACGGCACGAGGGTGGGCCGGACGGGAGAGTTTCCGCCGGGCCATCGCGGCGAGCGTCTGACCTTCCGACGTTATCCGGTTCCGACCGACGCGCTCAACTGGGGTGGCGAGAACATCCTGGCGGTCCGCGTCTACGGCGGCGACGGAGGTGGAGGGCTGTGGAGCGGGCGGCGCGATCGGCCGGCCGGCACCTGGGTGGTCGAGGGCGCGCCCCGCTGGTGGACCGTGGTAGTCGTTAACTGGGACGACGAGCCCCGGGAGATCGCGCTGCCCGCGACATCGCTGGGGCTCGCGGGAGGCGGCGCCCGGTTCGCGGCCTATGACGTGTGGCGCGACACGCCACTCGCGGAGGTGCGCGACACGCTGCGGGCCACCGTCGCACCGCGCAGCTCGTTGGTGCTGGGCCTGCGGCCGGCGGCGGCCCACCCGCAGGTCGTCGGCACCTCGCGCCACATCGTGCAGGGGGCGGTGGACATCGCCGAGGAGCGCTGGGACGGGGCGACGCGCACGCTGTCGGCGACGTCGGTCCGGCTCGACGGGCGCCCCTACCTGGTGACGGTCGCGGTGCCGCGGGGCCTCCGACCGGGACGCTGCGCGGCCGATTCCGCCTGCACGGTGACCTCCGTGCCGGGAGCAGCGCTGCTGAAGTGGCCCGCCGGGGACGGGCGCGATATCGCGTGGCGACTGGGCTTCACGACGACGACGCAGAGTGGACGGTAGCTAGAGCGCCTCGATCCGCTGCAGCAGCTCCGCGTCGTCGCGCCGGTCCTCGAGCGACGCCTCCACGTGCGCCCAACGGAGCACCCCCTGCTTGTCGATCAGGAAATACGCCCGCTCGGAGAAGAAATCCTCCTCGCGCAGGACGCCGTAGCATCGCGAGACGGCGCGCCTGAAGTCCGAGAGCAGATGGACGCACATCCCGTGCTTCGAGCGGAACTCCCGCAGCGCCGGCACGGAATCCACGCTGATCGGCAGCACGACGGTGTCGGTGTTCTGGAACCCGTCGAAGTCCCGACAGAACGCGTTGAGCTCGGTGGTGCAGATACGGGTGAAGGCGAGGGGGAAGAATGCGAGCAGGACGTTGTGCGTCCCGCGGAAGGATGAGAGCGTGACGTCGGCGCCCGACGTGGACGGCAGGGTAATGTCGGGCGCCGGCTGGCCGGCCGTGGGGATCGTCGAGACGGAACGTCCTACATCAGGCAGAGCTGCACCGCGGCGACCACCACGGCCCAGACCACGAAGCCGCTCACGATGACGCCCGGGATCTTCTCGATCGGCTGCTTGGTGGCGCCCTTGTCACCCATCAGGGCGTTCAGCTCGACCAGCGCCGCCACGGCCAGCACCACGAGCCAGTACTGCGTCAGGCTGCCCGTCACCGCCGGCGCGAGGTGCGAGGCCGCACCCATGAAGAACAACATCGGCACCGAGAACACGACGTTGGTCCGCGAGGCGAGGAACGCCCGGCGCGCCGCCGGCGGCGCTGCGGGATTCGCCTGCCCGCCGCCCGCGGTCGCCACCGCATTCGCGATCACCACCTTCTGCTTCGGCCAGATCACGAGCCACACGTTGAGGAACATCAGGGTACCGAACAGCGCGCCCGTCAGGATCGCGACGCCCCACGGGCTGGTCCACACCGAGACGCCCTCGGGGGCCTCACCGACGCGCTTGAGGATGATCAGAGCGCCGGACAGGAACGTCAGCATGGCGCCCCAGCGGAACCACCACAGCGCCCGCGGGAGCAGCTTCTGGGTCACGCCACTCTTGGCCGCGGCCTCGGCCTCGGCCATGAACGGGCCCTGGACGAGGTTGAAGTAATAGAGCAGGCCGATCCAGGTGATGCCGGCCAGGAAGTGCACCCAGCGGAGCAGAAACTCACCGCCGGCACTGGAGAAGAGCGACATCGAGGGCCTCCGAAAAAGGGAAGATCCGGCGACGAAGATACGGGAGATCGGGGACGGGGGAAGGGGGAGGGGTCCCGCCCCTGCTCCACCCCGCCGCCTCAGGGGTGACCTGCGAGTGCCGTTCCAACTTGATGGGACTAGGGATGCATCGCCCCTCGAGTGAATCGTCGTCCGCAAGAGGCTCACGGGACTCGGCGGACATAGTTGGAACGGCGCTAGGCGTCCGGCGCCCCCGCCGGCCGCCGCCGCGACGCGTGCGACGCGATGTGCGCCCACTCGTCGGCGTCCGACCGCGCCACCACGGCCACGACCGGCTCGGTCCCGCTCAGGTTCAGCACCTCGTGCGGCACACCAGGCTCGATGTAGATGAAATCGCCCGCCGCGTTGTCGACGACCTGACGCAGGCCCTCCCCGTACTCGTGCCGGACCCGCCCCTCGAGGATGTAGAGCATGACCTCGAAGTCGACGTGGACGTGCGCGTACGCGACGCCCCCCGGCGGGATAGTCGCAACGTTCATCGACAGCTGTCGTGCGGGGACGTTCTTGGCCGAGAGGCCCGCCTGGTAGCGGATGCCGTTCCAATCGCGGCAGGTCCGGCTGTTGCGGATCACGAAGATGCCGCTCTCGCCTTCGACGAACTGCTTCAGGTCGATCGGGTCGCTCATGTGCGCCTCAAGGCGTCCCCGCTGTCCGCGGGTCAGGTCAGTCCTTCAACGGCTGCGCGGCCACGCGGACCCCTTGCGCGCTGGTCCAGGCGAAGAGGACCTCGTCGCCCATCCGGAGCATCCGCGGGAATCCGCTCGACCGGGCATCCGAGCTCTCCGTCACCCGCCAGGAACGCGCGCCACGCCCGCTCGCGAGCATGCGCCGCGCGCGCACGTCCGTCTGCGCGCGTCCTGCTTCGAGCCAGGTGACGAGAGCGCCGCCGCCGCCCAGGAGCTCGACGTCCACCCGGCCGATGGGGTGGCCCTCGTCCACTCGAAGCGGCGCTCCCCAGGTCGCGCCGCCATCGAACGAGAACGCCACATACACACGGGCGTCACCGCCGGGCGCGGTGAACCAGGCGATTGCCACGGTGTCGCCCGAGGCGGAGAGTGCCGGGCCGTTCACCGGGCAACCGGGGTAGTGCCAATCGTCGTGCGCGACGCGGACCGGCGGCGTCCAGACCCCGCCAACGCGCCGCACGACGGCGATGTCGCGGATCTCCTCCGGACTGCGGTCCCGATAGGCGACGACGAGACCAGCCGGCGTTCGGGCCAGCGCCGTCTGACAGCACTCGCACGTGCGCGCGTCGAGCAACGCCTCCTCGCCGAGACGCCCGCGCGAGCTCACGGTCCCGAACCGCAGCGTCATGTCGCCTTCGCCTTCGTGCGACGGGCCCGCGAGTTTCATCTCCCGCCCGTCGAGCCAGACGAGCGCGGCGGTGCCGTCGTCCCAGGGGACCATGGCGACGAAGCCGTGCTCCTGCGCTGAACGGTCGCGGTGCGCCGTGATCGGCTGGGTCCACGTCGCGCCCCGGTCGCGGGAGACCGCCAGCCGGACGTGGTAGGCGTACACGCCGCCCGGCACCCGGGCCAGCCAGTGTGCGATCCACGACCCGTCGGCCAGCGCCACGAGCGATGGGAAGTCCGCCCAGTTGACGAAGAACGAGTCGCTTTCCACGATCGTGCGCGGCTCGGACCACCGCCCGGCCGCGCGAACGGCGACCCGCAGCGCATGCCGCCCCTCGGCGACCGGCTCGAGCCACGTCAGGACCGCCGCGCCGTCGGCCGTGCGGGCGAGGTTGGGCTCGCCGCTTCCGGATGGAGCGGAGAACTCGACCCTGGGCGCCGCCGGGGCCGCGGCGCACGCGAGCATGAGGGCCGCGAGGCCGCTGGAGAGCCACCCGCTGCTACGACACCACGCCACGCGACGGCATCCTTGCGTCATCATCGCCCCTTTTCGACACGCGGTCGGTCGCTCGGAGTCGAGTCGGGTGTGCAGGAAGGCGTATGGAGCGGAAGGGATTCGAACCCTCGACCCCCTGGTTGCAAACCAGGTGCTCTCCCAGCTGAGCTACCGCCCCTCCTCTGTAAACTAGCTGGGATTGAGAGAAAAGTGAGCAGCGAACAGACAGACGCACAGACGCGCAGACGCACAGATGGGGAACAGGGGGCAGCGAGCAGGTGCGACACGCCACCGCCCTCCGCGCGCCAGCCACCGGAGGTGGATGCGGTCGTGCCGAAGCAGGAAACGTAGAGGGGTCGCAGGTTTTCCCCGCGACCCCTCGAGCGTGGCCGAACCACGCCGAGCATCGGCAATGCGCACACGTAACCTGCGCCCGGCCGACCGCCGAGTCAAGCGCCAGGGTGCGGGTGGGGAGACTCGAACTCCCGCGGGCTTTCGCCCCGCGCATTGCCAATGAGCGGCGTCTACCAGTTCCGCCACACCCGCACCGACTTCGGGCAGCTCGGCGCCCCTGGCTGCTGCGACGCGACACGGCAACGCGCGATGCCGCTGGCCAGAGGGGAACGTGGGTATGGCGATCGGAAACTGGTAACCGAAAACGCGCTTCAGTGGCACGGAAAAACGCCGACCGGCGGGAACAGGGGGCAGCGAGCAGGCGGTCGCCGGCCCCGGTGTGCAACGTTGGTCGTCCGCCTGGGAGGCGAGCCGCCGTGTTACGCAGGCGAGGCC
>CAZVSO010000135.1:5178-8459 GCA_964629425.1 uncultured Gemmatimonadaceae bacterium
AATGGTCGTAGCGCCGAGTCAAGGCTGCTGCGCTGGTGCGTCAGTCTGTGCGTCTGTGCGTCTGCGCGTCTAGATTCCAGGGCCCCATGACCGATTCGGCAGGACTCCAAGACGCTGTCGCCAGCCCACCGAAGAGCGCGCCGGCGCCCCCGCTGGACGAGGCGACCAGGCGCGAGCGGCTCGTCACCATGCGGCGCCGCGCGACCGGCCTCCTCGTGGTGGCCGCGGCCGTGTTCCTCGTCGCCCGGCTGCTCGAGCCCGCACACCCGTGGCTGGGCTTCGTGCGCGCCACCGCCGAAGCCTCGCTCGTCGGCGGCCTCGCCGACTGGTTCGCCGTCACCGCGCTGTTCCGCCGGCCCCTCGGTCTCCCGATCCCGCACACCGCGATCGTCGCGACCCAAAAAGACCGCATCGGGCGCGTCCTGGGGAACTTCGTGCAGAACCACTTTCTGTCGCGCGAGGTCGTCGCGGCGGAGGTCCGGGCATTGCGGCTGTCCGAGCGCGCGGCCCGTTGGCTCAGCGACCCCCGGAACAGCAGCCGCGTGGCCAAGCAGCTGGTGACCGGGTTGGCGAAGACGATCGAAGCGCTCCCCGAGGACGATATTCGGGAGCTGATCCACCAGAGCGCGGTGGCGCGGCTCCAGGCGACCCGCGTCGCCCCCCTGCTGGCCAACGTGCTGGCCGTCGTCACCACCGACGACCGGCACCAGCAGCTGCTGAACGAAGCGATCTCCCTGATGTCCCGGGCCATCGAGGACAATCGGGAGGTGATCCGAGCCAAGATCCGGGCGGAAAGCCCCTGGTGGGTACCGGGGGTCGTCGACCAGCTGATCTATCAGAAGATCCTGCTCGCCGTCGAGGACCTGCTGCTCGACGTGCGGGCGGACCCGCGCCACCCCATGCGGCGCAAGTTCGATGCGGCGCTGGAACGGTATATCGAAGGGCTCAAGCACTCGCCGGACGTGATGGCTCGGGTGGAAGCCGTGAAGGAGCAGGTCCTGGCGCACCCGCTGGTGGACGAGCTCGCCGCCGCGCTGTGGGACGCGGTGCGGCGCGCGGCGGCGCGGTACCACCCGCGCGCCGACGGGACGCCCCCGGATGCCCTGGAGCGCGGGATCGCGGCGGCCGGTGAGTCGCTGCTGACGAACGAGGCGCTGCTGCAGGACCTCGACGGTTTCCTTACCGACCTCATCTCATCGGTCGCCGAACGACACCGCGCGGCGGTGGCCGAGGGCATCGCCCGTGTGGTGCGCACCTGGGATCCCCAGGTCGCCGTGCAGCGGCTCGAGCTGGCGGTCGGCAGCGATCTGCAGTTCATCCGCATCAACGGCACGCTGGTAGGCGGGCTCGTGGGGCTGGCGATTCACACGATTTCCGTGCTGCTCAGGTAATCCTCTCCTTCACCGACTCCCGGCGCCAGCAGCCGGCGGCGCGACCGGCGTGGCGCGCGCCAGGTGGATCCCGTTGAACAAGAGCTTGAACGTGCCGTGCGGCTGGCCGCGGAACAGGATCTCAGGCCCGAACAGGTACAGCCGGCCCTGCCCCACCGCCGCCTCGGCGATCGCGACGCCGTCCTTCAGGTAGCGCTCGCCCCAGGCCCAGCCGCTGCGCAGCGGCGCCTCGCTCGCAAACCACGCCACCGGCCGCACGCCCTGCCCCTCGGCGCCGGGCAGGAGCCGCAGCACGGGGCTGTTGTCGAAGAACACAGCCGCGCGCTCCGGAATGCCGTAGGCGATCGGACGCGCCGGATCCACGCGCACCTCGAGGATCGAGCCCGGCACGTAGAACTTGCTGCGCGCGAGGTGGCGCCCGTTTTCCGCCAGGTGGTCGGCCACCGGGAGGCCGAGGTGCTGCGCGAGCGCCGTCGAGCGCCCGATGGCGATGATCGTCCCGCCGTCCTGGAGGAACTGTTTGAGCTGCGGCACGGTCTTCTCGACCGTCACGCGGCCGAGCCACCCGCGGTACGCCGGCGGGATGCTCGCGGGCTCGGGTTGGGCCGTGGGGGAGAACGCCTCCTCCTCCTCGCGCTCCGCGCCGGGCACCGCGCCGTCCGGGAGGATGAGCACGTCGAACCGGCGCGACAGCCGGCCGGCGTCGAGTGCCTGCGCGTAGACCACCTCGAACGGGAACTCGAACCGCTCGAGCAGCCACCGCGTCCAGCCGGACGGCATCGAGCCGCCGTAGCGGTCCCACAGGCCGATGCGCGCGGGCCGCAGCCGCAGCGCCCCACCGGCGGGCGCCTGCGCCACTCCCTCGAAGCTGACGCCGAGCTGCGACGCGGCGGCGCGCAGCAACGGGACCAGCCCCGAGCGGGCCGGCAGGTAGATCGTGCCCGCCGGGTAGGTCTTGCCGTTCGCCTGGACCGGCTCGGTGAGCCACTGCACCTCGAGCTTCGCGGCCAGGAGCCGGTTGGTCACGAGCGCCGCGTCGTTCACGCGATGGCTGACGAGGAACCCCGCCGCTCCGTCCGCGCCGGCGACGGTGCCCAGCGGCGGGGTCGCGAGCCCCTCGATCCGCTCGAACGGCCCGGTGAACCCGTCCAGCACGCGGTCGAACGCGACGCCCATCTGGATGGCCAGGGTGTAGCCCGCGTTGTCGTAGGGCGGGATAGGCGGCCCGCCGGGATACTCGAAGTCGTTGGGGTGATCCTGGGGCTCGAACATGTCCAGGATGTGCGGCCGGAACGCCTGCGCCGTCCGAATGACGTACGATCCGGGGGGGTAGCGCGTCCCGGCCACCCTGAAGTCGCTCGTCGCACGCTCCACGGTGATCCCGTTCTTGATCAGCGCGTTCACGAACTTCGTGGCGGTGGGAAAATCGGGCTGATCGGCCGGGAGAACATAGCCGCGCGCGTCGCGCCGCGCGGTGTCGCGCAGCAGGGCGAAGTAGCGCTCGGGCACGGCGCCACGCCGGCGCCCCCGCTCGGGCCGCACACTGTCCCGCTCCGTCGCCTGTTTCACGGCCTCGACCATCCGCGGCTGCACGGTCCAGCTGTCGCGACCGCCGCGCTCGATCGAGCTGCGACCCATGCGGTAGATGTTGTAGAGCAGCGTCTCGCGGTAGCGGGACGCGTAGTCGAGCACGGCGCGGTTCGCGGTGATGGAGTACTCGACTGACTGCCGGAACCGCCACGTCTGCGGCGCGATCGGGAACGGCTGGTCGCCCTTGGGAAGCTGGCGATCGGGAATGAAGGGGATCGTGACGGGAGTCGGGTTGCCGATCGTCTCGGTGAGTAGCCCGACCATGTTGTGGAAATCGGTGCTGGTCCGCAACCCGCCGTT
>CAZVSO010000136.1:0-8411 GCA_964629425.1 uncultured Gemmatimonadaceae bacterium
CTCTCGTGAAGGACCTCGTGACCGACGTCTCCTGGAACTACGAGGTGAACAAGCGGATTCCCGCGTTCGCCCCGCGGGCGCCCGACTCCGCCGACGGCTCGTGGCGCATGTATCAGTACGAGGTCGAGCGGCCGCAGGAGTTCCGCAAGTGCATCGAGTGCTTCTTGTGCCAGGACGTATGCCACGTGCTGCGCGCCCACGGCAAGCACGAGGCGTTCATGGGGCCGGCGTTCCTGGTGCGGGCCGCCGGCTACGAGATGCACCCGCTCGACCAGGCGGATCGCCGCGAGCACCTCAGGACCGAGGGCGGGATCGGCTACTGCAACATCACGAAGTGCTGCACCGAGGTGTGCCCGGAGTCCATCACGATCACCGACAACGCCATCATCCCGCTGAAGGAGCGAGTCGCGGATCGGCATTACGATCCGGTGAGAGCGCTATGGCGATTCCTGACAGGGGACGGGGGAAGGGGGAAGGGGGACAGGTAGGTGGCGCCACCCTTTACCCGTCCCTCGTCCCCCGTCCCCTTTCCCCGCTTCGCAGCACCGGCTCCAACACCCGCCACACGTTGTCCGCCATGATGCGGTGGCCCGCGGCGGTCGGGTGGATGCCATCGGCCTGGTTCAAGTCCGGGTGGCCGCCGACGCCTTGCAGCAGAAACGGGACCAGGACGGCCCGGTTCTCCCGTGCGAGATCGACGAAGAGCCCCTGGAATTCGCGGCCATAGACAGGCCCCAGGTTCGGGGGCGCCTGCATGCCGGCGAGCACGATCGCGGCGTGCGGGTCACGACGGCGCGCGCTGTCGATGATGGCCTGCAGGTTCCGCCGCGTGGCGCTGGGATCCTGGCCGCGCAGCGCGTCGTTCGCCCCGAGCTCGACGACGAGAACCGCGACCGGCTCGCGCAGCAGCCAGCCGATGCGCCGCAGCCCGCCGGCCGACGTTTCCCCCGACACCCCGGCGTTGACGATGCGGAAGACCAGGCCGAGGGCGTCGATGCGGCGCCGGAGCACGGCGGGGTAGGCGTCCTCGGGATCGACGCCGAGCCCGGCGGTCAGGCTGGTCCCGAGAAACAGGATGGTGGGCGCCGTGTCGCCCGCGACGATGGTTGCGGCAGGTCCGCTTCCCGCTTCCCGCTTCGCGCTTGCCGCCTCGCGGTCCCCGCAGGCAAGTCCGAGCACCGCGGCTCCGAGCACAACTATCTTTCGTCGCATGATCATCGTCGCTCAGGGTCTCGGTCACACCTACGTCAGCGGCGGGCAACCGCTCGCCGTCCTGCGGGATATCGAGCTCTCGGTGGCCGCCCGCGAGTTCGTGGCGGTCATCGGGCCTTCGGGGAGCGGCAAGACCACGCTCCTCAGCCTCCTCGCGGGGCTCGACCGGCCCACGGCGGGCTCGGTGGAGCTCGACGGGCAGGATCTCGGCGCCCTGACCGAGGACGCGCGCGCCCGCCTCCGCGCGGCAAAGGTAGGCTTCGTGTTCCAAACCTTCCAGCTCCTTCCCACGCTCACCGCGCTCGAGAACGTCGCCGTCCCGCTGGAGCTGCTGCCGCGGCGGGGCGGCGGGGACGGCGCGCGGGCCGCCGAGCGGGCGCGCCATCTCCTGGAACGCGTCGGCCTCGGCGATCGCCTCGGGCACTACCCCGTCCAGCTGTCCGGCGGCGAGCAGCAGCGGGTCTCGCTGGCCCGCGCCTTCGCCAACGAGCCCAAGATCCTGTTCGCCGACGAGCCCACCGGCAACCTCGATGCCGAAACGGGGAAGCGCGTCATCGACCTGCTGGTGCAGCTGAACCGCGAAGCCGGCTCGACGCTGGTGCTCGTTACGCACGACCCGGATCTCGCCGGGCGGGCGCACCGCATCGTGCGCCTCGCCGGGGGCCGGATGGTGTCCGATACCCGGCGGGACGGGACATGAGCCTGCGCTTCTCGCTGGCGATGGCGTGGCGCGAGAGCCGCTTCAGCCGGCGCCGGCTCGCGCTGATGACCGTCGCGATCGCGCTCGGCGTGGCCGCCATCGTGGCGATCAACTCGTTCCGCTCGAGTCTGACCGCCTCGGTCCACGCCCAGGCGCGGTCCCTGCTCGGCGCGGACGTCGCACTCGCCAGCCGCAGGCCCTTCGTCGCCCCGGTCAACGAGTCGCTGGACTCGGTCGCCCGCACGGGCGTCTCCGTGTCGCGCGTGACGCGGTTCGCCTCGATGGCGCTGGTGCCGCGCACCGGTCGGACGACGCTCGCCCAAGTCCACGCCGTGACCGGTGACTTCCCTTACTATGGCACCATCGAGACCGATCCGCCCGGCCGCTGGCCGGCCCTGTCGGCCACGCGCGCGGCGCTGCTGGACCCCGGCCTGCTGCTGCACCTCGACGCCCGGGTTGGGGACACGCTCGCGCTCGGCGCGGGCCGCTTCCTGATCGCGGGCGTCCTGACGGAAGTACCGGGCGACGTGGACCTCGAGGCCGCCCTCGCGCCGCGGCTCTACATCGCCGGGGCCTACCTCGCGGAAACCCGCCTGCTGGGTTTCGGGAGCATGGTCCGCTATCACGCGTTCCTCCGCCTGCCCGACGAGCACGCCGCCGAGCGGTTCGCCAACCGCCACGCCGCGCTGTTCCGGGAGCACCGGGTCCGGATCACCACGGTCGCCGAGCAGGAGCGGGACGTCGCCCAGGCGCTCGGGTCCCTGGCGCGCTACCTGGGCTTGCTCGGGCTCATGGCGTTGTTGCTCGGCGCGATCGGGGTCGCGAGCGCGATTCACGTGTTCGTCAAGGACAAGGCGGACAGCGTGGCGGTGCTGCGCTGCCTCGGCGCGTCCGCCAGCACGGTCTTCGGCGTGTATCTCGTGCAGGCGCTGGTCCTCGGGCTGGGCGGGGCGGCCGCCGGCGTCGGCATCGGGATGCTGGTGCAGGCATCGCTGCCGGCCGCGCTCGCCGAGTTCCTCCCCGTGCGCGTCGCCGTCACCGTGGACTGGCCGGCGGCGGCCGCGGGTTTCGGCATCGGGCTGTGGGTCACGGTGCTGGCGGCGCTCCTGCCGCTCCTGGCGGTCCGGCGTGCCACGCCGCTCCGGGCGCTGCGGCGCGACTTCGGGCCGCCCACGCGCGACCGCGACCCGATCCGGCTGGTGCTGTACGCCGCGCTGGCGGCGAGCGTCGTCGTCTTGAGCGCGGGGCAGGCGCCGAGCCGGCCGATCGGCATCGCGTTCGCCCTGGCGCTGGGCGCGACGGTCGGGCTCCTCTGGCTCGTGGCCTGGCTCACCACGCGCGCGGCCCGGCGCCTGTTCCCGCGCCGCGCGCGCTACGTCGTGCGGCAGGGCGTGGCCAACCTGTTTCGCCCCCGCAATCAGACGGTCGCCGTGACCCTGGCGCTCGGCTTCGGGGTGTTCGTCATCGCCACGCTCTACCTCGTGCAGCGCAACCTGCTCGATCGCCTGGCGCCGGACGCGCGGCCCGATCGCGGCAACCTCGTGATCCTCGACATTCAACGGGACCAAAGGGACGGTGTCGTCGAGCTGCTCCGCGACCGCGGCCACCCGGTCGTCCAGCTCGTGCCGATCGTGGCCGCCCGCATCGCCGCCCTGGGCGGGCGGCCCGTCGATTCGATCCTGGCGGACACGAGCGGCTCGCAGCCCGACCGCTGGGCCCTGCGGCACCAGTACCGCAACACATACCGCGACACCCTGGTCGGCTCCGAGCGGCTCGTCGCCGGCCGGTGGTGGACTCGGGGCCGGCCCGGGGCGCTGCCGCGCGTGTCGCTCGAGGAGGAGGTCGCCCGCGATCTCGGCGTTGGCGTGGGCAACCGCGTCACGTGGGACGTGCAGGGCATCCGCGTCGAGACCGAGATCGGCAGCCTGCGGCGCGTCCAGTGGGCCCGGCTCGAGCCGAACTTCTTCGCGGTGTTCGAGCCGGGCGCGCTCGACGCCGCGCCCCAGAGCTTCGTCGCCCTCACTCGCGTCGCCGATCCCGTGCAGCGCGCCGAGCTGCAGCGCGATCTCGTGGTGCGGTATCCCAATCTGTCGGCGCTGGATCTCGGCCTCGTGCTCGCCGGCCTCGATCGGATCTTCGGCAGGGTCGCCTTCGCGATCCGCTTCATGGCCGCGTTCACGATCGTGACCGGGATCCTCGTCCTGGCCGGCGCGATCCTGACCTCGCGGCTGCAGCGCGCCCGGGAGACGGTGCTGCTGCGCACGCTGGGCGCCACCGGCGCACAGGTCCGCGGCATCCTAGTCACCGAGTACGTCGCGCTGGGCACGCTGGCGGCCCTGAGCGGCGTCGCCCTCGCGGGAGTGGCCGGGTGGGCGCTGGTGCGCTTCGTGTTCGAGCTGCCGTTCCGCCTCGGCGTGGTGCCACTGGTGGCGACGTGGCTTGGCGTCGCGGGGCTGACGACGGCGCTGGGGTTCGGGCTGAGCGGTGGGGCGCTCCGGCGGCCGCCGCTGGAGGCGTTGCGGGAACTCTAGAAGGGGACGGGGGACGGGGGAGGGGGGAGGGGTAGAGCGGATCTCGGCCTTACCCTTCCCCTTTCCCGCTTCCCCCTTCCCCAGATCCGACCATCGAATACAGCAAGGGAACGAGGTGCATCGCCGCAGCCAGGCTGACGAGCAACCCCACTGCGCCGACCAGGCCCACGTGGCGCACGCCCGGCAACGTGGCCAGGCCGAGGCAGGCGAATCCAGCGACGTTCGACAGGGTCGTCATCGTCATGGCGGGGCCGGTTTCCTCGAGCACCAGGGGCAGCGGCTCACCCCGGCGCAGGCGCTCCACCACGTGGATGCCGTTGTCCACGCCAAGGCCGACGAGCAGGGGCGCGATTCCCAACGTGAGGACGTTGAGCTCGATGCCCAGCACGGCCATGAGGCCGAGCGCGCCGCTGACGCAGCACGCCAGGGGCACGAGGCACAGCAGCACCAGCCGCATCCGGCGCAGCTGGAGCCACAGGATCACGCTGACCAGCAGCGCCGCGACGCCGCAGGCGAGCGCGATGTCGCGTCGCAACACGCTGGCGTGTGACACGCCGCGCAGCGCGTCCCCCGCGAACCGTGCCCGCGCCAGCGCCGGTCCGCCGAACCGTTCGATGGTCTCGGTAAGGCGCCCGACGGCCCCCTCGGCCCAAGGCAGCTGTCGCAGGTAGACGTAGGACACGGCCAAGTACTCGCCGACGCGCCCCGTCAGATGGCGCTGCACGAGATCCTCGAGGCCGGCCCGACGGAGATCGTCCAGCGTCAGCTCGGTCGGGCGGGGATTGAGGAACGGGCTAACGAGCGGGACGTAGTCCCGGGCGAGCGCGGGATCGGGCGGCTCCATCCGCGACGCGACAGCGACGAAATCGCGGCGAAACCGCTCCGCGGAGAACAGCTCGCTGTGGGCCGCCAAGTAGGCCATGCTGGCCCGCTGTTGCGCCGGCGCGGGGAGCCAGCGGGACAGCGACTCGATCGCCGCGACGCCGGCCCGGAGGCGCACGCGCTCGAGCGCCGCGACGGCCTCGCGATCGTGCTCCAGCGCCTCCTCTGGAGTGGCGCCGCGGGACACCATCAACAGGGGTGTGAACGAGGCCCCCAACAACCGGCGCACCCGCTCCAGCTCGGCCGTGGCCGGGTTCGCCTCGAGCACCACTTTCCATGGGTGCGGCTCGTAGCGCAGCGACCGGGCGGCCCACAGCGATCCCGCCACCAGCGTGCCCCAAGCGACGAGCCATGCTCGCCCGTGGCGCAGGCCGCGGGTGTGGACGACCCGCGTCCACTTGGCCCAGCCCGGAGCCCGACCGGGCCGCGTGTACGACAGCGCCAGCGGCAGCACCGTGAAGCTGGCGGCGAGGATCACGATCATGCCCAGCGCGGTGAGCCAGCCCAGCTCGACCATGACCGGGTACGAGACGACGACCAGCGAGAGGAACGCGGAGGCGTTGGTCAGCCCCCCGAACAGAATGCCGCGGCCGGGGCGTTGCAGGGCCGCCGCCAGGGCGGCCGCCCGGTCCGCGGCGGGGTCCGCCAGTATCCAGTAGTGCGTCACGATGTAGAGCCCGAAGTCCACGCCCAGGCCGATGAGCACCGAGATGAACATCCAGCCGAGCAGGCTGACCGACCCTTGGGCGAGAAACGCGACCGCACCGGTGATCGCGACGCCGAACAGGATCGTCCCGAGGATGATCAGGGGACCGAGCGGCCGCCGGAAAAAGACCAGGAGCAGCGCGAAGAGCGCGATGGTCGACGCGATCGCAATGCGCCGCGCGTCGGCCCGGGCCACCTCGTGACCCCGGACGTATCCCACCGGACGCCCGACCGCGAATAGCCGCTTGCCAGTCAGGAACTGTTCGTGCGCAGGATCGCTCCTGACCTGCTGCAACGCCTGGTCGATGGCTCCGACCAGCACGCGCGCGCTGTCGATCGTGGTGAGGCGCCGCGCCGGCTCGACGGTCAGGAAGAAGGCGCTCAGGCTCGGCACGGCGAAGTAGCCATCCGCGAGGCGCACGCGTGCGCCGCCCGCGACACGTTGCAGCACTCCCAGAGCGGGCGTGACGACCCCGAGCGGATCGGCCTTCTGGATGCCGGCGCGCCAGAGGGACTCGTGCAGCGTTGCCGGGGGACCCTGGCGCAGGAGGATCCGTTCGATCGCGTCCCGGCTCAGCCGGGCGCCGAGCGCCTCGAGCTGCCGCGGCGTGAAGAAGAGCAGCAGCTGGGCCGGTCCCTCGCGCTCCAGGAACCGCCGCAGCTCCGGTCGCAGGCGATGCTCAACCCGCCCCACGCCCGGCACCGCCGCGAGGCGGGTGGCCAGCGCGTCGAGCACCGGGGCCGCGACCTCGACCCTCATCGGCTCATGGGACTCGAGCAGGACGATGATGCGGTCGACCCGACCGGCGCCGCCGTCCACCAGTGCCGCGACCGTGTCGACGGGTCGCCGGCCCCGAGGCAGGAAGTCATCGATCTCGCTGCGCAGGGTGAGCCGGGAGGTGAGGGCCAGGGCGGCGGCCAGGACGAGCAGCCCGCCCACGGTCCACCGCCCCCGGTGGCGGATGAGGCTCCGCGCCAGGGCATCGATCATCGGATCATGGCCCGCCGATGTGGACTCGCGTTGAATTGGGCGTACATTATCTCAGTGGATGGTTGGCCCCGGTCCTCGGAGCCGTTGACGGGCCCGCAGGGAGCGGTGGCGTGACCCAAAACGTCAGGAGGCGCCCCATGCGTATCCGCGAGTACCGTCTGCCCGTCATGCTGCTGGCGGCTCTCACCCCCGCCGTGCTCACGTGCAAGGACGAGAGTGCCAGTCAGGATGTGGATCCGGCCACGGTCGAGGCGTTTCTCCAGGACCGGTTCGACAACGTCCCCAATCTAGCCGAGGCGCTGGAGCGCGTGATGCTCACCCTCGGCGGGTCCCCGCAGCCTGGCGTGACGATCACCCCGACGGCCACCGGCGGCACGGGCTCCGTGCAGGTGGACGTGGATGGCGACGGGACCAGCGAGACGACGGCGAATGGTGTGCTGACGTTCTTCACCCCGTCGATCGGCTTCGCCGGCGGCGCGCTGCTCGAGATCACGGGCATTACGGGGCGCCCGGTCGAAGTGCACCTGACCTCGTCCGTCTTCCCGACGAGCCCGACGGCGGTCCAATTCACCGGGGCGGAGGCGAGCTTTCAGAGCGAGGGAAACCGTCCCGAGGTCCAGGTCTCCGACGCCGAAGTCTCCGTGGACGTCGGCGCCTCGGCGTTCTCCGCGAGCGCTGGCTCCTCCGCTCCCGCGGCGCTGATTCAGGGTTACGTCGAGTTCAACGTCGGCTCGTTGTTTGCGGTGATGCTGCTCGAGGACGACGGGGCCGGCGGGTTGCTCATCACGGTGATCGGCGAGAACTTCGAGTTCACGGTGCCGTAGGTTCGCTGAGGGCCACCGGGCACCTCGCTGAGGGGACGGGGGACGGGGGACGGGGGAAGGGTAAAGCCGATCGCGAACCTACCCGTCCCCCGTCCCCCGTCCCCTATCTTTCAGGCGATCTCCCGACGAGACGAGACCCGTGCTGCTGACGCTGTGCAAATCCAAGCTCCATCGCGCCACGGTCACCCAGGCGGAGCTGCACTACGAAGGCAGTCTCACGGTGGACGCCGCCCTGATGGAGGCGGCCGGGATCGTGCCGTTCGAGCGCGTGCAGGTCGTGGACGTGACCAACGGCGCGCGGCTCGAGACCTACGTGATCGAGGGCCAACGGGGCTCGGGGATCGTCTGCGTGAACGGCGCCGGCGCACGGCTGGTGCACGTCGGCGACCGAGTCATCGTGATCACCTACGCGCAGCTCACCCCCGAGGAAGCGCGCGACCAACAGCCGGTGATCGTGTTGCTCAACCGCGACAACTCGATCCGCGAGCGGATCACGGCGGACCAGACGCGGGACGCGATGCTCCTGGCGGACTGGGACTGACGCCCCCCACCGTCGTCATCGTCGG
>CAZVSO010000137.1:0-8166 GCA_964629425.1 uncultured Gemmatimonadaceae bacterium
GCTGCGGAGCGCCGCAGACGTCCTCGCGGGCGAGATCACGCGGGAGCGCCGCCGGGCCGAGCTCCGCGACGAGGTCGAGCGTCTCGTCGCCGAGACCAGACTGTTCGACCAGACCGACGTCCCGCCGCCCACGGTCGACTTCGGCGCGCTGGGTGGCACCCCGCGGCCCGTGGACACCCCGGTCCCCCTGGCGCCCGACCGCGGCGCCCGCGCGCCCCCGCCCGCCGCTGCCGGCGCGGCGCCGGGCGGGACACCGGGCGGGACACCGGAGCCGACCGACCCGGTATCGGCCGGCGATCCCCGCACGGCCTCCGACCGCCTCACCCGCCTGCGCGCGGACCTGCTGCGGCAGGCGGCCGCGCTGGAGCGTCAGTCGGGCGAGATGCGCCGCCTGCTGCGCGACCAGCCGTGACCCGCGCCGCGCGCCTGAGCCCCGCCGCCACGGCGGGACTCCTGCTCCACGCCGCACCGCTCGCCGCCCAGGCCCTGCGCGGCGATTTCTCGATCGGGCCCGAGTGGCTGCGCTTCGAATCGCGTGCCGTCGCGCAGCCGACCTTCGGCGGCAAGGCCAGCGCGGGGCTGACCTGGACCGCCCGGCCCGGGAGCAGCACCGTGATCGCCGTCGAGCCGCGCATCGGGTTCCGAGCGCTGACCGCCGAGGGTACGCCCACAATCACCGAGCTCGTGGGCGATCTGCGCGCGAGCCTGAGCGCCACCTCCGAGCGCACGCGGTGGTGGCTCAGCGCCGAGCAGCGGGTCCGAGCCGTCTCCGACTCGGTGCCCGCGCCGGTGTACCTCGATCCCGACCGCCGCGAAACCTGGGCGCGTGGCGGGATCGCCATCCCCATCTCCGGCCAGTGGCTCCTGGAAAGCTCGGTCGGCGCCGGGCTCGTGCGCTACGGGCCGGCCAGCTGGCAGCAGCTCGACAGAACCGAGCTCATCGGGACCGCGAAGCTGAGTCACGCCCTGGGACCCGGCCTCTTGCGGCTGACCCTTGGCGCGGGCAACGCGAGCTTCTCGGGTGCCCCGTTCGACACCCGCGACGACGGGCGCTGGGCGCTCAATGCCGAATGGGCACTGCGAGGATCGCCCTTCGTCCAAGTCGAGCTGGGGGCGGCCTGGAACAGCTCCAGCATCGAGACCTTCGACTATCGCGCGATGCGCGCCGCGGTGCTCGTGTCGGCGTCGGTAGGGCGTTCGTCGATCCAGCTGTACTCCGCGCTCGCCGCCAAGAGCTACCGCGACACCGGGGACACGCTCGCGGTGGTGGATCAGGAAACGGGCTCGTTCGTGATCGCGCAAGCGACGAGTCCGATCGCGTCGGGCACCTTCCTCCACCTGCGTGCCGAGTGGGTGCGCAGCGAATCGACGATTCGGTCTCGCCTGTTCCAGCGCGTCGGGGCGAGCGCGGTCCTCGGATACCGCTGGCCCGCGCGCCGCTCCTCGCCCTAGTCGCCCCTTCGGATCCGAACACCGCGCGACGCCGCGCGACGTGCGGCGTACGCGCGGCGGTGTGTTGAGTTCGCTCCACAGGCGACGCTGCTCGGCGCTAGGCGTGCGTCCTGAAAGACGCGGGCGTAGCCGGGCGTCCCTCGGGACGCTCGACGAGCCGAGAGCGCCCTCTCAGGGAGCGGGAGACGGCGGCGGCGGGGTCCGCTGCACCCTCCGCCGAGACGGGGCCCGGCGCTCCACCGCGTAGTGCAAGCGCACCACGCCGTCCGGGTAGCGTCGACTCGACAGCAACGTGAGCGGCACCAGCCGGTGCCGCCGCGCGAGGAGCGGGATGCCCTCGCCGATGAATGTCGGCACGACGTGGATCATGAACTCGTCGATTTGCCCTTCGTCCAGGAATGCCGCGATGATCCCGGCGCCGCCCATCATCCAGATGTGCTTCCCCGGAGTGGCGCGCAGGCGGCTCGCGAACGCTTTGATCGGCTCGTTGACGAACTCCACGCCGGCCGCCGGCGACGCGGGCGGCCGGTGCGTGAAGACGTAGTTCCGGACGCTCCTGCCGAACATGGTTCTGCTCTCGCCGAACCCAAGCGCCTGATCGTAGGTCTTCCGCCCCCACAGTATCGTATCGATGGACCGCATGAAGGCGCCCATCCCATAGCTGCCGGGCGGCCGGGGGCGGTCGAGCCATTCCACGCTGCCGTCGGGCCTGGCGATGTAGCCGTCCGCGCTCGTCGCGATGTAGACGATGATCTTGCGCTCACGCGGCATCGTGGTGCCCTGGCGCTACAGGCGTTCGACCCAGGGCGCCCGCCACTCGGGCGCGGGGAACGGCTTCGACCAGTACCCGGTCTCTCGGGCGATCAGGCCA
This sequence comes from uncultured Gemmatimonadaceae bacterium, assembly GCA_964629425.1. Taxonomy (GTDB): domain Bacteria; phylum Gemmatimonadota; class Gemmatimonadetes; order Gemmatimonadales; family GWC2-71-9; genus CAZVSO01. The sequence continues at coordinate 2,324 of CAZVSO010000137.1, forward strand.
CCCCGCATCTCGAACACGAACACGCACTGGTACGGCTCGCCGTCGCCGTAGTCGAGCATGGCCTCCAGCACCCAGGCGTCGCCGCTCCCGCTCACCCGTCGCGGGGTGACCCGCGGCAGTGCCGGAAACCGGCTGTAGATCTCGCGCCGGTTGCGCCCGCCCCGGATCCGCTCGCCCGACTGCGGCCACTCCAGCACGACGTCCTCGGTAAACACCTTGTCCAGCGCCGCGAGGTCCCTCCCGTTGATCGCCATGACGAGGGCCTCGATCGCCGCGCGGTTCCTCGCCTCGCTCATCGGAGCCTCCTCGGCGCTACAGCCGGGGGGCGATCACGGCGACCGCCTCGGCCGACGTCCGCACGGGGATGACCTCGAACTCGGCGAGGTCCTGCCAGCGGGCCGTCCACGATTCAATGAGCCGAGGATCGTCGCACTCCATGACCTGATAGCAGTGACCGAAATCCTCTGTGACCCAGCTGGCCACGTAGCGCAGCCCGTCGGGCGTCATGCGGCCGCGATCGCGAAAGCGGCGGTACACGGGCACCGCGTCGCCGGCGCGGAAGTGCTCGACGATCATGTAGAGCATGAGCGCTCCAGCATCAGGGCACTTCGATCGCCTGGCGGATGCGTGCGATCTGCCGTAGGTGAACGAGATCGTGACCGGCGTACAGCCGGATCATCTGGACGACGCTTTCCTCGCCACGCTCCGCATGGAGCATGACGCGGCGCAGGTCGGCCGGCGCGGCCCGGCGGAGCAGCCGGAGATTGGCCTGACGCAGCGTCGTGAAGTCGAGCAACGCCGCCTCGATGTCGGTGTCGTGGTAGCCCAAGCGGTCCGCCCAGAGATCCTGATCGAAGCCCGGCAGGGTGGGGCGGTCGTGCGCGAGGACCATGCGAAAGCGGAAGCCGCCGACGAGCTCCGAATCGGCCAGGTGCTGGACGACCTGCCGCACCGACCACTTGCCGGGCCGTTCGGGCGCGCCCTGCTGCTCAGTGGAAAGGCCCGCGACTGCGCCGCGCAGCGCGGTGGGTGTGTCGCCGAGCACCGCCACGGGGTCACGGGCACCGAGCGCGGCCTCCAGCGACGCCACATAGGCCCGGGCTTGCTCCGCGGCATGGGACGCCGGGTTCGCAAGATCCGACATCACGGCTCCCTGGTGGGCGTCGGTGGCGTGCTCGTGAGGTGGGACTGCAAGGCGCCGGAGGGACAGCGAGCCACCTGGGCCGCGACCTGGTCGGCGGGAGCCAGCTCGGGACGCACCCACCGTTTGCGCCGCACGTCGAACACCAGCGGCAGGCCGCTAACGCACTCTCCCGAGTGAATGCAGACGTTGGGATCGAAGGTGACCGTGATCGCGGGAGCCTCGTAGGTCTGGAGACGCTTGATCTTGGCCATGGAGCCCTCCGGCGTGAGGCTCAGAACTCGCGTTTCTTCATCTCCGAGAAGAAATCGCGTCGTTCCAGATCCGCATCCGTGGTTTCGGGAGGGAGCGTGGGGTCGTACCGACGCGGCACCTTCCCTCTGAGCCTTGCCGCCTTGGCCGCGTTCTTCCTCACCAGGGCGGCCAGCTTCTGCTCGTCGGTCTTCGATCGCTTGGACACGCTCGTTCTCCGCTGAGAGGATCGTTCGCCCGCGCCGGGAATCTAGCGTGTCGGGGCCCGGGACACGGAGCCCCCCCGAGCCTCACGCGCGGGGGCCCGCGGTACGACGGGAACGTAGCGCCATGAGTGCCGGCAGCAGGGTCGCGAGTCCGGTGGCTGTAGTGCCGCCTAACAAATCGGCGTTCTCCTGCGAACGCTCAAAGAAAACGCGCCCGCGCAGCGGGCGCTACCGAGATCAACGGCGTTCGTCAGCAGCAACGCCAGGTTAGACGGCGCGCATTCATAGAGTAAGTGCAACAGACTCGAGGAAAGGGAAGGCTCGGAGCTGAATAGCTGCCCCTCGGGACCGGTGTTGCGGAGTCGTGAACCGACGGGCCTGGGTAGGGGATTTCGGCTGAGGCGAAAGCTAGGGAGAGGCGAAGCTCGCGTTCAGCGCCTGCCGCGCCCGGCTACTGGCCAGATTCCACTCGAACCAGGTTCGTTGCCGACCTTCGTCGCGCTCGGCATACCGCTCCCGCACGGCGCGACGGATCTCGGAGCGCATCGGTTCGGGGAGCGAAGGGAGCCGCTCCGCGATCGCCGGGATGGCGTCAGCCGACAGCTCCCGCGTCAGATAGGCGACGTCGAGCTTTCCCGTGCTCGCGAAGCGGTCCATGTTCCGGCTCGCGATCCAGGCCTCGTGGTTCCAGTAGATGAGCGCGATGAAGAGGATCGTGGCCGCCGCGGCCGCGCGGCGGAAGAGACGGCCCGCATCGAAGTCCCTGGCGACCTCGAGTGAGAGCATTACCAGGCCCACGGCGACCGCGCACATGTAGACCTGGGCATACAGCCTCGCCGTGGTGAATCCGTAGGCCGCCTCGTACAGCCAGACCCGGCGGAAGGCCGAGCCGAGAAGCAGCAGCACCGCCGCGATGATCGCGAAGGTCAGAAGGCGCAGGGTGCGCTCGCGCCCATCGTCATTCCCATATCGCTCCGAGACAACGATGAGCAGCGCGCTCGCTGAGGCGACGATGGATAGCTCGCCGAAGCCACGCCGGGCATACTCGGCGAAGGTCATCCCGGAGGCGGGGATCCGGGGGAGGTTGCCAAAGAGATAGCCCAACTGAACAGCCAGGAACAGCCAGAACAGCGCGGCGACCCCGGCGAGCAGTATGAAGCGCTCGGTCGATCCCAGCCATCGGTCGGGGGCCTTGCCCTCCATCGCGGGGGAGCTTCCCGACTCGATTGACGCGTATCCATAGGCACCGAGCACGACCACGAGAAGGGCCATGAAGAACACCACGCGCGGCACGAATTCCCAGCTTGCGACGAGGTCTCCGACCGCGTCCCGCCACGCCGCGAAGACGGGATCCGCCCCCGCGAGCAGCAGCGCGAAGCCGACCAGCACCGGCAGGGTGATGGCGAGGCCCCGGACCCACGCCCGAGCCCGGGTCGACCGGATGCGGTGCGTAGCTTGGACGCCGCGGCGCATCGCCTGAACCGCCGCGATCCTGAGCGCCACCAGAGGCGCGGTCGCGGCGAAGCGGGCGGTGATCGATCGGGGAGAAGGGCCGGCGGTCAGCAACATCTGCATCGCCAGGAAGCAGACAATCGCCAGGCAGATCAGCGCCCACAGGCCCGGACTGGCGGTCACCGCCGCCGCTCCGGCAATCACGATTGGGGCGCCGCCCATGATCAGGACGGACCGCGGAGGATGGCCGCGCGAGCGGGAAAACACGAGCAGGCCGGCCACGGCCGCGCCGGTCCACAGGACCCAGTTGATCCCGGGCAGGGCATCGTACAGCATCCAGTTTCCGAAGCCCGCCACCGCGGCCGCCGTGGCCCAGAGCAGCCTGGGCTCGCCCTTCACCGCACCCGATGACGGGCTCGAATCCTCAGATTGTTCGCTCATGCGTCGAATATTCGCCAAGTTGCTGACTCTGTCAAGTACTTTGTGTTGCAAAGTATAGAGCACGGGTCTGCCTCGCCCCAGCAGAAAGGCCGGCATGAGCGCATGCACCGGACCTTGAAGCGCGATACGGCGCGCCCGCCCCAACACTCCCGCCGCGCGCAGCAACGCCGCTTCGATGCCTGGCGCAGCGAATTCAACGAGTTGCGGCCCCACGAAGCGCTCGGCGACGCCACGCCGGCGTCCCGCTATGCCCCGTCTCCGCGACCGTACCCCACGCGCCTGGCGCCCCTCGAGTATCCGCCCTACTACGAACGCCGTCTCGTCAGTCGCAACGGCGGCATCCGCTGGCACGCGCGGTGGGTGAATGTGAGTCAGACGCTGGGCGGCGAGTACCTCGGGCTCGTCGAGATCGACGACGGCGAGTGGGACGTCTACTTCGGCCCCCTCCGTCTCGGCCGCTTTCACGAACGGACCTATCTCATCGAAGATGCGCTGGGCCGCCACCGGCGCCGCAACCACTAAGCAGTGTTACCTATCTCCTTAGACTGGGCGAATTCATATAGTAAGTGCAACAGACTCGAGGAAAGGGAAAGGTGACCTGGGATCGCCCAGCCGCACGCGACCAGTGCAGCGCGCCGGTCCCGTAAAGCGACGAGGCTGAGGAATACGTCGGGCACGATGAAGAACAGCGTCGCCTCGGCCAAACCCCACAGCGCCGCGACGAGCGCCGTCACTCCCACGGCGGGAACGTCCCCTCCCCCGCCAGCTGCTGCATCCGTGCCGTGAGATCCGCCATGAACGCCTTGTGGTCCTCGCGCCCGTGGAGCGCTTCGCCGACGAACACGTCGCAGAAGAAGGGCACGGGCACGAGCGAGCCCCGCGGCAAGGTCTTGCCCAGCCCGTGCATGAACACCGGGATCACCGGGACCCGGGGATGCCGCCGGGCGAGATGCGCCACGCCGCTCTTGAACGCCGCGAGCCGCTCGGGCTCGCCCCGCGTGCCCTCGGGGAACAGGATCACGATCTCGCCGTGGTCGAGCGCCTCGGAGACCGCGGCGAGCGGGTCGGCGCCCGGCTCGCGCCCGCGCCGCTCGATCGGGATGATCCCCATGATCGCCCGCGCGAACCAGGCCACGACCCGGTTCCGCAGGAAGTAATCCGCGGCCGCCACCGGCCGCACGCGGTGCAGCAGGCGCGACGGCAGGAGCGTCATCAGCACCACGGTGTCCAGGTGGCTGTTGTGGTTCGCCACCACGATCGCGGGCCCGCCCCCGCCGCCCCCGCCCTCTCGCCTCGACGGCAGCCGTTCGCGATGGCGCACGTTGAGGCCGATCACCACGAGCACGATCGGGCGGACCACGAGCCAGAAGAACAACGACTGCAGGATCCGGCTCACCGTCAGGCGTGCAGGTAGTACGTGTAGTGGAAGAACAGCGGCGCCGTGTAGGTGAGGCTGTCGATCCGGTCGAGGATCCCCCCGTGGCCGGGCAGCAGGGTGCCCGAGTCCTTGATGCCGAGGTCGCGCTTCAGGGCCGAGATCACGATGTCGCCGATGAACCCGCCGAACCCGATGAGCAGCGTCGCCGCGGCGGCCTCGCGCAGGTTGAACGGCGTGAGCCAGCGGGCCAGCACCAGCCCGAGCACCACGGTCGTGGCGACGCCGCCCAGCAGCCCCTCCCAGGTCTTGTTGGGACTCACGGTCGGGACCACGCGATGGCGGCCCAGGCTCTTGCCCCACAGGAACTGGGCGACGTCGTTCCCCTGGGTCAGGAACACGAGATACAGCACCAGCGCGGCGCCCCCGCCCAGCGGGTTGACCCACTGTGGCAGCACCAGGAGATAGGCCACATGGCTGATGCTGAACACCGTCACCATCAGGCCCCAGTGCAGTGTCCCCACCGACCGCAGGAACCCCGCGGTCTCCCCGATCAGCACCATCCGCAGCGGCAGCAGGAGAAAGACGTACACCGGCACGAAGATGATGAACATGCCGTACCACTCCATCCCGATCCACAGGTACTGGATGGGGATGCTCAGGTAGGCGAGCAGCAGCACGCTCCGGTCGGCGCGTCGGGTCGGGATGAGCGACAGGTACTCCTTGAGGGCGAGGAAACTCACGAACGCGAAGAACACCAGCGAGATCTTGCGGGTGAGCACGAGCGCGACGGCGAACACGACCGCCATGACCCACCAGCTCCGGATGCGCGCGCGCATCTCGCCCAGATCGAGCTGGGGCCGCAGGCGCCCCACCAGCCACACGAGTACGGTGGCGAGGACCAGGATTCCGAAGATCCCCGCCAGGGCGGCCAACACGTGCGGGTGCAGGCGGTCCTTCATCGACGCCCCGCGTG
>CAZVSO010000138.1:0-8149 GCA_964629425.1 uncultured Gemmatimonadaceae bacterium
GGCGCTCCGCACGCGCGCGGGCGAGCGCGTCGAGACGCTGGCGCGGGCTCGGGACGCGCTAGCCGCGGCCCCGGTGCTGCGCGATGCGCTCGGCCGCGCGCTCGGCGCCGTCGTCGCGCTCGCCCCGCGGCTCGTGGACGGCCGCACCGCCGCCGAGGCGTCGGCCTCGCTCTCGGCGCTCGTGTCCATGGCCGCGAGCCGCCACCAGGTGCGGCTCGTGCGCCTCGACCCCCTTCCCGACTCCGCGGCCGGCGTGTTCCGCCGGGTGGCCGTGCACGCCGAGCTGGAGGGAGACGCCCGCGGGCTCACGCGCTTCCTGCGCGCCGTCGAGACGGGCGACCCACTGCTCACGGTCCCCACGCTCGCCGTCCAGACGCCCGATCCGCTGGGGCGGGCGCCCGGGCCGGAAACGCTGCGCGCGGAGGTGGACGTGACGGGCTTCTTCTTGCCGCGGGAGGGGAGGTGAGGGGCGTGGGGGCGTGGGGAGTAGGGGCGTGGTCGCTTGCGGTGAGCGGCGTGCTCGCCCTGGCATGGGCGGCGTTCACCTCGCTCACGCCCCGCGTCGCTTCCTCCTCCGTCCCTCTCCGTCCTTCTCCGTCCCTCTCCGCCCCGCCGTATCCCGCCGACTCCCTCGCCGATGTCGTCGTGGCGCGCGACGTGTTTCGCGCCGGCCGCCGGCCCGCGGGCGTCGCCTACAGCCCGTCCGTTGCGGCGGAGGCTGCGCCGGCGTTCGCGCTGCCCAAGCCGGCGCTCCTGCTGGTCGGCGTGGTGCATGGCGCTGATCCGACGGCGGTGATCGAGGGCTTCCCGGGCGTCGAGGGCGGGCGGGTCGTGCGGGTCGGCGATCGGGTGGGGGATCTTCGCGTCGTCGGCATCGCGGCCGATCGGGTGCGCATTGTGGGAATGGACACCGTGTGGGTGCTGAAAGTGAGGGAGCCATGGAGATGAAGACGGCCAAAGACGGCCGATGGTGGGCAAGGGCGGCCAAGGTGGCTGCCCTGCTCGTTGGCCTGACGGCCCCGCTGGCCGCGCAGGATACAGCGGCGATTCGGGCCGTGAACGACAGCCTGTCGGTCCGCTTCGTGGACGCCGACATCCGGAGCGTGATCCAGGCGCTGGGGCGCTACCTGCCGAAGCCGGTGCTGGTCAGCACCATGCCGCCGGCCCGGGTGTCGCTCGAGACCCCGGGCCGGGTGCCGCGCACGGCCGTGCCGGCGCTGATCAGGGGACTCGCGGAGTCGAACAACCTCGAGGTCACGGAGGACTCCGCCTTCTTCCGGATCGCCCCGCGAGTGCCCGAAGCCGTCCGCTTCCCGGCGGGCGCGCCCGGCGCCCCGGGGCAGGCGGGCGCTGTGCAGCTGTTCGTGGTTCGACTCAAACACGCGACGGCGGTGGACGTCGCCGCCACGGTGAACCTCCTGTTCGGCGGCGGCGGCGAGTTCTCCGGGCGGGCCGGCCTCTCCACGGGGACGTTGTCCGACGAGCTGCGGCGCAACCGCGTCCCGCCCGCCGGTGCGGAGGCGGCGGCGGCCGCGCCGACCGGCGCGGCGCCGATCCGCCAATCCGCGCTGATCGGTCCCGTCACGATCGTGCCCGACGAGCTGACCAACTCGCTCCTGGTCCGCGCGAGCCGCGAGGATTTCGATGTCATCCGCGAGGCCGTGGACCAGCTCGACATCCGCTCGCTCCAGGTGTTGATCGAGGTGTTGATCATCGAAGCGCGGCACGATCGCAGCTTCTCCCTCGGCGCCGACATCTTCGTGCCCCAGCAGCCCGTGGACAACAGCGGTGGGACCGGCGGGGGGACCGTGACGGGGGGTGGGCTGGGCGACCTCGTCATCCGGCTGCTCGACCTGGGGCATGCGAACATCGACGTCACTATTCGGGCGGCGGCGAGCCGGGGCGACGTGAAGATCGTGTCGCGGCCCGTGCTCCTCGCCTCCAACAACACCGAAGCCCGGTTCCTGGTCGGCGAACAGCGGCCCTTCATCCAGGTGAGCCGGTCGTTGCCCACCGACGAGCCGCAACGCGACCAAGTGGTGCAGTACCGCGACGTGGCGACGAAGCTCACGGTGCGGCCCACGATCAACCAGGACGGCTACGTGTCGCTGTGGATCCAGCAGGAGGTGAGCACGGCGACGGGCGAGGTGCAGTTCGACGCCCCGGTGATCGCCATGCGCGAGTTGGTCACCCGGGTACTGGTACGGGAAGGGCAGACGATCGTGCTGGGCGGCCTCAAGGACCAGCAGCGCCAGGCGAACCAGGGTGGGATCCCGGTGCTGTCGAGCCTGCCGCTCGTGGGCGGCCTGTTCGGCAGCGTGGACCGCCAGAGCAACGCCACCGAGCTATACATCTTCCTCACGCCGCGGATTCTCCGCACGGACGCCGATGCCGACAGCGTGACGGCACCGAAGCTGCCGAAAGGAGAGCAGTAGAGAATCTAGACCATTCGTCGACAAGAAGCCCGGGGCCGCCGTCAACACCGATTCACGGCGGAAGCAACCGGTCCGCCGGCGGCCCGCCTGCGTCGCCGTCCTCCTCGTCGTTCATCCCGCTATCTCCAACCTGCTCCCTGAACCGCTCGATCCAGCGCCGGGTCCTGATCTCGCCCATCGTTGGCCGCAGCACGTCATAGACGAGAAAGTCCATGCGGGCCTTCGAGTCCACGGCCAACCAGTCGCGAGTCAGCGGATCTCTCGACTCGAAGATCTTGCGGAGTTTCTTGAACAGGTAATCCACCTCTTCGGTGGTGAGCTCGAGCCGATCGCGCACCGTGAGAATGATTCTGCCACAGGCGGCGAGCACGTCCACAGGCTTAGCCGTGGTCGAGACTGCCACGTGGGGCCGAATCCCCCGGGTGTACCGGCGTACCGTTCGCTCCGATCGCTGGACCTTTTGGGCGATCTCCTGGCACGAGAACCCCTGCTTCCTCAGCTCGATCATCCGGTTGAGCAGTACCTGGTTCACCTTTCGAGGACGGCCAACCGCTTCCGTAGCCTGTTCCGGTAGTCGTTTCTTCATTGTGTTAGTCCTGGGCATTACCGGGTGGGGACCGTCTGGTGACCTACTGTTGTCCGGTCTCAGGCCGCGGTGTGGCCTTCGGGTGCGCGACGGACCGCCACGCGGAAAGGCGCGAGGTGGATCTCGCCCGCTGTCGCTGGAGGCTCTGGAATGCTTCCAATGCGCTCGGGGGGACGCGCCATTCCTTCCCCTGGAGTTTGTAGGCGCCGGGGAAGTCGCCCCGCTCCACCCAGGCGCGCACCGTCGAGGGGCGCTTAACGAACACCTGGGCCAGGTCGCGGATCGTCAGGTCGACGAGAGCTAGCGGGGCAGGCGCCACTGGTGCGGGCACGCCCGCGGAGCCATCGGTCAGCTGCTCGAGCAGCCAGTCCCGCGGCACGAGGGCGCCAGGTGGCATTGCGGCGAGGGCCGCCCGTAGTCTCTCCAGTACCGGGGTAGCCATGCCAGCAATTTATCAGTAACTTACCGATACATTGAAGGGCCGAGGGGCTTGTCGGTGACCGCTACTGATACAGGGGGAGGGATGCCCAACCCCAAGCGGAAGCATCGCCAAAAGAGGGAAGACGCCCTGGTTCCTATCGACGGGGCGCGGGTACGCGCCGCCATCGAGTGGAAGGGCCTGAGCGTGAACGGCGCCGCCGGCCGCATGAAAGTTAGCCAGCGGACGCTCGACTCGATCGTGCGGGGCAAGACGAAGCGCTGCTACCAGTCGCTCCGGGAGAATCTCGTGAAGCTGCTCGAACTGCCCGCCGCCTGGCTCGGTGGCGAAACGGATCTCCTGCCGAGTCTCACGTCATGGCTGCCGTATCCCGAGCTGGGTTACAAACCGCCGCTCTGGGTGGACGAGAACCTGAGGATCATTCGACCCCCGGCGGAAGGCGGCCTGCCACAGCGAACTACGCTCCCTCCCCGCTACCAGCTCGCCGCTCACGAGCTGTGCAAGAAAATCACCGACGCATGGAAGCGGGATATCGAGCAGGGCAAGCGGGACGCGAAGGCGGCGCTATCGCAACTCGCCGTGGGCCAGTGGAAGGAGAATCCGTGGGACCGGGCGATGATGCTCGCGACAAGACTCGTGAGTGCATTCTGGTGGCGGCGGCTGTTCCTGAAACCCGGCGCGCTCCCTGCGCCGGTCGATCCCACCAAGTTCACCGATGCTGAATGGCGGGCACTCGGCGAGGGACAGCCCGCGCAAGACCTCGCTGCGGATGACCAATTCGCGGTGGCCGCGGCATCAGCGCTGGCCACAACCTTACGACCCTGGTTCGCGGGCGAACGGGAGTTGAACTACGAAAGCTTTGTTGGCGTGCTGGAGTGGGCCTCCAGCGGTTTCGGCAAGAACCCTTCACCGGGAGGAACCTGAACATGGGTAGGCAGAGCAAGAAGTCCCGCATCTACTGGCGCGAACGAGGCGGCACGAGACGCGCCTACGCGGATCTGCGCGATTACGGCGACGTTGGCGGGGGCAGGGAAGCGCTCGTCGCGCCGGAAGAGAAACGCGCCACGGCCGACGCGACCACGGCGCAGGTGCTGCTCGCGCGGCGGCTGGAACACCTCGACGGCTCGCGCCGGGGGCGCGCGCTCCACGGCGAGACACGACAGGTGACGCTCGCGGACTTCGCGCGCGCGCACCTCGTCGCCAAGGCCGAGTCTCAGAAGTTCACGGAGCACTGGCTGGAAGTGACGGAGACGTGCTTGGACCGCGCGGTCGAGTTCTTTGGCGCTGACAGGGATCTCGTCTCCATCATGGTCGCTGACGTGCGCCGCTGGGCCAACCGTCTTCTGGCGACGCCGAACGGACGGAAGGGAACGATGTCCGCCAGCAGCGTCCGGCATCACCTGAGCTGTCTCTCGAACCTCTACAAGCGCGCACGCGCCGAGCGCGTCGTGCCATCCGGATACGATCCCGTGGGCGACTTCGATGAGAAGCCGTCGCCGGCGCGCGGGGAGGCGAAGTGGCTCGAGATTCCCGACGCCGCCCTGCTCCTCGAGGCGGCACGGACCTATCGCCCGACTGCGGGCAAGGGCGGTTGGCGGCCAGTTCCGTTCGCCTACGAATTGATCGCGACGTTCCTGCTCACGGGCGGCCGCGAGTCAGAGGTGCTGGGGCTCGAAGTGGACGACGTCTCGCTCGACCGCGGGGTGGTGACGTTCCGGCCAAACGCCTGGCGCCGCCTCAAGACCGTAACGAGCCACCGGTCGGTGCCACTGTGGCCGCAGCTCCGCGAGGCGCTCGAACGGTACCTGGCCGAGCACCCGCCGAGCCGGCTGCTCTTTCCGAGCTACCGCACAGGCGAGGAGGCGATGCTCACCGACTTCCGGAAGCTGCTCGACGCCGTCGCCGTTCGGGCGGGCTGGAAAGCTGGGGAAATCCGCTCGAAGATGTTCCGCCACACCTACTGCGCCGCTCGGCTCCAGACCGTGGACCAGGGGGCGCCCGTAAGCACGTATACGGTCGCCCGCGAGATGGGGCACGGCGGCGAGGCCATGGTTCGCAAGGTCTACGGGCACCTCGGCCAGGTGCGCCACCGGGCCGAGGCGGTGGAGTACCGCATCGAACAGCACGCCGCTAAGTTAGGAGGCCGTCTGGAGGCGCTGCGCGGCGTGGGTTTTGGCACCACCATTGGCACCACGGCGTAGACCTCTCGACCAACGCGGTAAGTCGTTGCGGCACATGACCGCCACCGTAGCTCAGGGGTAGAGCTCTCGATTCGTAATCGAGCGGTCGTCGGTTCAAATCCGACCGGTGGCTCTGGATGAAGCGCTCCACTCTGCTGACCCTCGCCGTCATCGCCGCCGTCATCGCCCTGTTCTTCTTCATGACCGCCGGGCGGGCGCGGGAAGAATGCGCGGTGTGCATGGAGTTCCGCGGTCGCTCCAACTGCGCCTCCGCGGTCGCGCCCACGCAGCCGGAAGCCGTCGAAACCGCCCGCACCACCGCGTGCGGCCCGATCGCCAACGGGATGGACGAGACCATCGCCTGCGGCAACACGCCCCCCGCGACGGTACAGTGCAAGACCAGATGAGCTCCGGCGCCGGCCACGAGTTCCCCCTCTCCTCGTAGAGGAGAGGGGGCCAGGGGGTGAGGTCCATGCCCGCACCGCTCCTCCTCTTCACACTGACCTGCGCCGCCCTCGCCGTCGCGTTCCTGGTCTCTGCCGTCGCCGCATTCCGCCGCCGCAGCGTCGTGGGCGGCGGCGGCCGCTTTCTGGTGGCAGGCCTCTTTCTCGCGCTCGCCGCCCTGGCCGCGGCCGTGAGCGTAGCGATGCGGGGATACCGGGCCCTCACGCACGAAGAGATTGCCGCGCGCGTGCACACGTCCCCCGTCGGCCCGCAACGCTTCCGCGCGACCGTGACGCTCGCCGATTCGAGCGTCCATATGTTCGACCTGGCGGGGGACGCGGTCTACGTGGACGCCCACATTCTGAAGTGGCACCCCTGGGTGAACGTGCTCGGGCTGCACACGGCCTACGAGCTGGACCGGGTGGCCGGCCGCTACCGCGACCTCAGTGAGGAGCGCAGCAGGCCCCGCACGGTGGAGTCGCTGAGCCGCGACCGGGCCGTCGACCTATTCAGTCTCGCCCGGCGGTACCGCTGGCTCAAGCCGCTGGTGGACGCCGAGTACGGCTCCGCCGCCTTCGTCTCGGGCCGCGAGTTCGCGACCTGGGAGATCCGGGTCTCGACGACAGGACTGCTGGCGCGACCGGTGCTGCGGGCCGGGAACTAGGGAGCATGCGTTTGGGCGAGGTGGGGAGGTCCGTCGCAGGGCGACCCCGAGAGGAAGGGTGGCTCTTGGCCCGACGCCGGGCGCTCCTGTGAGCGCCGAGGCCCGCTTCCGCACCCTCACCTTCGCGCTCCTCATCGCGATCTGGGCGACGCGCGGCTTTTTCAGCTGGCGCCACGGCCAGATCCGCAAGCGCTTCCAGCTCGACCGCGAGGTCGTCGCGCGGGAAGGGCGCGCCCTCGTCGCGCTCCGCGTGGCGCTGTTCTTCGCGTTCCTCGCTTCCCTCGCCCTCTACGTGCTGCGCCCCGCCTGGATCGATCGCGTAGCGCTGCCACTGTCCGGAGGCGTGCGCTGGGCCGGCGCTGTACTCGCCCTCGCGAGCCTCCCGCTCCTCGCCTGGACGCACGTTGTGCTCGGCCGCTACTGGTCGGTCAACCTGCGCCTTCTGGAGGAGCAGCCGCTCCTGACCGCGGGCCCGTACCGCTGGGTGGCGCACCCGATGTACACGGCGCTGTTCGCGTTCATGATCGGCCTGTCGCTCGTCTCGGCGAGCCCGTTGTTCGCCGTGCCGTCCCTGGGGGCGATCGTGGCCCTCACGATCCGGATCCCGCGCGAAGAGCGGATGATGGTCGAGCGGTTCGGGGAGCGGTATCGGGAGTATCGGAATCGCGTAGGGGGAGTGGTGCCGCGCGCATAGCCGTACAGCCGTACAGCCGTACAGCCGTACTGCCGTACTGCCATACGGCTATACGGCTATACGGCTATACGACGAGCGGAAGCCTGACGTAGAAGCGGGATCCCTTCCCGACCTCGCTCTCGACCCAGATCTGCCCGCCGAGCGCCTGCGCGATGCCTTCGCAGATGGCGAGGCCCAGGCCCGCCCCGCCGTGTTGTCGGGTCATGGAGCTGTCCAGCTGGCGGAACGGCTCGAAGATGGTGCGCAGATCCTCGGCCGGGATGCCGGGTCCTTCGTCGGCGACTTCGAGCACCGCCGCCGTGCCGTCCCGCCACCACCGGACCCGGACGGCGGCGTCCGGCGGCGAGAACTTGATCGCGTTCGAGACCAGGTTCACCACGAGCTGCTCCAGGCGGTCGGGGACGCCGAGGACCTCGAGCGGCTCGGCGGGCGGGGTGGCCTCGAGCCGCACGCCGTGCTCGTCGCCGGCCGGCCGCAGCGTCTCGAGCGCGGCGCGCACGGGGTCGGCGAGCGGCACGGGCTCGGGCGCGAGATCGAGGCGGCCGGCCCGGATGCGCGACAGGTCGAGCAGGTCGTTCACCAGCCGGATCAGGCGGTCGGCGTTGCGCAGGGCGATCTCGAGCAGCTCGCGGGCGGTCGCGTCGAGCTCGCCGTCGGCGCCGCCGAGGAGTAGGCCGAGCGAGGCCTTCACCGACGTCATGGGCGTG
>CAZVSO010000139.1:0-8033 GCA_964629425.1 uncultured Gemmatimonadaceae bacterium
GCGACCCTGCCGCTGCGGGTGTCGAAGTTCCTGGCAATCGACAGCGTCACTCCGCACCTTGTGCAGTGGGGCGGCAAGCTGACTTTCTGGGGAGTCGGGGTGCAGTTCGCCACGCTGCCGCTGCTGGGCGGCACCCGGCTCATCCCCGACACCCTCACGTTCCAGGACGCCCTGGGGTTGAGCCGCATGGATTTCTTCGTGCCGCCGCCCGCCAACACGGGATTCCTGGGCGTCATCGGGCCGGGGATCATCATCCCCGTGCCGGGCCTGTTCGTGGTGGACACGCAGGATGTGTACGAGCCGAACGACACGATCGGCACGCCGATCGATCTCGACGCGGCCGGCCCCTATCCGGTCCGCGCGCCGAGCCTGCTGTTCTACAACCCCGCCCTCGCGTTCGAAGAGGTGGATCCACTCGCGCCGAGCTTCTACCGGCAGGACTACTACCGGTTCACCACGGCCGACACCACGCAGGCGCTCACGTTCATCGTGAAGCCGGAGCACATCGCCGACACGTCGCAGCTGTTCTTCTACTTCACGGATTCGCTCGAGCAGTCGGGGGGGTTCTGGAACATCCCCCCGTTCGGTGAGACCTGGATCATGGGGCAGGGGTTCGGCTTCTACGGCTGTAACGGCGACTTCTTCTTCGGCGACGAGGTCCCGGCTGAATCCACCGTGATCGCGCTGAAGACGCTGCCGAGCTCGGTCATCCAGGACGTCAACTTCTATCATGACCCCGGGACCTACGGCCTCACGGTCCACGCCGGGTATCTGACTGCGGACCCGCGGATCAACGCGGATCACTTCGAAGAGAACGATCTCTGGTGCAAGTGGGCCGACGCCAATTACACCCGGGGTGATTCGATTGTCGTCAGCCGGACGCGGGCGCCCTTCACCGATACGCTGACCATCGACAACCCGCATGACGTCGATTGGTACCGGTTCCGGGTGCGCGGCTCCGTGACGGACACGGTGGTCATTCGCACGGTGGCTAGGCCGTTCCCAGGCGAGCTCGACCGCTCCGACATCGACTTGTACATCTACGACGCCTCGCCCAATCCGTTCAACTTCGAGGGCGAGGCGGTGAGCGCCGGCTCGACCGAGGATCTCATCCTCCCGCTGCCCCCGGGGGACTACTATCTCGGCGTCGTCGACTTCCCCGGCCGGCCGACGCGCTACGGATTGTGCATGACCGTGGGCTTCAATCAACCGTGCGTACCGCCGGGGAGTGCGGCGAGCGCTGCCGTGTCCCGGGCCCCCGTGTTCAACCGGCCCCGACGCCCCCCGCACGCCGCGCCGCGGTTGCCCCCTCCCCTGAACCTCAGAGCCGGGAGCCCGCTATTACGTCGTCCGTGATGGAATGCCTGAAGTGTCACACGCCGCTGCCGGACAACAGCCGGTTCTGTTTCGCGTGCGGCGCGGATCAGACCGGCGGGGGCTCGGCCACGGCCACGAGCGGCGAGCTCGAAGGGCTGCAGGGCCGGCTGCAACGTATCGTCGAAGGCAAGTACCTCCTCAAGCGCATGGTGGGTAAGGGTGGGATGGGCGCGGTATTCCTGGCGCAGGACCTGGCGCTCGACCGCGAGGTGGCGATCAAGGTCCTGCCGCCCGACATCTCCTCCGACCCCAAGGTGATCCAGCGCTTCCAGCAGGAAGCGAAAACCGCGGCGAAGCTCGACCACACCAACATCATCCCGATCTACCGCGTCGAGAGCGAGGGCGGGCTCAACTACTTCGTGATGAAGTACGTCGCGGGCCAGTCGCTCGAGGAGGTGCTCGACAAGCAGCACACCCTCCCGGTGGACTACATCCAGCGGGTCCTGTGGGAGGCGGCCTGCGCCTTGGGCCACGCCCACCAGCGCGGCATCGTGCACCGCGACGTGAAGCCCGCCAACATCATGTTCGATCAGGAGGGCCGGGTCATGCTCACCGACTTCGGCATCTCCAAGGCGCTCCAGGCCGCCAGCGGCTTCACCGGAACGGGGATGATCGTCGGCACCCCGCACTACATGTCCCCCGAGCAGGCCAAGGGCGCGCCGGTCGACGGCCGCGCCGACCAGTACTCGCTCGGCATCGTCGCCTACCGCATGATCGCCGGCGAGCTGCCCTTCAGCGGCGACTCGGTCCACACCATCCTGTACAAGCACATCTTCGAGGAGCCACCGCCCGTGCTCTCGAGGCGGCTCGATATCCCCGAATTCCTGTCGGGCGCAATCTCGCGGGCCCTGGGGAAGGCGCCCGAGCAGCGCTTCCCCACCATGGAGGAGTTCGCCACCGCGGTGTGGCCGGAACAGCCGGTCGCGGCGCCCATCGGCCGCACGAGCGCCGCCACGTCCGGCACCCGCTCCCGGCCGGCGTCGCGCCCCCGCATCTCGGGGGCCGTTTCCGACGTCGCCTCGGCGCCGACCGCCGCCATGCCGGCCTCCCGCCCGCGGCGCGGCGCGCCCCGGCCGAAGCGGTCACGCGCCGGCCTGCTCGCGACGATCGCCGTCCTCGTGGTGGGAGCGCTGGGCGCCATTTGGGCGCTGCGCGGTGGCGGCGCTCTCCCCGCCGCCCTGCCGCTCGGCTCCGGCCCTACCGTCGTCGACCTTCAGGTGGCGCCGCCGTCGCTGACCATCCCCGTGGGCGGCCGGGACTCCCTGTCGGCCACGCCGTTCGATCGCGGCGGGCGCGAGCTGGCGGGTACGGCCGTCGTGTGGTCGTCGAACGACCCGACGGTGGCCGCCGTGGACTCGACCGGCGTCGTGACCGGCGTCGCGCCCGGCGTCGCCGTTATCCAGGCGGTCGCCGGCACGCAGCGCGACAACGCCGCCGTACAAGTGTTCGACGACACGCCGGCCCCGACCGTCGCCGCGGTGCCGCCAGCGCCGGCGGGGGGGCGCCCCGCGCCGGCCCGCTTCCGGCAGCGGCCGCAGGCCGCGCCCGTCGAGGGCTATGTCTCGATCACGGCCGAGCCGTACGCCACGGTATTCCTGAACGGTGCGGCCGTCGGCGACACACCGATCATTTCGTACGTCGTGCGACCGGGGCGGCACCGGATCCGGCTGGAGCGCGTGGGCTACCGCACGATCAACGAAACGGTCCAGGTGGACGCGGGGAATACGGTCACCCGGACCTACCCGCTCATTCAAGAGCAGCCATGAGGCCCGTCGGTGCGCTGCTGCTGGCCCTGCTCTTGATGGCTCCCCACGCCGCGGCGCAAGCGGTGCAGAACGCGACCCTGCGACGCGCCGTCCGTGCCTACGAGACCCTGGACTACCGGCAGGCCATCACGTTGTCGCAGACCGCCCTGCGCGAGCGCTTGAGCGGCCCCGAGCGCGGCCGCGCCTACGAGATCCTGGGGCTCGCCTACAGTGGGCTCGACTCGCTGACGAAGGGCGCCGAGGCGTTCCGCCAGGCGCTGCTGATCAACCCCGAGATGCGAATGGACCCCGCCCGCACGTCGCCCCGCATCGCCGTTGCGTTCGACCTCGCTTTGAAGCAGAGCCTGCTGGTGCGCGAGCTGCGCGTCGACAGCGCGCGGCTGGTCGGCGGGCAAGGCACCGCGCTCATCCGCTACACCGTGACCCAGCCGGCGCGGGTTCGCGTGACGGCCGTGGCGGGCGCCCGCACCATCCCGATCGACTCGGGCGTCGCGACCGGCCCGATCAACCTGCGATGGCCCGTCCTGCTCCCCGACGGCAATCCGCTCCCCGCCGGCAACTACACCGTCGTGGTACAGGCGGCCGCGGGCACCAGCTCGTTCTCGGCCTCGCAGCCGATCCGCGTCGCGCGCGGTTCCGTGGACACCCTGCCACACCTCACCGCGCTCCAGGGCTACGAGTACCTGCCGGAGACCGAGACGCCGCCGCGCAGCTGGCGTCCGCTCGGCCTGGCGTTCCTCTATACCGGGATCGCCGTGGCCGGGACCTTCGCGCTCGAATCGGGTGACCTGGGCGACGGCGCGCGGCGCGAGCTCGTGGCCGTGGGTGGCGTGACACTGGGCGTGGGCCTGGTGTCGCTGCTGCGCAAGCCGGCGCCGCAGCCCGCCGTGTCCAACATCCAGTTCAACAACCTGCTCCGCGACCAGATCGCGCGCCGCAACGCCGAGATCGCGCGCGAGAACGTCGCCCGCCGCCGCCAGGTCGAGCTCCAGGTCATCCCGCTGCCCAAGACCGGAGCCGGACGTTGAGCGGGGCGGACCGGCGGACCGGCGGACGCGCGGTCTGCCAGCTGGCGCTCGCCCTGCTGACCCTGGCCGTCGCACCGCCCGATCGCCTGCTCGCCCAACGCGTCGCGATCGGTCCCGAGCTCGTCGTCGGCGACTACCGCGAGCAGGCCGTCGATCTCGCCTACCAGGGCATCGGGTTCGGCGCCGGCGCCATCGCCCGGTGGCGCCGCTTCACGGGCGAGGTGCAGTACGCGAGCGTGGAGTACGAGCCCGAGGACGGCGGGGCCGGACTCGAGAGCTTCCGTGCCGTCCAGCTCGACGGTGTGCTGCGCTACACGTTGAGCGGGACGGCCAGCGTCGAGCTCGGCGCCACGCGGCGTGACATGGACCCCGAGGTCGCGGCCCAGTCCATGAGCGCTGTGCGGCTGGGCGCGCGGCTGTCCCAGCTCCTCGCGCCCGGCGCCCGCGTCACCGTGCGCGGCACCTACCTCGCCGCCGCGAAGTTCTCGGGCGGCGGCTCCGCGCCCTTCGCCTTCGAGGTCGGGCTCGGCTTCCTGGGCGAGCTCGCCCGCGGGCGCGTCCGGCTCACCGCGGACTACGAGTTTCAGCACCTCGGTCGCAAGACCGAATCGGGCGGCACGGCGTTCAACGTCCCGATCCAGCAGTGGCTGTTGCGGCTCGGCGCGGGGGTGGCGTTCTAGGAACTCCCACCCGCTCGCAACCGTTCTGGTATAGTTCCATCCGGATCTCCCATGGCGCTCTCCGCAGTACCGCGTAACCGGTCCGCCGCGACGGCGCCCCCCGCCGGGGGCGAGGTGCTCGACCGCCTGTGCGCTGCCTTGCGGGATCGCTACCGCGTCGGGGAGGAGATCGGCCGCGGCGGCATGGCGACCGTGTATCTCGCCGAAGATCTCAAGCACGGCCGCCCGGTGGCGATCAAGATCCTGCGCCCCGAGCTCGCGGCCCTGATGGGCGAGCCCGCCCGCTTCCTCACCGAGATCCGCATAGCGGCGCGGCTCAACCACCCCCACATCCTGCCGCTGCACGACTCCGGCGAATGCGACGGCATCCTGTACTACGTCATGCCGTTCATGGGCTGCGAGTCGCTGCGCGGCCGCCTGGAGCGCGAGCCGCAGCTGCCCATCGACGAGGCGCTGCGCATCACCCAGGGGGTCGCGGCCGCGCTCGACTACGCCCACCGTCACGACGTGGTGCACCGCGACATCAAGCCCGAGAACATCCTGCTGCACGAAGGGCATCCCGTCGTCGCCGACTTCGGGATCGCGCGGGCGATCTGGGCGTTGCGGGAGGGCAGGGTGGCGGCGGACGCGGCCGAGCAGGAGATCGTCGTCGGGACCGCCGACTACATGAGTCCGGAGCAGGCGGCCGGCGACCGCGCGCCGAACGGTCGCGCCGACCAGTACAGCCTGGCCTGCGTGCTCTACGAGATGCTCGCCGGCCGGCCGCCGTTCGCGGGTCCCGGCGGCCTGGCCACGCTCGCGCAGCACGTGACCGAGCCCGTGCCGCCGATCCGCGACTTCCGGCCCGATGTCCCGGCGCCGGTGGAGCGCGCCCTGCTGAAAGCGCTCGCCAAGGACCCGGCCGACCGGTTCGCGACGACGGGAGAGTTCGCGGCGGCCGTGGTGACGCCCCTGTCGGGCTTGGGCCCGCTCGCGCCGCGTGGCCGGGCCCGCAGCCGGGCCATCGCCGTGCTCCCGCTGGTGAACGCGAGCCGTGAGCCCGAGACCGAATACCTGAGCGACGGCATCACGGACGAGCTGATCACCGCCCTGGCGGCCGTCGAGGGGCTGGAGGTGGTCCCGCGCACGTCGGTGTTCGCGCTCAAGGACCGGCGCGAGGACGTCCGGACGATCGGCGACCTGCTCGGGGTCTCGACGGTGCTCGAAGGCACCGTGCAGCGCTCCGGCCCGCGGCTGCGCATCACGGTGCGGCTCACCGACGCGGTGGACGGCCGGCACCTCTGGTCGGCGCGTTACGACGGCGCCGTGGACGACGTGTTCGCGCTACAGGACGAGATCGCGCGGTCCGTGGTGGGCACGCTGCGGCGGACCGTGCTCGACGGCCTCGCCGAGCCGGCGCCCAAGCGCTACACCACCAACGTCAAGGCGTACCAGCTCTACCTGCGGGGGCGCTACTTCTGGAACCGGCGCACGGCGGGCGACACGGCCCGGGCGATCGAGTCCTTCGAGCAGGCGATCGCCGAGGACCCCGGATACGCGCTCGCGTACACCGGGCTCTCCGACTCCTATGCCCTCGCGGTGGATTATCGGGCCGCGCCGGTGGGCGAGGGGATGCGGCGGGCCAAGGCCGAAGCGCTGCGGGCGCTGGCGCTGGACGACTCGCTGGCCGAGGCGCACACCTCGCTCGGCTGGGTGACCTTCATCCACGAGTGGGACTGGGTCACGGCGGGCCGGGAGTTTCGCCGGGCGATCGAGCTCAACCCGCGCTACGCCACCGCGCACCAGTGGTATGCATGGTACCTGATCGCCATGGGTCGGGTGGACGAAGCACTGGCGGAGGGCCGCGCCGCAGCGGAGCTCGACCCTGCGTCGGTCGCGATCCGGCGCACGCTCGGCTGGCTATACACCACCGCGCGCCGGCCTGAGGAAGCGATCGAGCACCTGCGGCGGGCGCTGGTCATGGACCCCACCGCCTGGGAGAGCCACATGATTCTCGGGCGGGCGTACGCCCAGCTCGGCGCGTACGACCAGGCGACCGCGGCGATCCGCGAGGCGATCGCCAGCTCGGAGGAGCACGCGAACCCCATCTCCGAGCTCGGAGTGGTGGCGGCGCTGAGCGGCCGGACCGACGAGGCGCGGCGCATTCTGGACACCCTGACCGAGCGGGCCAAGCGGCAGTACGTTTCGCCCGTCAACTTCGTCACGCTCACCTCGCTCCTGGGTGACACCGATGGGGCCTTCACGTGGCTCGAGCGGGCGTACGAGGAGCGGCGGGGCTGGCTGGCCTACCTCAAGGTGCACCCAGCATTCGACGGCCTGCGGGCCGATCCCCGCTTCGCTCGGTTCGTCGAGCGCATGCAGCTGCCGTAAGCACGTGCGTAGTTAGTGGTGCGTGGTACGTAACGGTGGGCGGCCGGATTCCCGGTACCGCGAGCGGGGTGCCGCACCGGAAGGTACGACTCACCACGCACGATCCAACGAAGGAGGTGTCGTGATGATCATGGCGTTGAAGGATGCCGCTGCCCCGGGTGGCGGCCTCGTCGCGGCGTTGCTGATCGGGCGGGTTCTCTTCGCGGCGATCTTCATCCTGTCGGGCATCGGCCACCTCACCAAGCTGCCGGCGATGACCCAGTACGCTGCCGCCTTCAAGGTTCCCCAACCCAAGTTCACGGTCGTGATCACCGGGCTCATGATCATCGCCGGGGGTCTGAGCATCCTGCTCGGCGTCTACGTGCAAGCCGGGGCGCTTGTGCTCGTCCTCTTCCTGATCCCCGTGGCGATCTCCATCCATCCCTTCTGGGGCGTGCCCGACGCGATGCAGGCCGCCAACCAGCAGGCGCACTTCATGAAGAACCTGTCCCTGGCGGGCGCGGCGCTGCTCGTCTACTACTTCGCGACGCTGTATCCCGAGGCGTGGGTGTACTCGGTAGGGAGATAGACGGACAGACGCGCAGTGTGCAGCAGACGCACAGACGCGATAAGGCTAGACGCACAGACGCAACAGACGCACAGCGGTGAACAGGTCGTAGTGAGCAGGCCTCTCCCTACCCCCTGTTCTCCCCTGTGCGTCTGTGCGTCTGCTGTTCGCTGCCGCGTCCGTACGTCTGCAGAAGCGCGCCCGCCGCGATTCGAACGCGGGACCTTCGGCTCCGGAGGCCGACGCTCTATCCAGCGGAGCTACG
>CAZVSO010000140.1:0-8004 GCA_964629425.1 uncultured Gemmatimonadaceae bacterium
AACAACGCGACGGCGAAGCCCGCGGCGGTGGCTCCCGCCGCGGGATGGCGCCGCGCTCCCCGGAGCGGCCCGAGCGCCGGACGGGGCGCGGGCTCGGCGATGGTATCGGGGAGGACGCTCCGCAACGTGAACGCCGCCGCGCCCCCCGGCAGGGAGTCGACGCTGCCGTCCGGCCCGAGCCGCCACACCGCCGGCAGCGCGAGCGTGTGCGCGCCCGGCGACCAGGCCGCCACCGGGTAACGCACCTGCCAGCCGCCGGCCACGCGCCCCACCTCGGGCTCGCCGAGCGGCTGCACGTCACCCGTACCTTCGAGGCGCCCGGGCCGCACCCGCCAGCCCGCGGGCACCGGCACGACCCGCTCCACCCAGACCGTGTCGCCGACGGTGGGCTGTGGGGGCCTGGTGGTCCAGGCGTCCGCCTGCAACAACAGCAACAGGACCGTCAGCACGGCGTCACCGCTTCAGCCGCCGGGCCCGCTCCGCGAACGCCCGGCGCAGCGGGATGCCGTACGGCACGTCGGTCCGGAGCGCGACGCGATCCACCCTGGCCTGCGCGAGACGGGCGGCGCGCTCCTGCAGCAGCCGCGCCGCGTCGATGTGCACCCGCTGGCGGGTGAGGGCGTGGCCCGAGTCCGCCAGCATGCGCCGGCCCGACTCGGCGTCCTCGAGCTCCACCCAGCCGCCGTCGGGCAGGTCGAGCTCACGCGGATCGTCCACCGTGATCGTCACCACCTCGTGGCGCGCGCCGAGCTGGCCCAGCGGCTCCTCCCAGCCATCGGCGCGGAAGTCGGACAGCACGACGACGATCGCGCGATGACGCAGCAGCCGCGCCGCGTAGCGCAGGGCGCCGGCCAGGTTGGTCGCTCGCCCCTGGGGCTGGAACGCCACGAGGTCGCGAATCACGCGAAGCGCGTGGCCGCGGCCCTTGGCCGGAGGCACCACCCGCTCCACGCGGTCGGCGAACAGCAGGGCTCCGACCCGATCGTGGTGGCGCGCGGCCGCGAGCGCGAGCACCGCCGCCACCTCCACGGCCAGCCCCGCCTTCGTGTAGGGCCGGCCGAAGTGCTGCGACCCCGACTGGTCCACGACGAGGAGCAGCGTCAGCTCGCGCTCCTCCATGAACGTCTTGACGAACGGGTGGCCCATCCGGGCCGACACGTTCCAGTCGATGGACCGGAAGTCGTCGCCCTGCTGGTAGGCCCGGACCTCGGCGAACTCGATGCCCTGCCCCCGGAACACCGAGCGGTAGTCACCGCCGAACAGGGTGTTGACCAGCGCGCGGGTGCGGAGCTCGATCCCCTTGACGTTGCGCAGGACCTCGCGGGTTACGGCACCCGTACGGCCTCCAAGATCGTCGCGATCACGCGGTCGGCGTCGGCGTCTTCGGCCTCGGCCTCGAAGGTGAGCAGCACCCGGTGGCGCAGCACGTCGAAGGCCATCGCCTTCACGTCGTCGGGCACGACGTACGCGCGGCCGCGGAGATACGCATGGGCGCGCGCCGCCTGGGCCAGGTAGATCGACGCGCGGGGTGACGCGCCGAAGGCGATGAGGGACTTGAGCTGGGGCAGGCCGACGCCCTGCGGCTCGCGCGTCGCCCGCACCACGTCCACGATGTAGTCGACCACCTTCTGGTCCATGTACAGCTCGGCGATCGCGCTACGCGCCGCGAGCACGTCCTCCGCGGTCGCCACCCGCTCCACTTCGATGGGCCGGCCCGATGCCATGCGGGCCACGATCTCCTTCTCGGTGTCTCGCGATGGATAGCCGACCCGCACCTTCAGCATGAACCGGTCGAGCTGGGCCTCCGGCAACGGGTAGGTCCCCTCGTGCTCGATCGGGTTCTGTGTCGCCAGCACGAGGAAGGGCTCGCCGAGGTAGAACGTCTCGCCGCCGATCGTGACCTGTTTTTCCTGCATCGCCTCGAGCAGCGCCGACTGGACCTTGGCCGGCGCGCGGTTGATCTCGTCGGCGAGCACGAGGTTGGCGAACTGGATGCGCGAGAACGCGATCCGCAGGCACTCGGCCATCGTCCGCACCGCGAGGGTCTTGGCGAGCCCCGGCACCCCCTCGAGCAGGATATGTCCACCCGTGAGCAGACCCACGAGCAGCCGCTCGACCACGACGTCCTGTCCCACGACGCGCTTCGCCACTTCGGCCGTGATCGCCTGCGCGAGGGCCGCGTCACGTGGTGCCGTTCCCCCCCCCGTTCGCACGCTCATCGCAGCACCGATTCCGCGGCCCGCTGCACTTCGGGCTCCTTGTCATGACGGTAGAGCTCCAGCAGGGCCCGGGCCTCGCCGCCCGATAGCCGGCTCAGCCCGTCGATCGCGGCGGCGCGCACGAAAGCGCTGCGCCGCCGCAGCCGGCCCCCCGGCTCCGCGAAACGCGCCAGGACCTCGAGTCCTTCGCGGGCTCCCAGCTGCCCGATGGCCTTCAGTAGCTCGGCCTGCACACCTTCATCCTCCTCCTGGTCGAGGCGGCGGATCAGCACGGGCGCCGCTGCGGCTTCGCCCACCACCCCGATCGCCCGCGCGGCCGCCGTGCGCACGAGTGCGCTCCCGTCCTTGAGCGCCGGAATCGCCGGCCGCTGGATCTCCCGCCCGCCGATCTCCGCGAGCGCCAGCAACGCCGCCTCTCGCACCACTTCGTTCCCGTGCCGCACCAGCGGCGTCAGATACGGCACGGCCTCGGGACTGCCGCACAGCCCCAGGAACTGCGCGGCCGTCGCCACCACCTCGTCACTCGGCTCCGCCAGCCGGGGCGCGAGCGACTCGATGGCGCGCTCGGCGGCCACGCGCACCGCCGCGCGATAGGGCTCCCGCAAGTCCGCCGGCGCCACGAGGAAGGCGTCGATCATCCGCCCGGCCGTGACCGCGCCGAGCGCGCCCACCGCGCGCACCAGCGCTTCCCGCTCGGCCGGCGGGACCCGGGGCTCGCCGAGCCGCGAGATCATGCGGTCCACGGTCGCGGGCTCCGCGATGGCCGCGCCGGCCGAGGCGATCGCGTCCATCAGCCCGGGATCCTTCGCGCGCGACAACGCGGCGTCGAGTCCCGCCAGGATCTCGGCCACCGGCACGATCTCGCGCAACGCCACGAGCTCGGGGGCGATGGCGCGCAGCCGCTCCGCGGCGTCCCGCCGCGTCCCGCCGTCCTCCGCGGTCCGGAGCACCGCCACGAGGCGCCGCGCCTCCACTTCCGGCGGCATGGCGTCGGGCCGGAACGCCCGCGTCGGCCGGCGGCCCATCACCTCGGGCGGAGGCGCCGCGGGAACCTCCACGGGTACCGCCGGGTCGGCGGGCGCCGGTGCCGGCGCATCGGGCGGCGCCTCGCCGCGCTTGCGCCGTCCGATGATCACGGCGATGCGCCCCAACGTCGCATCATCGGCGGGCAGCGTGCCCATCGCCACCGCGTAGAGCGCGAGCACGTGTTCCGGCGTCATTCCGGGGTGGGCCAGCAGGGCCCGCGCCCCCCGCACGTACAGCAGGCCCGCCAGCTCCGCCACCTGCGGGTTCCGCGGCAGCACCTGCGACCCGCCCCACCAGATCCCCGTGGGTCCGAGCTTCCACTCCACCGAGCCCAGCGCCGCGAGCGCGGGCAGGGTGACCGCGATGTGCCGCATCGCCTCGATCACCGCCGGGTGGCTCGAGGGGTAGAGGCGCACGAGCCGGAACGTGGTGCCGATGGCGGCCAGCGCCCGCTCGACGGGGGTAGGACCGGCGGCGCTCATGGGCTTACCGCTTGATCCGCTCCCCGGCATCCTCGTGCCGGAAGACCCAGGTAGCGAAGCGCGCTGGCACGATCGGCTCGTCCGCACCGATCGCCGTCCAGTCTACGTCGCTCCCGGAGGCCCCGTCCCCCCGGGCGAGTGCCTGGGCGACCATCTCCCCGGCGCGGCGGACCCATGCGCCGAGCGCCTCGGGGCGCAGATCCACCCAGCCACGCGGCGCGGCGGCGAGGGCGTCGCGCGAGCCCGCGGGCGGGGGGGGGGGCACGACCACCACGGGGCCGCGATAGACGCCCCCGCCGTCCGGCGTCACGATCGGCAGGCCCACCGACAGGATCCGGCGCCGCAGCACCTCGTCGCGCCGGATGAGCGCATGCGCCTCCGCCGCGAGGTCGGCCGGGCGGCTCTGCGCCAGCGCCCGCACCGATGGGCGCAGACGGCTGCACACATACGATTCATACAACAGCTTCGTCAGTCGCGGCGGGCCCAGCATCTCGTACGCCACCGCCCGCGTGTCCGTGTCGCGCTCGAGGGCGTGCAGCCGGTCCAGGGCGTGGGCCCGCAGGATGCCGGCCCGGTAGGTCGGGCCCGCGGTCGCGCCGTCGAGCGCCGCCACGACGTCGTGACCCGTCGGCCGTCCCTCGAGCTCCATCATGACGTAGTCGGCGATCTCTTCGGGGGTGATGAACTCCATCTGACCGAGCGCCGTGACGGTCTCGAACTCGTCGGCGGCGAACAGCCCGTTTTCGCCGACATTGATGAAGACGCCCTCGAGCGGGCGACCGAGGTCGCGCCACGGCGCGGCCCCCGTGGGAGGCGCGAATGCTTCGGCCAGCGGCACAGGCTCCGGACAATCGACCAGCGGGATCGGTCGCCCGCCGCGCCGCACCGGGCCGAAGGAAATCTCGCGCCAGGCGATGGTCGCGGTGGGCTTGATCTCGATCGCGGCCGGCGCCCCGGGCGTGCGGCCCATCAGGAAGAGCAGCAGCGAGTGCGCGCCGGCCACCGCGGATTTGGTCATGAGGGTGCGGCTGGGACGCTCTTCCGAATGCGTGTACGGGATGTTGAACCCCATGCCCCCGGTCCCGCTCGTGCCAATCTTCACGTAGGCGCGCGTGCCGGCGCGCCGCAGGGCCTCCACCAGGATCTGCATGTGGCGGATGAGCTGCGGCATGGGCAAGTTGAGGAGGTGACGCTCGACAGCGGCCGGGTCGGCGCCTCCCGCACGCGCGGCCGCGAGCAGCTCGCGGGCGCTCTGAAACACGTCGAGGTAGGCGAACGCGGTGGCGGTGTTGATGCTGTCCACCACGATGTCCGGCCGGTAGGTGGTCAGGATCTGGTACAGCAGGCTGCGCTCGAGGACCTGCTCGGTGAGATCGCCCAGGAGGTCGTCGAGCAGCAGGGCGCGGTGCGCGGGGTCGGCGAGGAGCGCGTGACGCTCCAGCCGCGCCACGGGCGCGGGCAGGAAGACGTCGCCCCACACCGTTTCGATCGCGGCGTCACCCCGTACGGCCTCGAGCGCCTGCGCCGCCTCGCGCACCTCCTGCTCCCCGCGGGCCACGAGCACGAGGCGTTTGGGCCGGGCGCCGAGCAGCCGGCGGGCCACGGCCAGCCCCACCAGGCCGCTGCCGCCCAGGATCACCGCCGTCTGGTCACGCAGGCTCATGGATGCGCTCGATCGCTCGAATCTCGGCGGTCGTGAGATGGCGCCACCGCCCCGCCGCCAGCCGGTCCAGCCGCACCGGGCCGTAGGCCACGCGATGCAGCCACTCGACCTTCAGCCCCAGGGCTTCGGCCAGCCGCCGCACGATGCGGTGCCGGCCCTCGGCGAGGGTCAGCTCGAGCTCCACGCTGCCCGCCACCGCGCGCACGCGCATGCCCCGCACGGCGACCGGACGCGCTTCGATGACGACGGGCCGCCCGAGCCGCGCCGTGATCGCGGCCGCCGTGGCGCCGTGGACCCGCAGCCGGTAGGTGCGCGGCACGGCGTAGCGCGGATGCATGAGCTTGTGCGCCGCCCGGCCGTCGGTGGTCAACAGAAGTAGCCCCGAGGTCATGACGTCCAGCCGACCAACGTACGTCAGGCCCGGCACCCGGGGGAGGAGTTCGTACACGGTGCGCCGTCCCTGGGGATCGCCGCGGCTCACGACGTAGCCGATGGGCTTGTTGAGAGCGAGCCACGCGGACACGGCCGCACGCACCGTGCGGCCGTCCACGGTGATCCGCTGGCGCTCGGGGTCGGCGCTTGAGCCGAGCTCCGCCACCACGCCATCCACCTTCACCCGGCCGGCCCGGATCAGCTCCTCGGCCTTGCGCCGCGACGCCACGCCCGCGCGCGCCAGGGCGCGCTGCAGGCGCTCACGCGTCATTCCGGCTGGGCCGGCGCGGGCGGTCGCAGGGCCACCGTCAGCTCGTCGAGCCGTGGCAGCTCGCCCAGATCCCTGAGGCCCAGGATCTCCAGGAACGGCGGCGTGGTACCGTACAGCAGCGGGCGCCCCAGTCCCTCGCCCCGCGTCACGACCTCGACCAACCCGCGCTCGATGAGCTTGTCGATCACGGCCGCGGACTCGACCCCACGGATCTCGTCCACCTCAACCCGGCCCACCGGCTGGCGGTAGGCGATGATCGCCAGCGTCTCGAGCGCGGCGGGTGAGAGGCGGCGGGGCCGCAGCGTGATTTGCGCGCGTTCCAGCGTCTCCGCGTACTCGGGCCGGGTCAGGAACTGCCAGCCGCCCGCGATCTCCACCAGCTCCACGCCGTGGTCCTCGCCGGCATAGGCGGCCCGCACCTCGTCCAGCGCCGCGCGCACGGCGCCCTCCCCCGCCTCGGGCTCGAGGGCGGCGAGGTCCATCAGCGTCAGCGGGCGCGGCGCCGCGAACAGCGCCGCTTCAACGAGCCTGGTCAGCGCCTGCACGCCGGATCACCATCGGGCCGAAGGGTTCGCGCTGCCCCAACCGCAGCAGGTTGCGCCGCGCCAGCTCCAGCAGCGCCACGAATGCGGAAAGCACGTCCACGACCGTCGCGCGGGGACCCACCACGTCGCGCCACCCGAACTCCTCGCGCTCGGCCAGCAGCTGCTCAAGCCGGGCCGTCGCCCCTTCGACGTCGAGGGGCCGCGCAATCACGCGGTGCAGCATCGGCTCGGGGATCCGCGCGATGACCTGCTCGGCCGCCGCGAGCAGCTCGTTGAGGTCGATTATGAGGGGCGGCGGCGGCAGCTCGGGCGACGGCGCCTCGAACCCGCGGCCGTGCCGCTCGGCCCGCCGCCCGGCGGCGCGGCCGAGCCAGTCCACCAGCTCGCGGATCTGCTGGTACTCCAGCAGCCGCCGCACCAGCTCGGCGCGCGGGTCCTCCCACTCGTCGTCCCCCAGGCGCCGGGGCAGGAGCATCTGCGCCTTGATCCGGAGCAGCCGCGCCGCCATCTCGAGGTAGTCCGCCGCCTGGTTCAATCCCAGCTCGTCGATCACGGCGAGGAACTGGTCGGCGATCCGCGCGATCGGCAGGTCGGTGATGTCGAGCTCGTCCTCGCGGATCAAATGCAGCAGCAGGTCGAGCGGGCCGGAGAACTGCTCCAGCTCGACGACGAAGCCGCTGGCGTCGCGGCCGGCGATGGCGGGCCCCGGGAACGACGCACTCACGAGGGAAAGGCCCCGGGGGAAACCGCGTAGTGCCCCACGAGGGCGAGGCCAAGCTCCATCAGCCGATAGGCCGGCCACAGGAAGAACCCGATGACCTGTGGCAGGAATACGACGACCACCATGATCGGGATGATACCGAACGCGTACAACTGTCGGTAACGCAGCCCAGCTTCCGGCGGCAGCAGGTGGTAGAAGACGTGGCTGCCGTCCAGGGGCGGGATCGGGATCAGATTGAAGAACGCCAGCACCAGGTTCTGCCACATTCCGTAGAACCACATCCGCTGGACAATCTCGACGGTCGGCGTCAACGCCCCGAGGTCGCTTCCCAGGATGCCGGTGAGCGCGAACAAGCCCGCGCAGATGACGAAGAGGCCGAGGTTCACAACGATCCCGGCCAGCGAGACGATCACGTTGCCGCGCACGAACTTGCGGAACTTCCGAGTGGTGACCGGCACCGGCTTCGCGCCGCCGAAGATCACGGGCCGGCCCAAGAGCTGCGAGCTCGACCACCACATCATGAGCGGCAGAATCACCGTCATGAACGGATCGATGTGCTTGAGGGGATTCAGTGTCAGCCGCCCCAACAGGTAGGCGGTGTCGTCACCCTGCCGATAGGCGGCCTCGGCATGGGCGTACTCATGG
>CAZVSO010000141.1:0-7980 GCA_964629425.1 uncultured Gemmatimonadaceae bacterium
GCCTACCAGTGCCTCACCGGCTCGGTGCCGTTCGACGGCGAGGACTCGTTCGCCATCGGCTACAAGCACATCATGGAGCCGCTGCCCGTCCCGCCGCTCGACTCCGCCGACCAGCGCGACCTGTTCGAGATCGTGAAGCAGATGATGGCCAAGCAACCCGAGGAGCGGTTCCAGACGGGCGACGAGCTGGTGCGCGTCCTGGAGGCGGGCTCGGGCTACCTCGCCACCGGGATCTCGACCGCGGCGCCCCGGACCGCGGGGCCGATGTCCGAGCGGCTGGCGCAGGCCCTGACGACACCCCTGCCGCGCCAGGCCGGGGGACGGACCATCGCCCCGCCGGCGCACAAGCGCTCAGCCTTGGGCGGCCTGTTCGTGTTCCTGCTGGTCATCGGCGGCCTGTTCGGCGGCGGTGGCTACTACGCCTACCGCCAGGGATGGCTCGGCGATCTCGGGTTTCCCGCGCCGGGCGACGCGACCGGGGTCGCCGCCGGAGGAGGGGGACCCGCCGCCTCGTCCACCCTCACTGACACGGCGGCCCGGGACACGCTGGGGCTGGTAGGCGTCGACTCGGTCCGCGACACCGCCCGCGCCACCCGGCCCGCGCCAGGCACGCCGGGGAAACTCGTGCTGGAGGGCGTCCCACCCACGGCGCGGGTGACCCTCAACGGACAGCCGGTTCGCGGGGCCGAGCTCGATCTGCCACCCGGGGCGCACAAGGTCGTCGTCGCGGCCCCCGGCTTCCACCAGTTCGAGCGCCAGGTCGTGATCACACCGGGCGGGCGCCACACCATGGCGGTCTCGCTCCTGGCCATCACCGTCGGCGGGGGGCGCCAGGGCGCGGGCGGCGAGGGCGGAGCGGCGCAGTGCGAGGAATACGGGCCCGAGTACAACCGCGACAACCTGTGCTTCGACACGCGGCCGGTGCCGCAGATGGCCACGTTCGTGCCCGTGCCGGCCGACGCCCCGATCTTCCCGCGCGCCGCCATCCTCCTGATCCATGTGTCGCGGGAGGGGACCACGCTCTCCGCCCGCGTGTTTGTGCCCTCCAACGTCGAGACCTTCAACACCCAGGCGCTCGACATGGCCAAGAACCTGCGCTGGAACCCGGGTCAGAAGAACGGCGAGCCAGCGGACGCGTGGGTGCAGTCGTCCTTCCAGCCGCAGAGGCAGTAATCTCGATCCACCCGACGGCGTTCATCGCCCCCACCGCGGTCGTGCTGGGCGACGTCACGCTCGGCCCCCGGGCGAGCGTGTGGTACCAGGCGGTGCTGCGCGCCGACATGGGCCCCATCGTGGTGGGGGAAGCCACCAACCTCCAGGACGGGACCATCGTCCACGTGGACATCGGGCGGCCGGCCCTGATCGGGGCCCGGGTGGGCGTCGGCCATCGGGCGATCATTCACGGCTGCACTATCGAGGACGACTGCCTCATCGGGATGGGGGCCGTGCTGCTGAACGGCGTGCGGGTGGGGACGGGGAGCGTGGTGGCGGCGGGCGCCGTCCTCCCTGAGGGCCTGGAGGTGCCGCCCGGGTCGCTGGTGATGGGGTTGCCCGGCCGGGTGGTGCGGCCGGTGGATGAGGCGCTGCGGGCGCGGATCCGGGGAACGTGGGAGCACTATGTGGCGCTGGCCGAGCGCCACCGGGCGGGGGAGGTCCCCAGCAGGACAGGTTTGTGATGTGAATTGCGAGAAGCCCCGATTCGACGGCGCTTCCGGCTGCGGCTTGCCCCGGCCTCCGGCTGTCCCTACCTTGCTCGTCCGCGCTGTGTCGCTGGCCTGCGTGTAGCTACATTCACTCGGTACCACCACAAACCGGCCTGGAGCTTCGCTCTGACCGTGAGGGACGAGCCCGCATGAGTGCTTCCACCCGCAAAGACGCGCTCCAGCTGAGCGCCAACGCCATCACCGTGCTCGAGCGGCGCTACCTCGTCAAGGACGAGCAGGGCCGCCCCGCCGAGCCGCCCGAGGAGCTGTTCTGGCGCGTGGCCCGGGCCATCGCCGAGCCCGACCGGGCCTACGGTGCCTCGGACCGGGCCGTCGAGGGGCTGACCGAGACGTTCTTCGAGCTGATGGCGACGCGCGTGTGGATGCCCAACTCGCCCACCCTGATGAACGCCGGCCGGCCGCTGGGGCAGCTGTCGGCGTGCTTCGTGCTCCCGGTGGACGACGCCCTGTCCAACGGGCAGAGCGGCATCTACGACACCCTGCGTGCCATGGCACTGGTGCATCAGTCGGGCGGCGGCACGGGCTTTTCCTTCTCCCGGCTGCGGCCCAAGAACGACGTAGTGCGGTCCACCATGGGCGTCGCGTCGGGGCCCGTGTCCTTCATGAAGCTGTACGACGCCTCGACCGACGTGGTGAAGCAGGGGGGCACGCGGCGCGGTGCGAACATGGGCATCCTGCGGGTGGATCACCCGGACGTGCTGGAGTTCATCACCTGCAAGGACGATCTCACGCAGGTCACGAACTTCAACATCTCGGTCGCCGTGACCGACCGCTTCATGCGGGCGGTCGAGGAGGGTACGGCCTACGACCTGATGCACCCGCGTACCGGCGCCGCCGTGGGCCAGCTGGACGCCCGCGACGTCTTCCGCCGCATCGTGCACGGGGCGTGGAAGACGGGGGAGCCGGGCGTGTTCTACATCGACCGGGCCAATTCCTTCAATCCGGTGCCGCACCTGGGGAGCTACGAGGCCACGAATCCCTGCGGCGAGCAGCCGCTGCTGTCGTACGACGTCTGCAACCTGGGCTCGATCAACGTCGGCGCGTTCGTGAAGCAGGGCGACGTGGACTGGGACCGGCTGGCCACGGCCGTGCATCTCTGCACCCATTTCCTGGACAACGTCATCGACGCGAACCGCTATCCGCTGTCCGAGATCGACGATCTCGCCAAGCGGATCCGGCGCATCGGGTTGGGCGTGATGGGCTGGGCGGACCTGCTCGTGCGCCTCGGCGTGCCCTACAGCTCCGAGGCGGGCGTGGCGCTGGGGCGCCGGCTGATGACGTTCGTGGACGAGGAGTCCCGCAAGGCGTCGGAGCGGCTGGCCGAGCAGCGCGGGGTGTTCCCCGAGTGGGAACGGTCGATCTGGGGTCCCGACGCGACGTGCGCCCGCCGGCCGGACGGCGAGCGCGTGCATCCGATGCAGCGCCTGCGCAACTGCAACCTGACCACGGTGGCGCCGACGGGGACCATCTCGATCCTCGCCGGCTGCTCGTCGGGGATCGAGCCGCTGTTCGCGGTGGCGTTCATGCGCCACCAGGCCGGCGTGCTCATGCCCGACGTGAACGAGGAGTTCGTCGCCATCGCGCGGCAGGAGGGGTGGTACAGCGACGCGCTCATGCAGCGCATCGCCGCCGGGGGCCATATCCACTTCGACGAAGTGCCGGAGAAGTGGCAGCGGGTGTTCGTCACGGCGCACGACGTGACGCCCGAGTGGCACATCCGCATGCAGGCGGCGTTCCAGGAGTTCACCGATTCGGCGATCTCGAAGACGTGCAACTTCCCGCACGACGCGACCGAGGCCGACGTCGAGCAGATCTACCGCTTCGCCTACCACCTGGGCTGCAAGGGCGTGACGGTGTACCGCGACGGCTCGCGCGAGATGCAGGTGCTCTCGACGGGCGAAACGGCGCGGCGGGTGCAGGAGCAGGCGACGGGCGCCGCGATTCCAGGGCAGGCCACCCTGGGCGAGGCGCTCGGCCGCATCGCGGAGCTCGAGGCCGAGCTCGGCCGCACGCGCGAGCGGCTGCACGATGCCGAGGCCGAGAACCTCCAGCGCCGCGCCAAGCGCTCGCGCCCCGACCTGCTGCGCGGCGGCACCCGCCGGCTCGAGACGCCCCTCGGCACCATGTACGTCAACATCACCGAGGACGATAAAGGCCAGCCCTTCGAGGTGTTCATCTCGCTGGGCAAGGCGGGTGGCGCCCTCATGGCCGACGTCGAGGCGATCGGCCGCCTGATCTCGCTGGCGCTCCGCTCCGGCATCCCGATGCCCGAGATCTACCGCCAGCTCCGCGGCATCTCGTCCGACCGCGTGGTCGGGCTGGGTCCGACCAAGGTGCTGTCGGTCCCGGACGCGATCGGGATCGCGATCGAGAAGTGGCTCCAGGAGAAGCAGGGGATCCAGCAGGAGCTGCTGGCCGAGCCCGGGTCGGGCGTCCCGGCGCGCGAGGTCGTGGGCGACGCGGGCGCGGCGCTGCAGTACCGCGGCGCCCCGCCCCAGGAGTTCATCGGCGCGTGCCCCGACTGCGGCTCCCAGCTCGCGTTCATCGAGGGCTGCGCCAAGTGTCACGTATGTGGCTACAGTGAGTGTGGCTGACGCGCAACGGTCAGAACGGTCACACGGCTGGAGTGACGGTTGTCACGCCGGGGGCTGGCACGGGCGGTTAGCGTTAGAGCCATGGTTACGCAGACCCGGTCGATCACGCCCACCCGCCTCCAGGCGAAGGGCTGGGCACGCGTCCATCCGCTGGGCGCGCACACGCTGCGACGTGGTGCCTGGTATCCCGTGGTACGCATCTCCTCGAGCAACATCATCGTGCTGGACGTCAACCGGCGCAACGTTCCCGTGGACCGCCGCCTGCTCGAGATCCGTTACCATCCGCCCGAGCGCTGGACCATCGTGCAGTGCGATCCCCGCATGCTGGAGCGGGTGGGGCGCGTTTTCCCGCTGACCTACGCGGTGTGCCCGGCCTGCCGCAACCGGCAGGGCTTCGACTCGGCCGTGCAGGATCTCACCTGCGCGCGCTGCCACCGGTTGGCGACGCTGGCGTGGGACGAGATGGGCGCCGCCGCGCATCCCTCGCGCGCGCCCGCCTACAACAGGACCAGCCGGTCCCCCAGCGACACGACGCCCGACCCCTCGACACCGCAGTAGTAGCCGCGCATCCCGCCGTCCAGGAACGCGAGGGCGGCTTTCAGGGTCTCGGCCTCCACATCCTGGCCCAAGGCCCAACCGGTAAAGGGCCGGCAGGGGTGCGCCGGCTCGAGCACGGTGAGGCGCAGGACGGCGTCCCCGGAGGCGCCCGCGATCGCCAGCCCCGGCGCCAGGTCGGCCTGTGCCACCACGCGGTCGACGTCGACGATGATGTTCTCACCCGCGCAGCCCGGGGTGATCCGCTCGCCCAGCCGCTCCCCCATGGCCCGGTAGTGCCCGCTGAAGCCGAGCGACACGCCGTGGCGGCCGTCCTCGTTCCGGGTCTCGGGGTGAGCCCGGTGGTGGATGTCCACCAGCCAGGTCCCGTCCGGTCCCCGGCCCAGGACGCCGTCGGCCGAGACCGCGAGCCGCTCGACCGCGAGGAGCGGGACAGGGTCGTAGATCTTAGGCTTCACGCTCGTCTTGAGCGCGGCCCGCTGAATCTGCAGGTGCGTGATCCGTCCGATTTCGCGCATGCCTGGAAAGCTAATTAGCCTCTTAGCCTCTTCGCGTCCATGTGCTATCATGGAGATCATGCCTGACCTGGGCTGGGCCCGGTGCAGCGATACCGTGGCGGACGTCCTGCGCCGCGGGGCGTGGTATCCCATCGTCGAGGAGACGACGGAGCACATCGTCGTCGAGGTGCGGCGGCGCCCGGTGTACCTGAGCCGGGAAGACGTCGCCATCCGGATCGCTCCGCCCGACCACTGGAGCGTCGTGGTGCGCACCGGTGTGCTGCGGCCCACGCTCGGGGGAGAGGGGGCCGTGACGACCCGGTACGCCGTGTGCCCGCGCTGCCACCACCGCCAGGACGTGGAGGGCGCCCCCGCCGAGCTCCACTGCGAGCGGTGCCACGAGACGGCGCCGGTGGACTGGTCGGCGACCTGCTGACTGCAGTTGTCAGTCGTCAGTCGTCAGTTATCAGCCACCTCTCCCGTGTTTCTGGTCCGCACTTGCCGGCGGGAAAAGAATTAGTATGTTAACTGTCAACATGTTAATCCAGCCGTGGACCGTTCGAGCCTCGCCCTCCAGCTGATCGACGCCGTGATCGCGGCCAACCGTGCGGTGCAGCGCGCCGGGGACCGGGGGTTCCGCGGCTACGCCCTGTCGCAGCGCGCCTACCGGGCCCTGGCGGCCGTAGACGCGGCGGGACCCGACGGCGCCCGGCCTAGTGAGGTCGCCGCATCCCTCGGCGTCTCCCGGGCGGCGGCCACGACATTCGTGCAGCGGCTCGAGAGCCGGGCGCTGGTCGAGACCACCCCCGATCCCGCGGACGACCGCGGCGTCCGGGTGACGCTGTCCCGCCAAGGCCTGGAGGTGTTGCTGCGCGCCGGGCAGCTGGAGCGGCGGCTGGCGGCGCGCACCATCGAAGGCATGCCGGCGTCGGCGGTGCAGCGGGCCGTCGCGGTGCTCCAGGAGCTGCGACGTCGCGCCGAGACGCGGCAGATCGAGGTTCTGCGCTGATCCGCCGCACCAAGATCGTCGCCACCCTGGGGCCCGCGACCGCCACCGAGGAGCGGGTGGGCGCCCTGTTGGAGGCGGGTGCGAACGTCATCCGGATCAACGCATCGCACGGCGAGCCGGAGACGCGGGCCCGCTGGGTCGCTACGGTGCGCCGCGCCGCCGATGCCCGCGGCCTCCCCGTCGCCGTCCTGCTGGATCTCCAGGGCCCGCGCATTCGCGTGGGCGACCTCCCCACGCCGCGCGAGCTCCAGCCGGGCCAGCCGGTCGTGTTGGCGCCGGAGACGCTGGCGCGCGACGACGAGCTCCCGATCGACTACGCCGCCCTGGCGCAGGACGTGCTCCCCGGCACGCGGATCCTGCTCGATGACGGCCTGCTCTCGCTCGAGGTCACCCGGGTCGAGCCGCCGCGCGTGCACGCGCGGGTGGTGGACGGGGGACGTCTGGCGGCGCACAAGGGGATCAATCTGCCCGGTGTGGCGGTCAGCGCGCCGGCGCTGACCGAGAAGGATCGGGAGGACGTGGCGCAGGCGGCGGAGCTGGGCGTCGACTACGTAGCGCTCTCGTTCCTGCGGCGGGCCGAGGATCTCGCCGAGCTGCGGGGGCTGCTTCCGGCCGGCGTGAAGCTCGTGGCCAAGATCGAGAAGGCCGCCGCGCTCGACGATCTCGACCGGATCCTCGACGCGTGCGACGCGGTCATGGTCGCCCGCGGCGACCTCGGCGTCGAGCTGCCCTTCGAGCAAGTGCCCATCGTCCAGAAGCGGCTGATCCGGGAAGCGAACCGGCACGGCCGGGCGGTCATCACGGCCACGCAGATGCTCGAATCGATGGTGCAGCACCCGCGGCCCACCCGCGCCGAGGCGTCCGACGTGGCGAACGCGATCCTCGACGGCACCGACGCGGTCATGCTCTCGGCCGAGACCGCGACGGGCGCGTACCCGGTGGAGGCGGTCCGGACGATGGACCGGATCATCCGCGAGATGGAGCGCCACGGGGCGGGCGGCTCGCGCGACGAGCGCCGCCTCGGGGCCGCGGAGGCGGTCGCGGTGGAGGACGCCATCGCGCTCGGCACCACCGCGGTGGCGCGCCTGCTGCGTACTCCGCTGATCGTCACGCTCACCAAGGGCGGCTTCACCGCCCGCAAAGTCGCGGCGCTGCGGCCCCCGGTCCCCATTCTCGCCGTCACCACCGAGCTCGCCACGTTCCGGCAGCTGGCGCTGGTGTGGGGCGTGTCGCCGGTGCGGGTGGACCGCGTGCCCGCCTACGACGCGATGCTCGCCGTGGTGCGGGACCTGATCCTCAAGCGCGAGCTCGCCCGGCCGGGCGACCGCATCGTC
Source organism: uncultured Gemmatimonadaceae bacterium (assembly GCA_964629425.1). Taxonomy (GTDB): domain Bacteria; phylum Gemmatimonadota; class Gemmatimonadetes; order Gemmatimonadales; family GWC2-71-9; genus CAZVSO01. The sequence goes on from CAZVSO010000141.1 coordinate 7,714, forward strand.
ATGACGGCGGGCGTGCCGTGGGAGGTCTCGGGCTCCACCAACCTGATCAAGGTCGAGGTCGTCTGACGTGCGGCTCGTGCTGCTGGGCTCGGGGACGTCGTTCGGCGTGCCGCAGATCGGCTGCCGCTGCCGGACCTGCGCGTCCGCGGACCCGCGCGACCGGCGAACGCGCGCGGCGGCGCTGCTGGAGTCCGGCGGCCGTCGCCTGCTGATCGACACGCCGCCCGAGCTGCGGCTGCAGCTCGTGGCGGCGGGCGTGGACCGCGT
>CAZVSO010000142.1:0-7795 GCA_964629425.1 uncultured Gemmatimonadaceae bacterium
GCGACGCACTGGGCATCGTTGCTCTTGGTTTCGCCCTGGTGCACCTGCGCCGCGCCACGGAGGACCGCTGGGGCGCGGTGGCCGCGGCACGCGACGCGGCGGAGCGCTTCCCGGCCAGCGCCGACGCCTGGCTGCTCCTCGGCGATGCCTACCAGATGGCCTTCCGCCAGGCCGAAGCGCTCGCCGCCTACGAGCAGGTGCTCGTGCTCGAGGAGCGGCCCGACGCGGCGATGGCGGCAGGCGAGATCTACTGGCGCGCCGGTCGGCACGCCGACGCGGCGTCCCGCTTCGCGCGCGCTTACGCCGCGGGCGGCGGCGCCGACGCACTGTGGCGGAACGCGCAGGCCCTGTTCCTCGCGGGAGACGAGGCCGCCGCGGACGACGCACTCACCCTGTGGGCCACCCAGGTGCCGGGCGGCCACGACCGGCTGGGAGCGGCACGCGCAGAATTGCGGGGGGTGAAGACGGAGAAAGACGGAGCAGGACGGAGGAAGACGGAGCAGGACCGTGGAGGGGGAGGGCGCTAGCTGTCGGTCTTGCTATCGCCTCCTCCGTCCTGCTCCGTCTTCCTCCGTCTCCCTCCGTCGCTCGCCGTCCGTTTCACCAACGCCACCGCGTACCCCACCAGCACCGCCGCCGCCACGACATAGGCGGCGATCATGTAGCCGGTGTTCTGGGGGGTCTCAGGCAAGGTCGTGCGCCTCCATCTCGCGCCGGCGCGCCAGGGCGATCCGCTGCATCACGAACCCCGTGTACAGCACGAGCATGGCCGCCACGCCGAGCAGCAGCGTGACCAGCATCTCGGGCGGCAGGGCCGGTCGGGCGGGCTGCAGCACGATGGGCCGGGGGTGCAGCGTGCGGAACAGATACACGCTCAGATGGATGAACGGCAGCAGCACGAGCCCGCAGATGCCGAGCACCGCCGAGTAGCGCGCGCGCAAGTCGGGCTCGGTCACCGCGCCCCGCAGCGTCAGGTAGCCCAGGAACAACAGGAAGAGGAAGAGCGTGAACGTGAGCCGCGCGTCCCACGTCCACCACGTGCCCCAGATCGGCTTCGCCCAAATGGGTCCGGTGGTGAGCATCACCACGGCGAACACGGTCCCCACCTCGGCCGACGCCTCGGCAAAGCGATCGAAGCGCCGGTCGCGCAGCAGCAGGTACAGGATCCCCGCCACGCCCACGAGCCCCATCGCCAGCATCGCCGTCCAGGCCGCGGGCACGTGAACGTAGTAGATCTTCTGCGCCGGTCCCTGGAAGCGCTCGACCGGGGTAAAGGCGAGCGCGCGGACGTAGAGGCCGGCGAGCAACGCCAGCCCCGCGAGGGTGGTCCAACGACCCGCGCGGAGCAGCGTCATTCGCGCACCGTGTGCGGGAACAGCAGGGTCGCGAGCAGGACGAAGACGATATCGTAGGCGGCGAGCAACCTCAACACCCCGGACACCTCGCTCCAGGGACGCGCGGCGAGGAGCCGCGCGGTCGCCTGCACCGCGCCGATGAGCGGTGGAATGAGGAACGGCAGGAGCAGCACGGGGAGCATCAGCTCCGCGAAGCGCGTGCGGATCACCATCGCGCTGAACAGCGTGCCGACGGCGACGAAGCCGACGGTCGCGAGGGCGATCACGCCCAGGAGCGGGAGGAGCGCGTGCGCCACGGGCACGTTGAACAGCAGGACGAACACGGGCAGCCCCACGGCCTCGACGACCGCCACGAACGCCAGGTTCGCGATCAGCTTGCCCCAGTACAGACTCGTCGCGCTCACCGGCGCGAGCAGCAGCCCGTCGAGTGCCTGATTCTCCAGCTCGAGCTGGAACGCGCGGTTCAGCGCGAGCATCGCGGCGAACGTGAACGTCACCCAGAGAATTCCGGGCGCGAGGTCGCGGGCGGCGACGGCGGTGGGATCGCGCCCAAAGTTGAGGACCAGCAAGACGAGCACCGTGAACACGAGGGCCGAGAGAATCGCCGTGCGACTGCGGAACTCGAGTCGCAGGTCCTTGCGCGCGATGGTCCAGGCATCGCGCAGCGCCTTACCCACCGGCCACCGCCCGCCGGTACGCCGCGGCGATCTCCGCCGTCGTCCCGCTGCGCGGCCCGGACCACACGAACCGGCCCCGGACCTGAAACGCGAGGTCGCTCGCGAGCTCCGCGCCCTCCTCGACGTTGTGGGTCGCGAGCACCGCCGCCCGACCCCTCGCGCCCAGCTCGGCGAGCAGATGGCGGAACTGGGCCGCGGCCGCGAGATCCAGGCCGGTGAACGGCTCGTCGAGCAGCAGCACGCGCGGGTCATGGACGATCGCCCGTCCGATCGCGGCGCGCTGTGTCAGCCCGCGCGACAGCACTCGCACCGGCTGGTCCGCCCGGTCCGCGAGCCCCACGCGCTCCAGCACCTCGGTGACCCGGGACCTGCGCCCGGCGGCGGGGACGTCGTACAGCTCCGCCCAGAACGCCAGGTTTTCGCGCACCGTGAGGTGGCCGTAGAGGTGGGACTGGTGGCCGATCCAGCCGATGGCGCGCGGGCCTCCCTCGACGCGCGCGCTCCCGGCCTGGGGGCGAATCAGGCCCGCGAGCACCCTGAGGAGCGTGGTCTTGCCGGCGCCGTTCGGACCGAACACCGCCAGGGTGCGGCCCGCCGCGAGGGTGAAGGAGATGTCATCGAGCGCCCGGATGGGACCGAAGGCGTGCCGCAGCCCCTCAGCCCGAAGCAGCATCGATGCACCTGGCGAGCTCGGTCAGGTCGAACGGCTTGACCAGGTACGCCGTGTGCGCGAGATCGAGCACGGTCATCACGGGCTCCATGCTCTCGTAGGCGCTGGTGACGACGACGGGGAGGGCGGGACGCGACCGGCGGATCCGCTGCAGCAGCGCGATGCCGTCGGTGTCGGGGAGACGCATGTCGAGGACCAGCACATCGGGACCGAAGTCGTCCAAGCAGCGGAGCGCCTCGTTGCCGTTCCCGGCAAACGCCATGTCGTACTGACGGTCGAAGAAGCGCTGGTAGGAGGTGCGCAGTGCCGTTTCGTCCTCGACGAACAGCACCCGGGGACGCTTGGGCGCGGGCATCACGCTCCCAATATAACGAGCCTACGCCGCCGCGCCCTTCTCCAGCTCGAAGAGATCGTCCAGCTTGGTGAGCACCAGCAAGAAGCGCAGCTCCTCGCTGGCGCCGCGCAGGCACACCGACTGGCGCCGCTCGGCCGCCTTGCGCTGGATCAGCATCAGGGCCCCAAGCCCCGCGCTGTCCACCTGCCGCGTCGCGGACAGATCGATCACCAGCCGCCCCGCCCCCTCCGACAGCTGCTCCAGCAGCTCGACGGCGGAACGGCGGAACATGGTGCGCGAGTCCAGCCCCAGCCGATCCGGCGCGGCCAAGACCCGCTCGACGGGGCGCGAGGCCCCAGTGCTGACGTCCGTCACGATCGGCTCCATGATGGTCCCCATCCCCGAATGCGACTCCGGTGCCACGCGAGCAACACCCGCCACGGCACACGCTTGTTCGCGGCGGGTGATCGCGCTCACACCACGATCCGCCGCAGAGCGAGACCGCGCGCGCATTCTGCAAGATCGCCTGCTTGACCGGCGCGACGGCGGGCGCCATATCTTGCGCCGTCCAGACCCGGGCCGCCACTCATGACCGATCGCATCGACACCCTGCTCGACGAGCGGCGCACGTTCCCTCCGCCGGCCGCGTTCCGACGGGCCGCGCTGGTGAAGGACGCGGCCGTCTACGAGCGCGCCAGCCGCGACCGCGAGGAGTACTGGGCCGAGTGGGCCCGACAGCTCGAGTGGATTCGCCCCTGGGATCGCGTGCTCGAGTGGCGACCCCCACATGCGCAGTGGTTCCTCGGCGGCCGGCTCAATGCGTCGGTCAACTGCCTCGATCGACACGTGCGGGGCGGCCGGGCGGACCGGGTGGCGCTCATCTGGGAGGGCGAGCCGGGTGAAGTGCGCCGCCTCACCTACGGCGAGCTCCACGAGGACGTCAACCGCTTCGCCAACGTTCTGAAGTCGCTGGGCGTCGCGCGCGGAGACCGGGTCGCCATCTACATGCCCATGGTGCCCGAAGTCGCCGTCGCGATGCTGGCGTGCGCGCGCATCGGAGCCGTCCACACGGTGGTGTTCGGCGGATTCTCCGCCGAGTCGCTGCGCGACCGGATCAACGACGCCCAGGCCAAGGTGCTCGTCACGGCCGACGGAGGCTACCGCCGCGGCGGCGTGGTGCCGCTCAAGCGATCGACCGACGAGGCGATCGCCGAGTGCCCCGGCATCCGACACGTCGTGGTACTGCGGCGCACCGGCGAGGCCGTGCCGATGCAGGCCGGGCGCGATGCCTGGTGGCACGAGCTCGTGACCGGAGCGGCGACCTGGTGCGAGCCCGAAGCGATGGAGTCGGAGGACCCGCTGTTCATCCTGTACACGTCCGGGACGACGGGGAAGCCCAAGGGCATCCTCCACACGACCGGCGGATACCTCACCCAGGCGTACGCCACCACCCGCTGGGTCTTCGACCTGAAGGACGAGGACGTGTTCTGGTGCACGGCCGACGTCGGCTGGGTGACGGGCCACACCTACCTCGTGTATGGGCCTCTGGCCACCGGGGCGACCGAGGTGATGTACGAAGGGGCGCCGGACCACCCCGACAAGGACCGCGTCTGGGCCATTTGTGCCCGACACGGCGTGACGGTGTTCTACACGGCGCCCACGGCGATCCGCACGTTCATGAAGTGGGGCACGGCCCACCCGGCCCGCCACGATCTCGCACGCCTGCGGCTGCTCGGCACCGTGGGCGAGCCGATCAATCCCGAGGCCTGGATGTGGTATCACACCCACATCGGCGGCGCGCGCTGCCCGATCGTGGATACCTGGTGGCAGACCGAGACGGGCGGCATCATGATCACGCCCCTGCCCGGCATCACGACCACGAAGCCGGGGTCGGCGACCGTGCCCTTCCCCGGGATCGACGCCGAGCTGCTCGACGGGTCGGGCCAGCCGGTCGCCGTCGGCGGCGGATACCTCGCGATCACGAGCCCTTGGCCGGGCATGCTGCGGACCATCTGGGGCGACGACGCGCGCTACCGGGAGATCTAGTGGAGCCGCTGGCCGAACCTGTATTTGCCGGGCGCCGGCGACAAGCGGGACGTGGACGACGTCCTCAACGTCGCGGGCCACCGCATCGGCACGATGGAGGTAGAGAGCGCGCTGGTGGATCACCCCGCGGTCGCCGAAGCCGCCGTGGTGGGACGGGCGCACGAGCTCAAGGGGCAGGCGCTGGCGGCGTTCGTCACCCTAAAGGAGGGCCGCACGCCGAGCGACGCGCTGCGGGACGAGCTCCGGGGGCACGTGGTGAAGAAGATCGGCGCCCTGGCCCGGCCCGACGACGTCCTGTTCTCGGCGGACCTGCCGAAGACGCGCAGCGGCAAGATCATGCGGCGCCTGCTGCGCGACATCGCCGAGGGCCGGGCGCTGGGCGACACCACGACGCTCGCCGATCCCGCGGTCGTGACACGGCTGAAGGACCAGTACGAGGAGCGGGAGAGCTGAACGCCCGAAACTACGTGGTGCGTGGTGGGTGGGACCTGACGGTGCAGACCGGCGATTCGGCCCGCACCGGGTGGTACCACTCACTACCCACCACGCCGTTCAGTGCTCGCGGATGACAGCCGTCAGGGATATCACCCAGATCGCCGTCATGATCGCCGCCGACACGACGCACCAGCGGCACACGGCGTGGATGCGGAAGACGGCGAGATAATTGAGGTAGGCGGTAAACAGCATCCCGAGCGTCGCCAGGGCGGCGAGCACCAGCGTGGGTCCGCGCCGGCCGAGCCAGCGCGGCTGCAGGCCGGCGAGGCTCACGCCCAGGAGCACGCCGTACCCCAGCACGCCGTGGAGCGCCACGGGGAGCCCGAGGAACACCGCGTAGCGGCTGGTTTGGACGACTTCGCAGCCCCCGGTCCCGCAGGTCAGGCTGCCGATCATGCCGATCTTGTACAGCCACAGGTAGAGCGCGACGAACAGGCCGGCCAGCGACAGCAGCGCGATCGCCTGGCGATGCCGCATCACCGCGCGCGGACGGTGAGGCTGTCCACCATGCCCTTGAAGACGTCGGAGCCCCAGCTCCGGGTGGTGAGCAGCCGCCCGTTGATGAAGAACGTCGGCGTGCTGTTGACGCCGCGCGCGTCGCCCTCCTGCTTGCTGGCCTCGATGCGCCCGGCGTAGCGCGCGCTCTCCATGCAGGCGTCGTAGCGGTCGAGGTCGAGCCCGACCGTGCGCGCCATGTCACGGAACAGGCGGCTCGGGTCGCGCCCCGTCTGCGCCCAGGAGTGATTGGCGAAGAGCTGGTCGTGCATGTCCCAGAAGCGGCCCTGCTCCCCCGCGCACTGCGCGGCGTGGGCGGCATAGCGCGCGAAGGAATGGATGGGCAGGGGGAAATCGCGGAAGCGCCACCGCACGCGGCCGGTGGCGATGAGCTGCTCGCGCACCGTCGGCATCTGCACGGCGGCAAACTGGGCGCAGGCCGGGCACTCGAAGTCGGCGTACTCGACGACCTCGACCGGGGCGGAGTCGCTCCCCATGATGTAGCCCGGGAACCCGTCGGTCGCCGGGAGCGGGACCACTGCGCCACCGGGCCCCGCCGCGGGCGGGCGCCGCGCCTGGTAGGTGAGCCAGGCGCCGCCCGCCAGCGCCGCGAGCCCCAGCACCACGTAGAATCGCTTCATCCGTCGTCGCGCCTCGTCCAGGGGAGACCTTCGTCCTCGCCGAAGAGGGGCTCCGGCGCGGATCGCGTCGCGTCTTCGACGATCCGCCGGCTCTCGGCGATCTCGGGCGTATCGTAGGTGAGCCGCACTTCGTAGTGGAACAACTCGCTGCGGGCGGCCCCCAGCAGCCGCAACAGCTCGGGGGTCGCTGCGAGCAGCCGGCCGCGGCGGTCGAGCGCGCCGATGCGCGCGGCCAGCGCGCGCAGCAGCGCCACGAGGTGCTCGGCGCGCTCCGGACCGTAGGTTTCGTCGCCCGTCACACCCGATAATAGCACCGCCGGCCCCGTTTGCGCGTGCCGTTTACAGCCGGGGGGCGTGCTGGTTAGATTGGGCCCCGCCGAGTCACTGTTCCCGTGCCCGAGAGGAGCAGCCCCGCATGGCCAAGAAACGTCGGGAGGACCGTAAGCCGTCCGCCCCCACAAGCTTCGAGCAGGCTCGCGACGAGCTGTTCTCCCATATCCTGCGCTGTGGCGTCCTGGACGCCGGACCCGAGCACCGCAAGGAGTGGTTCGACGACACGATGCTGTACCTCGCCGACCGCTACGAAAACATGACGCAGGGCGAGTTCGCCGATCTGCGCACCCTGGGTGAGCGGTACTGCCAGCCCGTGGTGGGACGCAACGCGCCGGTCGGCGTGGGCGCCTGACGCGCGAGACGCCCAGGCGCACAGACGCGTAGACGCACAGTAGTGAACAGGCGCCGGTGAATAGGTTGACCTGAGTTCTGGCCCCGACGACCTGTTCACCGCTGCTGCGTCTAGCTGTACCTGCCCGCTAACGGCGCGTCCAGCGGCGCCGCACTCCGACGGCCAGGCGCACACCCCCGGCGAGGCCCAGCTCGGCGTACAGGCCGCCCGGCCGGGCCGCCGCCTCGAGTCCCAGCCACGCGCTCACGTAGGCGCGACCGCGCGTCCCTTCGGCGACCTGTCCGGCGAGGCCGAACGCCCCGTAGAGCATCGCGCCCGACGTCGCGCCGGGATTCACGAGGTACTGCGCCGTGACCTCGAGGCGTTGCAGAAGTTTCCTTTCAGCGCCGTGATCTTG
>CAZVSO010000143.1:0-246 GCA_964629425.1 uncultured Gemmatimonadaceae bacterium
GCCACGCAGGGCTCGGCCGGCGCGCCGCCCGCGCAGCGGTGCGAGTCGCCCTGCTCGAGACGGCGCTTGGCGCGCTGGCTTTCGCGCTGGTGCTCGCGGTCCGGCACCCGCCCAGCCCCCTACCCGGTGGCGCCGCCGGCTGGCTCGCGGCCACGGCTGGCGCCGGAGCGCTCACCGGCTTGCTCGGTCTCTGGCTCGTGCGGCTCTCGCCCGAAGTGTATGACGGACGCAGCCCCGCGTCGCTCG
>CAZVSO010000143.1:256-7777 GCA_964629425.1 uncultured Gemmatimonadaceae bacterium
TCGCCCGAGCCCCGCCATGGCGGGCTCGTGCTGGCCGGCGTGCTGCTCCTCACTGCCGGCGGGGGCCACGCCGCCGGCCTGTCACCCTTCGTCGTCTGCGCCGCCACGGCGGCGATGATCGCACTCCTGTCGCGCGCGGACGGACGGTGGCTGCGACACGTGCTCGACGCGGGGGCCCGCCCGGCGGCTGCCGTGCTGCTCGTTCTCGCCGGCGCACGGCTGCGGCTGCCGACCCCTGCCCTACTCGTCGCCGTGCCACTGCTCGTCGGCGTCCGCATCGCCGCGAAGTGGGGCTTCGCGCGCAGCGCGCGCCAGGCGCTGGCCCTGAGCGAGGTGGCACCCAACGTCGGGCTGGCCACGACGGCCCAGGGCCTCACCGCGGTCGCCCTGGCGCTGAGCTTCATGCTGACGTTCAGCGGGGGCGCGGCGCTCCTCACGACCGTCGTGCTCGGCACGGCGCTGGCGCTCGCGACGGCGCCGTGGCTGTTGACAGCGGCCGCCGCGGCCCGTGAAGGTTAGGCCATGATGCCGACCTGGGTGGGGATGGTCACGGCGATCAGCCTCGGGGTGATCGCGCTGGCGATCGTCGCCGTGACGGTAGCGCTGGTGCTTGCGGCGCGGCAGGCGACCAAGTTCTTCGGGCTGTTCGAGCAGCTGGCCGGGCCCGCGGTAAACGACGTGCGGCACCTCATCGCGACGATCCGCGCCGAGACCGAGTCGCTCGTGGGCACGGCGCGGGACATCCGGCTGCGGATCGTGCGGGCGGCCGATGCGGCCGAGGCCCGGCTCGCCGACGTGGACGCGCTGCTGGACGTAGTGCAGGAAGAGGTGGAGGATACGGCGCTCGACGTAGCGGCGGGGCTGCGTAAGGCGCGGCGCGGCCTGACGCTGTGGGAGTGGGGCAGCCGGCTCGTCAAGGGACGTCGCACCAAGGCGCGCCGCCGCAAATGATGGGGCGGCACTGGCTCGCTGCGGCCGGGGTGGCCGTGCTGGCGCTCGCCCTGTTCCCGTCCGCGGCGCACGCCTGGACCCCGGGGACGCACATCTACCTCGGCGAAGCGGTGCTCGCCAACCTGCATCAGCTCCCCACGGCGATCGCGGACCTGCTGCGCGCCTTCCCGCTCGACTTTCTCTACGGCAACATCGCGGCCGACACGTCGATGGCGAAGAAGTACGCGCCGGTCGGCCGCCACTGCCACGCGTGGCACGTGGGTCAGGAGATCCTGGACCTGGCACCCAGCGATCCGTTGCGCGCTTTCGGGCTGGGGTACCTGGGACACCTCGCCGCCGACACGGTGGCCCACAATTTCTACGTGCCGCGGCAGCTGTGCCTCACGTCCTCCACCACGGCGCTGGGCCACTCCTACTGGGAGAGCCGGCTCGAGACCCATCTGGGCGACGCGTACGCGCGCGAGGCGAAGGACGTGATCCAGCGCGACCACGCGGCCAGTGACGGCCACCTGGATGAGATCCTCTCGCCCACGCTGTTCAGCGTGGCGACCAGCCGACGTCTGTTCCGGGGGATGGTGCACCTCACCGAGAGCCAGAGCTGGCAGCGGGCGTTCGAGACCATCGCCGAGATCAGCCGGTGGGACCTGCCCGCGGAGGACGTCGAGCGTCACATGGCCGTGGCGTTCGAGTACGTGATGGAAACCCTGGGGGAGGAGGACGCAGCGGCGCGGCGGCTGGATCCCGCGGGCGCGCAGGCGTTGGGGCTGGCGAAGCGCATGCGGCGCGAGGCGGTGGCGCAGGCGGGGCGACGGGACGACGAGCGCATCGCCGCCACGGCCGAGGGACAGTTCGGGCTGCCGCACCCCTCGCTCAACTTCTGGCGGGCGTCGCAGGCGCAGCGGCCGTGGAGGGCCCTACCCCGGTAGCCGCTCCTCCAGCAGCCGCTGGGCCAGCTTCGGGTCCGCCTTGCCCCGCGACGCCCGCATCACTTGCCCGATGAAGAACGGCATGAGCTTGGTCTCGCCCGCTTTGTAGCGCGCCACCTCGGTCGGATGCGCGGCCAGCACCTCGCCCACCCAGCCACCCAGCACCCCCGAATCCGCGACCTGCACGAGCCCCAGCGCCTCGGCGACGGTGCGTGGCTCGCCGCCCTTCTCCGCCAGCTCGGCGAACACGCGCTTGGCCGCCTGGTGCGACAGCGTCCCGCCCCTCACCAGGGCGACCAGCTGCGCCAGCGCGCCCGGCGGCACCCGCAGCCGCTCGCCGTTGGCCTTCGCGTCGGCCAGCACCTCGCCCATCACCCAGTTCGCCGCCGCCTTGGACTCGGCGCCCGCCCGCACCACGTGCTCGTAGTAGTCCGCCACCGCCCGGATCGCGGTGAGCACGCCGGCGTCCTGCTGGCCCAGCGCGTACTGCGCCACGAACCGCTCGCGCCGCACCGCCGGCAGCTCCGGCAGCAGCGCCAGCTGCTCCGCGATCCACTCGGCGTCGAGCACGAGCGGCGGCAGGTCGGGCTCGGGGAAGTAGCGGTAGTCGTGGCTCTCTTCCTTGCCGCGCTGCGGCCGGACGCGGTTGTCCTTGCCGTCGTACAGCATGGTCTGCTGCGCGACCGTCCCGCCCGACTCGAGGAGCGCGATCTGGCGGTCACGCTCGAGCGTCAACGCCTTCTCCACGTAGGCGAAGGAGTTGATGTTCTTGACCTCGGTCCGGGTACCGAACGCGGGGTCGCCCGCGCGGCGCACCGAGACGTTGGCGTCCACGCGCAGGCTGCCCTTCTCCATGTCGCAGTCGGACACCTCGACGTACTCGAGCACCTGCTTCAAGGCGAGCAGGTAGGCACGCGCCTCCGGCGGCGAGCGGAAGTCGGGCCCCGTGACGATCTCGATCAGCGGCACGCCCGAGCGGTTCAGGTCCACGGCCGTGGCGCCGGGTACCCGGTCGTGGATCAGCTTCCCCGCGTCTTCCTCGACGTGCAGGCGCACGATGGTCGCCCTCACCACGCCCCGCTCGGGCGACAGGAAGGCGAGCGCGCCCCCGGTCGCGAGCGGCTGCTCATACTGCGAGATCTGGTAGCCCTTGGGCAGGTCGGGATAGAAGTAGTTCTTGCGCGCGAAGATGCTGCGGCGATGTATCGTGCACCCCAGCGCCGCCGCCGCCCGGACCGCGAGCTTGAGCGCGCGCTCGTTCGCGACGGGCAGCGCGCCGGGGAGTCCCAGACAGACGGGACAGACGTTGGTGTTGGGCGGCGCGCCGAACGCCGTGGAGCAGCCGCAGAACATCTTCGAGACGGTGGCGAGCTGCACGTGCGTTTCGAGCCCGATGATCGTCTCCCAGCCGCCGCCCGCGGTGGCCATCACGCTTCCTGCGTCGCGGGCACGGCGCGCTCCAGGGCGTAGGCCGCCTCGAGCATCTCGTCCTCGAGGAACGCCTGCCCAATGAACTGCCCGCCGATCGGCAGCCCCTTGATCCGGCCGATCGGCAGCGACATCGCCGGCAGCCCGGCGAGGTTTGCCGTGACCACGAAGATGTCGGACAGGTACATCTGCACCGGGTCGCCGAGCTTCTCGCCCGCCTTGAACGCCGGTGTCGGCGTGGTGGGCGTAAACAGGAGGTCCACGCCGCGGTCGAACGCGTTGCGGAAGTCCTGGGCGATGAGCGCGCGCAGCTGCTGCGCCTTGCGGTAGTAGGCGTCGTAGTAGCCGGACGACAGGACATAGGTGCCGATCAGGATGCGGCGCCGCACCTCGGGCCCGAACCCCTCTCCCCGCGTGGTGCGGTACAGCGCGCGCACGTCGGCATGGCCGTCGAACCGCGGGCCGTAGCGCACCCCGTCGAACCGCGCCAGGTTGGCCGAGGCCTCGGCCGGCGCGATGATGTAGTAGGTGGGCACCGCGTACGCCGTGTGCGGCAGCGACACCTCGCGCACCGCCGCGCCCATCTCCTTCATGATCCGGATGGCGCGCTCGCAGGCGCGCCGCACCGCCGGATCGAGATCGGCCGGGAAGTACTCCTTCGGCACGCCGATCACGAAGCCGTCCAGGTTCTCAGGCACGGTGGGCAGCCGCAGCGGGTCGCGGTCCTCGCACGTCGAGTCCTTCGGATCCCGCCCTGAGATGACCGACAGCACCCGCGCCGCGTCGTGCACGCTGCGCCCGAAGACGCCGATCTGGTCGAGCGACGAGCCGAAGGCCACGAGCCCGTAGCGGGAGACCCGGCCGTAGGTCGGTTTGATCCCCACCACGCCGCAGAACGCCGCGGGCTGGCGCACCGATCCGCCGGTCTCCGAGCCCAGCCCCGCCGCCACGACCCCCGCCCCGACCAGCGCCGCCGAGCCACCCGACGAGCCGCCCGGGACGCGGTGCTTGTCCGTGGGGTGGAGCGTCCGCCCGTAGGCCGAATGCTCGGTGGACGACCCCATGCCGAACTCGTCGCAGTTGGTCTTGCCCGCGATGAGCGCGCCCGCCCCCCGCAGCCGGGCCACGGCCGTCGCGTCATAGGGAGAGCGGTATCCCTCCAGGATTCTCGAGCCACAGGTGGTCGTGAACTCGAGGGTGCAGATGTTGTCCTTGACCGCCACCGGCATGCCGTACAGCACGCCCGAGGGATGGGTCGCCGCCGCCTGCGCGAGCAGCGACTGGCGCAGCTCCCGCGGCGGCGTGAGCATGGCGTTCAGGCGCCGGGTGCGCCGGATGCGGTCGGCCACCGTACGGGCGGCCGCGAGCGCCTCCTTGCCGTCGCTCACTCCGGCTCCTCGAAGGCCGCGAGCTTCGGCACCACGAAAAACCCGTTCCGGAACGCGGCCGCCATCTCGGCCGGGCCGAAGGCGAGGGGCCAGGGCTTCACTTCGTCGGCGCGGAACCGGATGGCGTCGGGCCCGGGGATGAACGGCTTGACGCCCTCACCGCCCGGCACGGCGTTGAGCTGCGCGACGTAGTCGAGGATGCGCGACAGGTGCTCCACCAGGGTGGGCAGCGCGTCCGCGTCCACGGCCAGCTCCGCCAGGCGGGCGATCCGCAGCACTTCGTCGCGTGACACACTCATGCGCCCTGTCCCTCCCCTTCCCACTCGCGCTCGAGCCCGGCGTACACCACGAGCAGCTGCTTGGTGCCGATCCCCGCGTCGTCGAACTCGACCGTCACCTTGAGGCCGCGCCCCTGCCCCGCCACGGCGCGGACCACGCCGCCACCGAACTTCCGGTGGCGCACCCGTTCCCCCGCCCGGTAGCGTGGCGCGTCCTGCGACGGCTCCTCGGGGAATTCCACCGCGGTCTCGACCTCGGCGTCGCGCCACGCCGCGCGCGCGGCCGCGCGCCTGGTCGACCGCGGCCCCCGATGCCACAGCGGCGTGGTGCTGCGCTCCTCGGTCGCCGGCAGCGCCTCGAGGAAGCGCGACGGCTCGGACAGCTCCAGCCGGCCGCTGCGGTAGCGCGTGCGCGCCCATGAGAGATACAGGTTTTCCTTGGCGCGCGTGAGACCCACGTAGCACAACCGGCGCTCTTCCTCCAGCCCGCCCGGCTCGCCCGCCGCCCGCGCCAGCGGGAAGAGTCCGTCCTCGAGTCCCGCCAGCGCCACCACGGACCACTCGAGCCCCTTGGCCATGTGCACCGTCATCAGGGTCACGCCCCGGGCGTCCTTGCCAGCTTTCCTACTGGCCCGGTCCGCTTCGTCCACGGGAGCGAGCAGGGCCGCCTGGGTGAGGTAGCGCTCGATGGGAGTCGCCTCCTCGCCCTGCGGGTCCCCCGCTTCGCCTTCGGCGTTTCCCGTTTCCCGCTTCCCGTTTCCCGTATCTTCTTCCACCTCCGCCCACTCCGCCGCCCCCGCGACCAGCGCCGCCACGTTGTCGAGTCGCTCGATGCCCTCCGCGCCCTCCTCCGCCAGGTACTGCTCGTAGTGTGTGGCCGCGACGATCTGCTCCAGCGCGGTGGCCGGGTCCGATCGTCCCCACGTCTCGCGCAGCCGGTCGACGAGGGCGGCGACGCCCGTGAGTGCCTGGCGCACGTTGGGTCGTAGCTCGGGCACCCGGTCGGCCGCGCGCGCGGCCTCGAGCAACGGCTGGCGCCAGCGCACCGCCGTCTGCGCCAGGGCGGCGAGCGACGAGTCGCCGATCCCGCGCCGCGGCACGTTGACCACGCGCAAGAACGCCTCGTCGTCGGCGGGGTTGGCGAGCAGCCGCAGGTAGCCGAGCAGGTCCTTCACTTCGCGCCGCTCGTAGAAGCTCGTGGCGCCCACCAGACGATAGGGGATGCCGCGCATGCGGAACGCTTCCTCGAGCGGCCGCGACTGGGCGTTGGTGCGGTACAGGACGGCCATGCCCTCGTACGGCACGTCGCCCTCCGCCGCCAGCCGCGCCACCTCGGCCGCCAGCCACTCGGCTTCGTCGCGCTCGTCGGCCGCGGTGAGCAGCACCACCGGCGCGCCGCCCTGGCGCGCGGTGAACAGGGTCTTGCCCAGTCGCTGCCGGTTCTCGGCGATCACGCCGTTCGCGGCGTCGAGGATGATCTGCGTGGAGCGGTAGTTCTGCTCCAGGCGGATGACCGCGGCGCCGGCGAAATCCTGCTGGAACGCGAGGATGTGCCGCACGTCGGCGCCGCGCCAGCCGTAGATCGCTTGGTCATCGTCGCCCACGACGCAGAGGTTGCGGTGCTCGCTCGCCAGGTGTCGCACCAGGCGGTATTGCGCGGCGTTGGTGTCCTGGAACTCGTCGACCAGCACGTGGTCGAACCGCCGGCGCCAGTACGCCAGCCGATCGGGATGCCGCGCGAACAGCTCGAGCGGGAAGAGCAGCAGGTCGTCGAAATCCAGGGCGTTCGCCTGCTGCAGCGCGGGTCCCAGCGCGGCGTAGGCGTCGGCCGCCACGCGCGCGAGCGGGCTCTCGGCCTGGGCTGCGAACTCCTCGGGCGTGACGAGCCGGTTCTTGGCGCCCGAGATGAGGGAGTGCAGCGCGCGCGGGGGATAGGCCTTGGCCGAGAGCCCGCGCTGCTCGAGGATCCGCTTGATGACCCCCTGGCTGTCCTCGACGTCGTAGATCGTGAAGTTGGGGCCGAAGCCGAGCAGCGGCGCCTCGCGCCGCAGCAGGCGCGCCGACAGCGAGTGGAACGTCCCGATCCACAGCCCGCGCGGGTCGGCGCCCAGCAGCGCCGCCACGCGGGCGCGCATCTCGCCGGCGGCCTTGTTGGTGAACGTCACGGCGAAGAGCCGTTGCGGCGGCACGCCTCCCGCCGCGATGAGGTGCGCGATCCGCGCGGTGAGGACGCGGGTCTTGCCCGAGCCCGCGCCGGCGAGCACGAGCAGCGGTCCGCCGGGATGCTCGACGGCGGATCGCTGGGCGGCGTTGAGCGCCAGGGTCACGTTGGGGACGGGGGAAGGGGGTACCCGCCCGACGTGCGCACCAGCGGGAACTCGAGCACGAAGATCGTGCCCGCGGGGCTCCCCTCGTAGCGCAGCCGCCCGTCGTGCTGGTCCTCGACGATGCGGCGCGCCAGCGCCAGGCCGATCCCCCAGCCGCCGGTCTTGGTGGTGACGCCGGGCTCGAACAGCAGGGCGCGGACCTCGGGCGCCACCCCCGGCCCGT
>CAZVSO010000144.1:0-5678 GCA_964629425.1 uncultured Gemmatimonadaceae bacterium
GGGGTTGCAGGTTCAAGTCCTGCCGGGCCTGTGAAATTCGGGGGACGGGGGACGGGGGACGGGGGAGGGGTCGCTCCGGGAACGGGGCGGCCCTTTTGTGCCAACTCACCTCAGTCCGGGTCGGGAAGTCCTGCGGGCGAAGACGACCCCTGCCAGGCAGAGCACCCCGCCGAGAACCGCGACGGCCTTCGGTGTCTCGTCCAGGATCAGCCAGCTCATCCCGATGGTGATAGGCGGGACGAGGTAGGCCATGGCGGCCAGGCGGCCCGCCGTGCCTCGGGCCAGCGCGTACGCCCACGTCGTGAAGGCCACCGACGTCGGGAAGACGCCCAAATAGACCATCCACGCGAGATCCGCGGGCTCGGCGGCACGGACGTCACGCACCAGCGCCGGCGCGTATGGCAGGCAGCAGAGCGCGCCGATCGCACAGCACGTCCACGTCACCTGAATGGCGGAGAGGCGAGCGAGGACCGGCTTCTGCGCCACCACCCCGGCCGCGGACGCGGCGGTGGCCAGGACGCTGAGGAGCATGCCGGACGACGGCGCGCGTCCTGAGGCCGTGGCGAGCCCGATCACCAGCACTCCCGCGAACGCCACCGCGCCGCCGAGCAGCAAGGCGGGCGTCATCCGCTCGCCCAGGAAGATCGCCGCCAGCGCCAGGATCATGAGGGGGGCGATGTTGATGATCATCGCGGCCGTCCCCGCGTCGACCACACGCTCGGCCGTGTTGAGCGCGACGTTGTACAAGCCGAACCACAGCACACCCGCGATGAGCAGGAGCCCGAGGTCGCCCCGCGACGGGCGGACGACGTCGCGGCGCAGCAGGAGGGCTCCGAGCAAGGCGCTTCCGATCAACAGCCGCCCCAAGGCCAGTGCGCCCGGGGAGATCGTGCGGCTCGCGGCCCGAATGCCGACGAAGGCCGAGGCCCAGAGGCACACCGCGACTAGAGCGGCCGCCAACGGACGCCAGTCCCGGGACACCGGGCGCACCGAGTCGGCCTGGGCTCCCGGGCTGTCGCCGGGCACGCGGCCTACGCTTGCCCGGGAACCAACGCGAGCGCCGTTTGCTCCCCTCGCTCCAGGTCCAGCAGCAGCTGCTTGCGCCACAGCCCGCCGCCGTAGCCGCCGAGCTTGCCGTCCTTGTTGACTACTCGATGGCAGGGAATCAGAATCGCCAGGCGGTTGAGGCCGTTGGCGTGTCCCACCGCGCGCTGGGCCCCTGGCGCACCGACCGACCACGCGAGTTTTTCGTAGGAATAGGTCTCGCCGTACGGGATCAGTCGCAGCGCATCCCACACCTTCACCTGAAACGGCGTTCCCGGATACACGAGCGGCAGCGTGAACTCGCGCCGCTTCCTTTCGAAATACTCCGCCAGCTCGGACCGCAGCTGGTCGAACAGGGGATGCGTGCCTGGGAGCACGGGGCCCAACCGCTGCCGCACGCCCTCGAGCTGGGCCTCGAGACTGCGGCGATCGCTGTATTCGAGCAGACAGACGCCCTGGTCGGTCGCGCCGGCCACCAGCGGGCCCACCGGAGTGTCCAGCCAGCTCACGGTGACGCAATCGACCGACTGGCTCTGGCCGGGCGCGTGACCCAGCAGGCGGCCAAAGGCATCGCGAAAACCGCTGTGTGATTCGAACCCGTGACTCATAGCCACCTCATCGAGATCGGCGCCGCGGCGCAGCTGCTCAAAGGCGCGCCGGAGCCGGTATCCTCGGGCGAAGGCGTGAAAGGTCATGCCGTAGCGCTGCTGGAAATAGCGCCGGGCGCGCTCAGGCTCGATACCCGCCGCGCGGAGATCCTGGTCCCGGATGCGCCGCTCCGGCTCCTTTTCCAGGCGCGCGATCAGCCCGCTCACCCACTCCGGATGCGCGCCCGGCACCTCCAGCGGCCGGCAGCGCTTGCAGGGGCGGTATCCGGCGAACATCGCATCCTTCACAGCGTGGAAGAATTCGACATTCTTGCTGAGTGGCTTCCGCGCGGGGCAGGAGGGACGGCAGAAGATTCCGGTCGTTCGGACGCCGAGGTAGAACACCCCATCGTAGGACGCATCCCGTTGCTGATAGGCCGCCTCCATCTCGGCGATGGATGGGAGCCGGGGCGTGGCCGGTTTGGTCATGGCGTGAACCTACGAAGACGCGGTCGTGGCGTCCACCGAAAAACGGGCGCTGAATTGTCCGCCGGCGTGGCGGCCCAAGGAGCCCCGGTGCAGCCGCCGTCACCCGCTGCGGCGCCGCCACATATTGACGGGGCCCCCCCACCGGGTCCATCTCTAACGGGTGCCGGGCCGCCCCGCCCGGCCTCCCCTCACTTCCCGCCTGGAGGGCCTATGCGCCCCGTCCTCGCTTCGCTCGTCGCGCTGTCGCTCGTGGTCCCTGACGCCGCGGCCCAGGCTCCGGGCGGCTCGTCGTTCCCCGGCTGGAACATCCGCTACGCGGTCCCCGCGGGCTGGCAGCTGGGGCAGAACCTCGGCCGCGTGCACGTGCTCGCGTCCACGACCCAGGCGGGGGCGATCTTCGTCGCCACCGGTTTGTACGCGAGCTTCGAGGAGATGGTGGCCGATCTGTCGAAGTTCTATCAATCCATGAACCTCCAGGCCATGCCCGTCGAGCAGCCGTCCCAGCAGACGATCGCCGGCATGCGCGCGCTGACGGCGACCTACGCGAGCCAGGATCAGACGGGGCGGGCAGTGCAGGGCCGCTACGTGGCCATACTCACACCCCACGGCACCGGCTTCGGGGTGCTGGGGATGACCACACCGGAGCAGATGACACAGCTGCGCGCCACGGTCGAGCGGGTCGCGGCGAGCGTGCAGGCGCAGGCGCCCCAGGTGAACCAGCAGGCCGTCGCGGCGCTCGCGGGGAAGTGGATGTACTACGCCGGCAAGGCCGATGGTGGCGGCTCGGTGACGGGCAGCGCCTCGCGCAGCCACGAAGAGTTTGTGACGTTCGACGGGCGCGGGAACTTTGCCTGGGAGTCGTCCACGTCGGTCATGGTGGCGACGCCGTCCGGCGGCGGGGCCGGCGCCGCGGGCGGCGCGAGCGCCAACAGCGATCAGGGCTCCTACACGGTGATCGGCAGCACCCTGGTCCTGAAGGGCCGGCAGGGACAGATGGCGTTCGAGGTGCAGCTCCAGGGGGATCGGTTCAGCGCGGACGGGCGGGTGTACCTGAAGACCAACTAGGGACGGGGGACGGGGGAGGGGTACTGCGGGACGCGGCCGTTCCCCCTTCTCCCTGCTCGGGCCTGTTGATTGCCCGCCGGTCTAGCTAACCCGGCAGCTGAACACTAGCGTTTCGTGCTGCCTTCGCTTCCCCCGGAGATACTGTGGCCGACACCTCGGCGGGCAGGACCGGCGTTCTCGCTGAGCGCTACCAGATCGAGCGGGAACTCGGGCGGGGTGGGATGGCCACGGTGTACCTCGCCCAAGATCTCCAGCACGGCTCCCGCGTGGCCGTGAAGGTGCTGCGCCCCGAGCTGGCCTCGCTCCTCGGTGGGGAGCGGTTCGCCCGCGAAATCAGGATCACCGCCCACCTCCAGCATCCCAACATCTTGCCGGTGCTCGGCTCGGGTGAGACCGAGGGGCTCCTCTTCTACGTGATGCCCTACGTCGAGGGCGAAACGCTGGCGCAGCGCCTGGAGCGCGAGCAGCAGCTCCCCATCGAGGACGCCCTGGACATCGTAGGCGAGGTCGCGGACGCGCTCGCGTACGCGCATGGCCAGGGCTTCGTGCACCGCGACATCAAGCCGAGCAACATCCTGCTCGCGCACGGCCACGCGGTGCTCGCCGACTTCGGCATCGCCCGGGCGTTGGACGCCGTCGGGAGCGACAAGCTCACCGTGACGGGGCTCGCGGTCGGCACGGCGAACTACATGAGCCCCGAGCAGGCGGCGGGCGGCAAGATCGACGCGCGCAGCGACATCTACAGCCTGGGCTGCGTGCTGTACGAGGTGCTCGCGGGCCAGCCGCCGTTCACCGGCGCCACGGCGCAGGCCGTGCTGGCCCGGCACTCGGTGGACGCGGTGCCGAGCCTGCGGACGGTGCGCGACACGGTGAGCCCGTCGCTGGAACGCGCGATCGTGAAGGCGATGGCCAAGGTGCCCGCCGACCGCTACCCCGGCGCGGGCGAGTTCAAGGAAGCGCTGCGGCGGATCGACACTGCCGAGCAGGCGTCGGCCGTCGGCTTTCGGCGCCGTTCCCGCTTGGTCGCGGCGCTCGCCGCCGCCGCGCTCGGCGTGGCCGCGCTCGTCTGGCGCGTCGCGCTCCCGGGCCCCGGGCCGCCCGATCCGAATCGGATCATCGTCTATCCGCTCGTGGTCCCGGGCGACTTCCCCGGCCCACGGACGATCGGCGAGGACGTGGCCACCATGATCGGCAGCGCTCTCGACGGGACCGGCCCGCTGCGCTGGATCGACGCGTGGCCGCTCCTCGATCAAGAGCGTCGCGAGAACATCCGGACCCTCACCCTGACCATGGCCCGCTCGCTCGCCCGGTCCAAGCGATGCGCGTTCTATCTGACAGGCCGGCTGGTGGCGCGGGGCGACTCGACCGACGTCTTCCTCGAGCTGCAGGACGTCCGGGGCGACTCGATCGCCGCCCGCGGCACAGCCACCGGCCCGGCCACCGACGCGTGGCGCCTGGCGTTACGTGCGGTAAACGAGCTGCTTCCCACGCTCATCCCGGCCGGCGCGCCGGACGTCGCCGCGGAATGGAAGGAGCGCGCCCCCGCGGCGGTCGCGAGCTTCCTGCTGGGGGAGGCCGCGTTCCGACGGGTGCACCTCTCCGATGCACTGACGCATTACCGGGACGCGGTCAAGGCCGATTCCTCGTTCGGGCTCGCCGCGATCCGGGGCGCACAGGCGGCGACCTGGAATCACCATCCCAGTGAGGCCGCCTCGCTCATCCACGTGGCCACCAGGCAGCGGATGTCGCCGCGCTACACCCACTTCGCCAGCGGGTACCGGGCCTACCTGAATGGCGAAGCGGATTCGGCGGCGAGCAGGTTCCGCCAGGCACTGGCGTTGGACCCGGAGATGGCGGTGGCCTGGATGCAGCTGGGCGAGGTCTATACCCATCTCCTGCCGGAGGCCGGCAATCTCGATTCGCTCGCGGAGGCGGCCTTCGAGCAGGCGCATCGGCTCGATCCCCAGGCCACGAATCTGCTGCTCCACCTGATCGAGATCCGACTCCGCAGAGGGGAGATCGAGAAGGCCCAACCGATCCTCCACCAGTTCCTGGCGGCTGACCCGGATACGATGCTCGCCGAGCAGGTCAGAATCATGGACGCGTGCGTGCGGCGCGGTCCCGCCTCGGAGGACTGGCGGCGGCGAGCCCGTGTGCACCCGCTCGCCCTCCTCTCGGCCGGCAACCAGTTGAAGGGCGCGGCGTCGCAGCTGCCCTGCGCACTCCAGGCGTTCACGGCGGTCCTGCAGGGCGATACGGCCACGGACGCGTGGGGTGCAGCTCGGCGTGGGATCGCGGTGGTCGGCCTGCAGAGCATCCTGCTAGCGCAGGGCCGGGTGGCCGAAGCCACGGCCCAGGTCGATTCCGCAATTGCGCGCGGCCTGGGCGGTTCGTCGCTCTACCTGCTCGCGGTGGTCGTCGCTGCGGCGCTCGGAGGGTTGTGGAGCGGTCTGGCGGCCGCCGCGCTCGGCTTCCTCGGCCTGAACTTCTTCT
>CAZVSO010000144.1:5688-7771 GCA_964629425.1 uncultured Gemmatimonadaceae bacterium
GGCGCCGCTCGTTCCCCCCTTCGGTGATCGGGCCACGGACGTCGCCCGTCACGATGCGATCGAGTTCGGGGAGAACTATCGGCAATGCCCCTATAGCGAGCGCCTGTGGGTACTGGGACTCTGGGAGGCTCACGCCGGCCGTCCGGATGTCGTCGCGGCGATCGGACGCGACTTCGAGGCACGAGCGCGCCAGAGCGGATCGGCCTATGATCGGCTGGGCGCCCATGCGATGCTGGCACACGTCGCCCTAGCGCGCGCCGACACCGCGGCAGCGCTGCAACTGTTCAGCGCGGTGTTGTCCGAAGGCTTCCCCGGAGGCCTGCTCACCTGGGACCTGGCGGCCCCGCGCGGCAGTGAGCGTCTCCAGCTGGTCCGACTGCTGATGTCTCGAGGCGAGTTCCGGCGGGCCATCGACGTTGCCAGTGTGTTTGACTCCGCATGGCCGCTGATCTATACACTGTACCTGCCGGAGAGCTTGAGGCTCAGGGCCGAGGCTGCCGCTGCGCTCGGCGATGCCGACCTGGCGTCGCGCTATCAGAACCGGCTCGCTGCACTCCGCGGCGGCCGGGGGGGGAGGTTGCCCACGCAGTAGCATCTTCATAATCACAGGGGGTGTCACATGACCGAGCCGAGGGAAGCCAACATGGTGGACAAGAAGTCACGCGAGGGAGCACCCCCTCCGCCCCCGGGCGGCGGGCGCGAGGGCGCACCACCCCCTCCGCCGGGCGGTGGGCGCGAGGGAGCACCGCCTCCGCCCCCGGGCGGCGGTCGTGAAGGAGCACCTCCTCCGCCCCCGGGCGGCGGCAAGTGACGAATTGTCTCGGGTGGCGACTGCTCAGCCGGTATGGTAGGCTGGCTGGGCAGCCCGCCCGGGCGTGCCCGACCCATGTGCCAACCATCGGGATTGGAGCCTAATGCCGACCGCCACTGATCGCCGCACCAAGCGCGCCCTGCTCATCGGCATCGACAAGTACCCCAAGCTCACGCAGCTCGAAGGGTGCGTGAACGACGTCCAGCTGATGCGGAGCATCCTGCAAGACAACTTCGGGTTCCCGCCGGACAACATGGCGCTCCTGGCCGACGGGCAGGCCACCCGCGACGCCATTCTCGCGGCGCTCGATGCGCTCGTGGGGCGGACCGGCCAGGACGACATCGTCGTCATCCACTACGCCGGCCACGGCTCCCAGATGACCGATCGCGAGGGCGACGAGCCGGACGGCCTGGACGAGACGATCATGCCGTTCGACAGCGAGGGGCGCTGGGGTGTGAACCGGGACATCACCGACGATGAGATTCACCTGAGGCTCTTGGAGCTGGGCAAGAAGACCTCCTACACCACCATGATCTTCGACTCCTGTCACTCGGGGACGATCACGCGCGACGCGTTCGGCGTGAAGTCGCGCTCGGTGGCGCCCGATACCCGGCCGGTCGCGGAGCTGCCGCCGTCACCCATTCCCGAAGCCCAACGCCAGGCGATTCGCGAGTCCGGGCCGAGCGGCTGGATGCCCCTGGCCGACCAGTACGTCCTGCTCGCGGGATGCCGGGACGAGGAGACGTCCTTCGAGTACCGCCCCCCGGAAGGCGGCGGGACGGTGGTGCACGGCGCGCTGACGTACTTTCTCACGCAGCAGCTGCGCCAGGCGACCCCCGGCACCAGCTATCGCGACGTGTTCGAGCGGGCCGCCGCCGGCGTGAACGCCGCGAACTCGAACCAGCACCCGCAGATGGAAGGGCGGGCGGATCGCGAGATCTTCGGCGTCGCGGACCTCGAGCCGATGCGATTCGTGCGCGTCACCGCCCGCTCCGGCGACACCGTCACCCTCGCCGCCGGTGCGGCCCTGGGGATGACCGTCGGCTCCACCTGGTCGGTCTACCCTCAGGGGGCCAAGCGCACGGACGGCGTCGAGCCGCTGGGCAAAGTGGAGATCACCGCCGTGCGCGCCGTCACGTCGGAAGCACGGGTCACCGGGGAGAAGACCGCGGGGGTCATCGCCCAAGACACGCGGGCGGTCGAAACGGTCCACGCGTACGGAGATCTGCGGCTCAAGGTCCAGCTAGCCGGCGCGCCGGGCTCCGCGGAGAC
>CAZVSO010000145.1:0-7770 GCA_964629425.1 uncultured Gemmatimonadaceae bacterium
CCTGCGCGGCCGCGGGGACCCACGCGCCGGCGAGCACCGCGGCCAGCACGGGGGCGGGGGCGGCAAGGACGATGGAGCGGAGGCGCGCGGAGAGCGGATGCATGCTCCGGTAATCTCACGGCGGCTGTGGGCCGCGGCAAGCGCCGCGCTGCTCGCCGGCGCGTGCGGGAGCGACGGCGGCTCGGGACCCGGGGGCACGCCTCGGACCGCGCTCCTCGCCCTGGCCCGGGTCGATTCGACCTTCGCGCCCACGCCGACGTCCGTGTTCTCCGTCAAGAACAACCTGCTGCGCACGTTCGAGATCCGGCACCGCGATCCGGCGACCACGCTGTTCGCGGAATTCACGTTCCCGCCGCGCAGCATCGCACAGGTGAACGGCCTCCTGGTGTGCGACACCTGCACCGTGCTCGTCAGCGTGGCCCTGGCGTCCGGCACCTACGGCTTCACGGTCGGCCCGCCGAGCCTGGTCTTCCGCTCGTCGAGCACGCCGACGATGAGGCTCAGCTACGCCCAGTACGGCGATCCCAGCGTGTACGACTCGAGCGCGCGCTACCCCACGGAGGCCGCCTTCGAGCAGGCGCTCGAGCTCTGGTTCGAGCGCGACCCGGGCGCGTGGGTGGCGAGCCGCAACTCGAGCCATCCAGCGGCAATGACGCTCCAGAGCGCCCTCGACGCGTCGGGCGCGCATCTCATCGCGGCCCTGAAGTGATCGACCTCGCGGCGGCGCTGGTCCGCGCGGAGCACGGCGGCGTGGTGCCGCTCGCCCGCGAGCTGGTGCTCGACACCGACACGCCCGTGGCCGCCTTCGCCAAAGTGTCGCGCCCGCCGTTCGGATTCCTCCTGGAGTCCGCGGTGGGGGGCGAGCGCTGGGCGCGCTACACGTTTCTCGGCACCGAGCCGAAGGAGGTGTGGCGCTACCGCGGCCGGGCCGTGGAGCGGTGGAGCGCGGCGGGCGGATGGCGGCCGGCCGGCGAAACCGACGACCCGATCGGGCACCTGGCCCGGCGCCTTCGCGAGCTGCCGGCTCTCGAGGTCCCGGGGCTCCCCCGATTCACTGGCGGCGCGGTCGGCTACCTGGGGTACGATCTCGCGCGCACGGTCGAGCGGCTGCCCCACCCGCCGCCAGACCCGCTGGGTTTGCCCGACGCGGTACTGATGATCGCCGACAGCCTGGTGATCATCGACAATCTGTACGGGCGGGCGATCGTCGTGGCCAACGCGGAGGTCCCGCGCGGCGCGCCGTCCCGCGAGCGGGCGCGGCTGCTCGACGCGGCCGAAGCCCGGCTCGATGAGCTCGTGTGGCGCCTCCAGGGCCCGCAGCCGCTGGCGCCGCTCGCGCTACGCGCCGATCCGGCGCCCGTGGCCTCCTCCTCCAGCTATTCCCGCGAGGCCTTCGAGCGCGATGTGGGCCGGATCCTCGAGCACATCCGCGCGGGCGACGCGTTTCAGACCGTGCTGTCCCGGCGCCAGACCGTGGCCGGGACCGTCGATCCGCTGCGTCTGTACCGCTACCTGCGGGCCCTCAACCCGGCGCCCTACTTGTTCTACCTCAGCCTCGACGACTTCGCCTTCGTCGGAAGCTCGCCCGAGGCGCTGGTGCGGGTCGAGGGCGGCGAGGTGACGGTCCGGCCGATCGCCGGCACTCGCCCGCGGGGCGCCACGCAGGCGGACGACGCGATGCTCGCCGAGGCGTTGCGCACCGACGAGAAGGAGCGCGCCGAGCACCTGATGCTCGTGGATCTGGGCCGCAACGACGCCGGCCGCGTCTCGACCTACGGCACCGTGCACGTCACTGAGCTGCTGGCGCTCGAGCGGTACTCGGATGTCCAGCACCTGGTCAGCGAAGTGCGCGGCCGCCTGCGGCCGGGGTGCGACGCGCTCGACGCACTCCGGGCGTGTTTTCCGGCCGGGACAGTCACGGGCGCGCCCAAAGTCCGCGCCATGGAGATCATCGACGAGCTCGAGCCCGAGCGACGCGGGCCCTACGCGGGCGCCGTGGGCTACGTCGGCTGGGGCGCCAGCACGCTCGATACGGCGATCGCGATTCGGGCGGCCCTCGTGCTGCCCGACCGCGTGCTGGTGCAGGCGGGCGCCGGGATCGTGGCCGATTCCGATCCCGCACGGGAGTTCGCGGAGACCGAGGCCAAGGCGCGCGTGGTGCTGCGCGCCCTGGCCCTCGCCAAGACCGCCGGCTGACCTATATTGTTCGCGCTGTGTTCAAGCTGGTAAGCACATCGGGCGAACAGGCGATCGACCTGCAGCTGGGGCGCACGTTCGTCGTCGGCCGCGCCGTGACGAGCGACGTTCCCATCTACGATCCCACCATCTCCCGCCGCCACGCGGAGGTTTTCCTCACCGGCACGGGTGTACGGGTCAAGGACCTCAACTCGTCCAACGGGACGTTCGTCAACGGCGCGCGCGTCACCGAGGCGGAGGCCGGCCCGAGCGACGTCATCACGTTCGGCAAGGTCGCCTTCCGGGTGAAAGAGGTCACGGCGCCCACCCAGCGGCCCCCCCTGCCCCCCCGCGACTCGCAGGCGACGCCGCTGCGCGCCCCGCCCCCGGGGACCATCGTGCGGCAGGTGCAGGTGCCGTCCTCGGGCGGCGTCCCCGCGATCGTGATCGACAAGCTGCACGGTGAGTCGCACATCAAACTCCAGGCTCAGTCGCAGGCCGACCGGCGGGTGGAGAAGCTGTTGAAGCTGTTCGAGATCGCCATGGAGCTGTCCAAGGCCCGCGATCTCGACAGCCTGCTCGAGAAGGTGGTGGACTTCACCTTCCAGATCATGAACGTCGATCGGGTGTCGATCCTGCTGCTCGACGACAAGTCGGGCGAGCTGGTCCCGGTCCCGCGGGGCTCCCGCAGCCGCACCGGCGACCTGAGCGCGGCCCGGCACGTGCCCCAGTCGATCGCCCGCAAGGCCATCGACGAGCGCGTGGCGATACTGTCGGACAACGCCGCCGCCGACGACCGCTTCAAGGGGAAGTCGATCGTCATTCAGAGCGTGCGCAGCGCCATGTGCACCCCGCTCCTGGGTTCCGACCAGAAGGCCCTGGGCATCATCTACGTCGACAACCAGACCGCGACCAACTCGTTCACCGACGAGGACCTGAACTTCTTGATGGGCTTCGGCAACCTCACCGCCCTCGCCATCGAAAACTCGCAGCTCTCCGAGCGCGTCCAGCGCGAGGCGGTGGTGCTCTCGAACTTCGAGCGCTATTTCGCGCCGAACGTCGCCGCGCAGATCGCCCAGCAGGAGGGCGCCATCAAGGTGGGAGGCGAGAAGCGCTCCGTCGTAATCTTCTTCTCGGACATCCGCGATTTCACCCCGCTGGCGGAGTCCATGGACCCCGACGACATCGCCACGCTGCTCACTGAGTACTTCACGGAGATGGTGGAGATCGTCTTCGCGCACGGCGGCACGCTCGACAAGTTCATCGGCGACGCCCTGTTGGCGCTGTGGGGGGCGCCCATCGCCCACGAGGACGACGCCGATCGCGCCATGGCGTGCGCCCTCGGTCAGCTCGAGGTGCTGGAGCAGCTCAACGAGCGGTGGCAGGCCAAGGGCCGGCGGCCGCTGGAGGTCAAGATCGGAATCAACTTCGGCGAGGTCTTCGCCGGCAACATCGGCTCGGACCGGCGGCTCGAATACACGGTCATCGGAGACGCTGTGAACACGGCCAGCCGGCTGTGCGACTCGGCTGGCCCCAACCAGATCCTGATCTCGGAGCCGTTCTACAAGGCGCTCAAGAAGCCACCCAAGGTGGAGACCCTCGACCCGATCCAGGTCAAGGGCAAGGCCAAGCGCCTCCCCGTCTACCGGGTGAAGCGGTAGGGCCGACCGAAGCGCGCCAGCAGGTCCAGGGCGAGCCGGAGCGGCAGCCCCATCACACCGAAGAAGTCTCCCTCGACGCGCTCGATCAGCGGCGCGCCCAATCCCTGGATCGCGTAGGCGCCAGCCTTGTCGAGTGGCTCGCCGGTCGCGACGTAGGCGTCGAGCGTCGCGCGGTCCGCGGGCCGGAACGTGACGCGCGAGACGTCGAGCGCCTGGACGAGCTCGCCGTCGCGGGCCACGGCCACCGCCGTCACGACCTCGTGCGTCCGGCCCTGCAGACCCAGCAGCATCGTGACGGCGTCCGCCGGCGACGTGGGCTTGCCGAAGATCCGCCCGCCCAGCACCACCGTCGTGTCGGCCGCCAGCACCACATCTCCCGGCGCCTGCGCCACCACCGCCTCGGCCTTCGCCCGCGAGACCCGGGTGACGTAGGCCTCGGGCGGCTCGCCCGGCCGCACACGCTCGTCCACGTCCGGGGCGATGACGCGGAAGGGGATGCGCAGCATTTCGAGGAGCTGCCGGCGGCGCGGGCTGCCGCTGGCCAGCACGAGCGCCCGCTCGGTCGTCATCGCTCGAGCAGCAGGGTGACGGGCCCCGCGTTGACCAGCTCCACGTCCATCATCGCACCGAACACGCCCGTCTCGACGGGAGCCCCGCCGCTGCGCTCGCGCAGCACGGCCACAAAGCGCTCGTACAGCGGCGCTGCCGCCTCCGGCGGCGCGGCGTCCACGAAGCTCGGGCGCCGGCCCTTGCGGGCGTCGCCGTAGAGGGTGAACTGCGACACGACGAGCAGCCCGCCGCCGACGTCGCCCAACGCCAGGGTCGTCTTCCCCTCGGCGTCACCGAAGATGCGCAGGGTCAGGATCTTCTCGGCCATCCACTGGAGGGTGTCTTCGGTGTCGCCGGGGGCGAACCCCGCGAGGACGACGAGCCCGGTCCCGACCTTCCCGGTGACCCGGCCGTCTACGCGGACCTCCGCCCGGAACACGCGCTGGAGGACTACCCGCACCCCGCCCCTCCCCGGACGCTGCTCACTCCACCGTCACGCTCTTCGCGAGATTTCGCGGCTGGTCCACGTTGCAGCCGCGCCGGACCGCGATGTAATAGGCGAGCAGCTGCAGCGGCAGCACGGTGAGCACTGGGGTCAGCAGATCCAGGGTCTCGGGGATCTCGATCTTGTGATCGGCGAGCCGGGCGACGCCCGTGTCTCCCCGGGTGACGATGGCGATCACCCGCCCGCCGCGCGCCTTCACTTCCTCGACGTTGGTCACGACCTTCTGGTAGACCGCGTCGCGCGGCGCGATGAACACGACGGGCATGAGATCGTCGATCAGGGCGATGGGGCCGTGCTTCATCTCGGCCGCCGGGTAGCCCTCGGCGTGGATGTAGCTGATCTCCTTGAGCTTCAGCGCCCCCTCGAGGGCGACGGGGAAGTTGTAGCCCCGGCCCAGGTAGAGCACGTTGCCGGCCCGCACCAGGCGCTCGGCGATGCGCTCCACCTCCGGTGCCCCGGCCAGTACCTGCTCGACCAGCTCCGGCAGCCGGCCCAGCGCCCGCACCACCTCCCGCCCCTGCAGGATCGAGAGCGCACGGAGGCGGCCGAGCTTGAGGGTGAGCAGCGCCAGGGCGGCGATCTGGCTGGTAAACGCCTTGGTGCTCGCCACGCCGATCTCGGGCCCGGCGTGCAGGTAAATGCCGCCGTCCACTTCCCGCGCGATCGTGCTCCCGACCACGTTCACCAGGCCCAGCGTGCGCGCTCCCCGGCGCTTCGCCTCCCGCAGTGCCGCGAGCGTGTCGGCCGTCTCGCCCGATTGCGAAATGCCGACGACCAGCGTCCGCTCGTCCACGATGGGGTTGCGGTAGCGGAACTCGGAGGCGTACTCGACCTCTGTGGGGATACGGGCGAGCTCTTCGATCATGTACTCGCCGATCAGGCCGGCGTGCCACGACGTGCCGCAGGCGGTGATCACGATGCGCTCGATGTGCAGCAGCGCCTCGTCGTCCAGGTTGAGGCCCCCGAGCCGGACTGTGCCCTCGTCCTCGAGCAGCCGGCCGCGGAGCGTGTTCCGCAGGCTCTCGGGCTGCTCCAGGATCTCCTTCAGCATGAAGTGCGCGTGTCCGCCGCGCTCGATCGTGGCGAGATCCCATTCCAGCTCGGTCACCGCCTTGACCTTCTCCGCGGCGTCGAGGTCCAGAATCCGGTACTCGCCCGGCCGCACCACCGCCAGCTCGCCGTCGTCGAGGTAGACCACGGAGCGGGTGTGCGCCAGGACCGCCGAGGCGTCGGACGCCACGAAGTGTTCCCCGCTGCCGATGGCGACCAGCAGCGGCGAGCCCCTCCGAGCCGCCACGATCGTATCGGGCTCTTGGGCGGAGACCACGGCGATGCCGTAGGTGCCCTCGACCTCCTGCAGGGCGGCCGCCACTGCGTCCACCAGGGTGCCGCCCTTCGCCAGGAAGTCCTCGATGAGGTGGGCCAGCGCCTCCGTGTCGGTCTCGGAGCGGAAGATGTGACCCCGCTGCTCCAGCGCCGTGCGCAGCGCTCCGGCGTTCTCGATGACCCCGTTGTGCACCAGGGCCACGGTACCGCCGCAGTCGGTGTGGGGGTGGGCGTTGACCTGGTTGGGCGCGCCGTGGGTCGCCCAGCGCGTGTGGGCGATGGCCGTGCGGCCTTCGGGGGGCGAGCCCATCTGCTTCTCGAGCCCGCTGATCTTCCCGGCGACCTTGATCACCTCGATCCGCCCGTCCGCCACGACCGCGAGGCCCGCGGAATCGTACCCACGGTACTCGAGCCGCTTGAGGCCTTCCAGCACGAGCGGCGCGGCCGCCCGCCCGCCGGTATAGCCTACGATGCCGCACATAGCGCCCGTCCTTGCTGTACCAGTCGCTCAGCCTCGGCGCCGGTGGGCGCCTCGGCAATCAGCCGCACGATCGGTTCGGTGTTGGACGGCCGCACGTGCAGCCATCGGTCCGTCCACGCGAGCCGCAATCCGTCCCGCGAGTCCGCCTGGGCGTCGGGGAAGCGCGCGCGCAGGCCCGCGTACGTGGCTTCCAGCGCCGCCCCCCCCCCGCGGGGCGCCTTCGCCTTCACGATCACGTAGCGCGGCGCCGCGGCCACGAGCTCGCTCATCGGCCGCCCGTCGCGGGCCAGCAGCGCCAGCACGAGCGCGGCGGCGAGCGGCGCGTCGCGCCCCACGTGCAATGCGGGATACATCACGCCGCCGTTGCCCTCCCCCCCGATCGCCGCGCCGAGGTCGAGCATGCGTCGCGCCACGTGCGCTTCACCGACCGGCGCGCGCTCCACCACGGCCCCGCACGCCCGCGCCGCGTCGTCGACCACCTGGGAGGTCGAGAGGTTGCACACGACGATAGGCGGTCGGGCGGTCGGGCGGCCGGGCGGACGCTTCCCGCTTCCCGCTTCCCGCTTCCCGAGTACCGCGTGCACGGCAAAGGCCAGCGTATAGTCCTCCCCGATCGCCCGCCCGCGCTCGTCCACGATCGCGAGGCGGTCCACGTCGGGATCGACCGCGAACCCCACGTCCGCGCGCGCCCGCCGCACCAGCGCGCCGAGCGCCCGCAGGTTCTCGGGTGTCGGCTCCGGCGCGCGGGGAAACCGGCCGTCGGTCTCGAGGTTGATGCCGCGGACCCGGCACCCCAGGCGGGCCAGCAGGGCGGGCATCACGACGCCGCCGGCCCCGCGGACCGTGTCCAGCGCTACCGTAAAGCGCCGCGGCCGGATGCGCCGCGCCGCGACCGCGGGCAGGGCGAGCACCGCCGCGATGTGCCGCTCGGCCGCCCGCGGATCGGCGACCACGCGCCCCAGCGTTGCGTAGTCCGCCCGCGGCAGCCGGCCGTCGCCCGCCAGCTCCCGCACCCGCCCGACCCCGTCGGCGCCGAGAAAGACTCCATCGGGTCCCACGAACTTGAGCGCGTT
>CAZVSO010000146.1:0-7577 GCA_964629425.1 uncultured Gemmatimonadaceae bacterium
TCGGCCTGCTGCTCACAAGGTTAGCGGGACTCGGAGACCTTCGCCGCATCGGTTCCGGCAATATCGGCGCGACCAATGTCCTGCGCACCGGCAACAAGCCGATCGCCGCGGCAACGCTCGTGCTCGATGCCGGCAAGGGCGCGGCGGCGGTGGCCGTGGCGCTCGAGTTCGGCCCCGATATTGCGTTCGTCGCCGCCATTGCCGTGGTGCTCGGCCATATGTTCCCGCTCTGGCTTGGCTTTCGCGGCGGCAAGGGGGTGGCGGCCACACTGGGCGCGGACCGCGGCGTGGTGGGCGTGAGCCGCTACGATCCCGATCTCTCGCCCTGGCAGTTCAACGTCCGGGCCGCGTGGGGCGACGAGCGGCGCCCAGAGGCCGCCACCGTGTTCACCGAGCGCGGCATCTACCGCCCCGGGGAGCCGGTGTACGCCAAGGCCATCGTGCGCCGCGGGCTGCTGGGCGCGCTGCGCGCTCCCCCACGGGGCGACTCGCTGCGCTGGGTGTTTTCCGACCGCGAGAACGGGACGCTCAAGGACACGACCGTGGCGTTGAGCGCCTTCGGCACCGCCGACCAGACCCTCGCCCTCGGTCCCGACCTGCCGCTCGGCCAATACGGCGTGCGTATCGAGGGCAAGCGCGACGGGCAGTGGCGCTCCCTCGCGGCCACCTGGTACCGCGTGGCCGAGTACCGCCCGCCCGAGTTCCAGGTGACGGCCTCCGGCGACTCGGCGCCGCGCTTCGCCGGCGATTCCGTAACGGTGAACGTCGAGGCGCGCTACCTGTTCGGCGCGCCGATGGGCCGCGCCCAGGTGAGCTGGGTGGCGCGCACCAGCCCCGCCTGGTGGGTCTCGATCCCCGGTGCCGACGGCTACTACCTCGGCGAGACCGGCTGGTGGTGGGAGGACGACGACGCCACGGGCTCGGGCGGCGCCCGGGTCTACCAGAGCGGCCGGGACACCCTCGATGCCGCGGGGCGCCTGCGGCTCACCGTGCCGGTGGCGCCGCCGGTGAAGGGCCGCGCCGCCTCCACCACGGTCGAGGCGACGGTCACCGACGTGAACCGGCAGACCGTGTCCGGCGCCACGAGCGCGCTCGTGCATCCGGCGTCGTTCTACATCGGCGCCAAGGTCGCCGGAAACGAGTACTTCTGGGTCGCGGGCAAGCCCCGCACGATCGACCTCATCGCCGTCACGCCCGAGGGACGCAAGGTGCCGGGCGTGGCGATCCGAGGGGCGCTGGTGCACCGCGAATGGCATCGCGTGCGCCGCGAGCGCGACGGCTACTCCGAGGAGGTGGGGGAGTGGGTGGCCGACACCGTCGGCCGCTGCGCGGTCGTGAGCGCGGCCCAGCCGGTGTCGTGCACGTTCACGCCGCAGACGGGTGGACAGTACGTGATCGGGTTTGCCGCCACCGATCAGCGGGGGCGGGTCGCCGCCACGAGCTTCTGGCGCTGGGCCAGCGGCAACGACTGGGTCCCCTGGTCCGACGAGTCCAAGTTCAAGATGGACGTGATCCCCGACAAGACGCGCTACACCGTGGGCGACACGGCCACGATCCTGCTCGCGTCGCCGTTCACCAACGCCGAGGCCTGGGTCACCGTGGAGCGCGAGGGGCTCATGGAGCAGCGGCGCCTGCGCCTCACGTCGGGCTCGACGACCTTGAAGCTGCCGATCACCGAGGCCCACGTGCCGAACGCCTTCGTCTCGATCATCGTGGTTCGCGGGCGCAGCGCGCCGCCCGGCCCGCCCGACGATCCCGGCCGGCCGACGCTGCGCGTGGGCTACGCCGAGCTGCGCGTCACGCCCGAGGTGAAGCGGCTCACCGTGGAGGTCCGGCCCACGCAGAACGAGTATCGCCCGAACGACAGCGCGCGGGTCCGCCTCCAGGTCCGGGACGCCCGCGGCCAGGGGCGGCGCAGCGAGGTGACGTTGTGGGCGGTGGACGAGGGCGTGCTGTCGCTGACGGGCTACAAGACGCCCGACCCGCTCGATCTCCTGTACCGCCCGCGCGGCCTCGGGCTGCGGCTCGCGAGCAACCTCGTGGCGGTGGCGCCACAAGTGAGGGACTCGGCGTCCGTCGACAAAGGGCAGGCGCCCGGCAGCGGCGGCGGCATGGACGTCGAGGGCATCCTGCGCTCCCGGTTCCAGACCACCGCGTTCTTCCTGGGATCGGTGGTCACCGATGACGCCGGCCGCGCTACGGCCGCGGCGAAGCTGCCCGACAACCTCACCACGTTCCGCGTTATGGCCGTCGCGGTGACCACAGGTGACCGCTACGGCAGCGGGCAGTCGCCGCTGCTCGTCACGCGGCCGCTCCTCGCCCGCCCCGCCCTGCCACGCTTCGTGCGCGAGGACGATCAGTACCGGGCCGGCGTGGTCGTGAATCACCGGCTGGGCGGGACGCCAACCGTGAAAGTCGAGGCGTGGAGCCGTGGCGTGACGCTCGTCGACCCGCCGTCCCGCGACGTCGTGCTCGAGGCGGGGCGCGGTCGCGAGGCGCGCTTCGCGTTCCGCGGGCTCGCCGGCGATAGCGCGGCCTACCGTTTCAAGGTCTCGAGCGGACCCGAGGCCGACGCGGTCGAGACGCGCGTGCCGATCCGCCCCGCGTTCCACGCGCGGGCGTTCGCCGCGTCCGGCGTATTGCACGACACGGCGACCGCCGAGCTCGTCTTCCCCGAGGCGCTCGATCCCGCGCGCTCGCGCGTGGAGCTGAGCTTCGGGACGTCGCCGCTCGCGCTGGTCCGGGGCTATCGCCGCGAGCTCGAGGTCTACCCCTACTACTGCTCGGAGCAGATCGCGAGCATGGCGCTGCCGCTGATCGCCCTGTACCAGGCGCAGAAGCAGCTCGGCGGCGCCCCCTTCCTCAAGGGCAACCCCGCCCGGGAGATCCGCGAGGCGGTCGTGGTGCTGAGCCGTCGCCAGCGGGACGATGGGGGGATCGGGCTGTGGTCCGGTCGCGACTGGACGAGCCCCTGGCTCTCGGCGCACGCCGGCCGCACGCTCCTCGCGGCGCGCTCGGCGGGTGTGCCCGTGAGCGATACGGTGCTCCAACGGTTGGGCGAGTACCTCACGCAGTTCCTGCACAAGGACAACCGCCTGCTGATCCCCGTCGCCTTCTGGTACCAGGACCGCAAGGTGTGGCTCTCCGAGCGCTTGGCGGCGGCGGACTTCGTGAGCCGAATGGGACGGCCCGACGTGGCGGCCGAGAACGCGCTGTGGGGGCTGCGGGGGCAGCTGTCGTGGGAGGACCGGGTGTGGTTGGCCGAGATCGTTATGCGGCGGCGGCAGATCGAGACGGCGCGCGCGCTGCTCGAGCCCACGTGGCGCGAGATCCGAGTCGAGGGCCGACGCGCGGTGCTGCCGGAGGACGCGAGCCGCAAGTTCTACTTCTCGTCGTCGGTGCGCGGCGTGGCCCGGCTGCTGACGGCGACGCTGGCCGTCGATCCGCGACACCCGCTGGTCGGGCCGCTGGTCGAGACCCTGGCGCAGCGGGGACGTGTGGCGGCGCAGCAGGGCGACTGGTGGTCGGGCTGGTGGAACACTCAGGACTACGCGGCGGCGGTGCAGGCGCTCGCGACCTACGAGTGGCAGCGCCGCCAGACGCCGCCCCGACCGGTGCGCCTGCGCCAGGGCGCGCGCGTCGTGCTCCAGGCGACGGCGGGCGGCGTGTTCAGCGACACGAGCGTGGCGCTCACAGGGTTGCTGGCGTCGCAGCCGGACGGGAAACAGGCGCTGCGGCTCGGGCTCGAGGCCGCGGCGCCGGGCGACCCGGTGTTCTGGTTCCTCACCGTGCGCGAGGTGCCCGCGCAGCGCCCCGTGACGCCGTTCGATCAGGGAATCCACGTCGAGCGCTGGTACGAGCGCTACGAGACGGGTCAGCCGGTGACCACCGTGGCGGAAGGCGATCTCGTCCGCGTGCGCCTCAGGATCAAGGTGCCGGTGCAGCGCCACTTCGTGGTGCTGGACGACGCGCTGCCGGCGGGGCTCGAGGCGGTGGACCTGTCGCTCCGCACCCAGGGCGCGCTGCCGCCGCGGGAAAGCGGCGAGCGGGGTGAGGAGGGCGAGGGACTCCAGGAAGAAGGGGCGGGCTGGTACTACGGCTACTGGGAGTACGGCTGGTGGTCGCCGTTCGATCACCGCGAGCTACGGGACGACCGCGTGGTGTACTCGGCGACCACGCTGTGGCCGGGGACCTACACGGCCACCTACGTCGCGCGCGCCACGACGCCGGGCGTGTTCGTGCGCCCGCCGGCGCACGCCGAGGAGATGTACAATCCGGCGGTGAACGGGCGCAGTGACGGGGGAGTGTTCATGGTCACGCAGAAGAGATGACAGAGGGCGGTGACGCCTCCGATGCTCGCCCCGCGGCTGCGGCTCCGCACGAGCTAACGGCCAATGGCTAACGGCTAGCGGCCGTCACTCGCCCACCACCACCGCCACCACCTCCCGCTCCCGCTGCCGATTATCGAGATTGATCACGACGATGTGCTGCCAGGTGCCCACCTGGAGCTTGCCGTCCACCACGGGGATCGCGACGCTCGTCTTCATGAGCGCCGAGCGGACGTGCGAGAAGCCGTTGCCGTCGTTGTAAGCGGCGTTGTGGGCGTAGTCTTCGTTTGGGCGGAGCGATCTGGTCGAGCGCGCGGCGCAGGTCGGCGAGCGCCCCCGTCTCGTACTCGATCGTCGTGATCGCGCCGGTCGAGCCGGCGAGATTGACCACGACGGCGCCCGTCCGCACGCCCGATTCCGCCACCAGCCGCGCCACGTCGTCCGTGATGTTCTTGTGGCCGAACTCGGTCGCCAGGCTGTAGGTCCAGCGCCGCGAGCGCGCCGGCGCCGTCACTGGGCGCCCGACAGCGTCAGGATGGCCCGCCAGGCGCGGAACACCTCGCGATAGTCGTCATGCGTGACCGCCACGGTGCGCGGCCCGGTCCGCCGGGCCCCGGGGCACAACTCCGCCTGGTCGGCCGCGATGGTCGGCTGGAAGTCCACCTCGAGGGTCACCGGTCCCTTGATCACGAAGGGCGTCGAGCGGCGCTTCAGCGCCCGGACCACGCCCTCGCGGATCAGCCGGCACGCCACGGCCGGCGCCATGCTCTTGGCGGCCTGCCGGGTCACCGCTTCCTTGACGACCACGGTGGTCACCTGATCACCCAGCAGCTCGACGGCTTCGGCGGCGAGTGCGGAGTCGCCGCTCACCAGCTCGACCGGCACGTCGTACGATCCCGCGAGCGCGGCATTCAGCCCCAGCTCGCCCAGCGGCCGGCCGTTGACGCGCACGTCCAGCACGCGGTCGGCGTAGGTGTGGTCGAGCACGGCGTGCCGCGTGCCGGCCCGCGCGTGGTAGCCGATGAACAACGCGCCGTCGACGCCGCCGTCGATGCCCTCCATCATGGACCAGGGCTTGGGCGAGCCCGACAGCAGCTGGGCTGCCTCGTGCAGCTGCTCGGGCAGGAGGTTGCGCATGTGCCAGTGGCTGTCGTTCACCAAGACGCCTGTGGCGCCCGCCTCGATCGCCCCCTCGACGGCCGCGTTGGCCTCTGCGGTCATCAGTTGACGGAACCGGCCGTACTCCGCCGCGAAGACGGGCGTGTCGGGATCGGTCTGGCTCTCGTGCACCACGCCCGCGATCCCTTCCATGTCGATCGAGATGTAGACGCGCATGGGGCCAAAGGTACCGCGTCGGCGGTCGCACGACGACGACGCGGAGAGCCGGCCCCTCGCTCCCCTCTCCTGTCAGGGAGCGGGGGCCAGGGGGAGAGGCCGCGGGGCCAGGGGGTGCGGCTACCGGATTCCGGTATCCACCAGCAGATCGAGTCTCGTCGTGTCGCCCGCCGTGACGCGCGCCTCGTTCCGTCGCTTGATCGTGGAATCGATTCCGCGGGGCGTGAAGATCACGTACGCGCCGGGCGGCAGCGCGAGGCGGTAGGAGCCCAGGCTGTCCGACCGGGTGCGCGCCGCCTCCGTGGTGTCGGCGGCGTGGAGCACGATGACCTCATAGCCGGGGAACGCGCCGTCGCACGGCGGGCGGGGCGGATAGATCAGCGGACAGGGAACGCCGACGAAGAACACGTCCCCCTGAAGCGCGCCGACGTTTTGGCCGCGACCATCGAAGCCGCCCTGATCCCGGGTAGCGCCGGTGGACGCTCCCTCCCGGCAGCCGAGCAGCGCGGTGAGCAGGGCGATCGCGGCGAAGGAGTGGGAACATGCGAGCCGCATGGGTCGACTCCGAGTTGAGGAACATGGCCGGGTGGGGCAAAGCCCGTGCCGTCCCTGGCGCCCCGCGCTCGCGGCGACGCCATCTCGCAATACGCTGCAGCACAAAGAGTTAATGGCTCACCCGGCAGACGGCATCCCGCCCCGCGCCCGTCGGACCTTGGAAGGGCGGCATCAACTTTGTGATACAAAGTACTTGACAACAGGAGAGCCGTCCCGTATCCTGGCCCCATGCCCGCGCACGGCCCCCTGCGTCGCTCCTCCGGCCCCGAGCCCACGCCCCCGGCGCTGCACGACCGCGCGCTCGACAACCTGCGCTTCATCCGCGACACCATGGAGCGCGCGGGCTCGTTCACCGCGGTCCCCGGCTGGGGCATGGCCGCCGTCGGCGCCACCGCGCTCGCCGCCGCGGCGCTCGCGGCGCGCCAGGCGACCCCGGAGCTGTGGCTCGCCACGTGGCTCGCCGAGGCGGTCGTGGCCCTGGGCATCGGCGGCTGGTCGCTTGCCCGCAAGGCGCATGCGGTGAACGACCCCCTGCTCTCCGGGCCCGCGCGCCGTTTCGGGCTGAGCTTCCTGCCGCCGCTGGTGGTGGGCGGGCTGCTCACGATCGCGCTGTATCGCGCCGGACTGGTCCGCGCCCTGCCGGCGACCTGGCTGTTGCTCTACGGCACTGGCGTGGTCACGGGTGGCGCGTTCTCGGTGCGGATCGTGCCGGTCATGGGTCTCGCGTTCATGGCCGTGGGGACGGTCGCGTTGTTCGCGCCCGCGGGTTGGGGCAACTGGTCGATGGCCGCCGGCTTCGGCGGACTGCACCTTCTCTTCGGCATCATCGTCGCACGGAGGTACGGTGGCTAGATCCAATGCGGCTCGGGCCGGCGCAACCGCCGCCCCGCGCAGCGCACCCGCGCAGCCGGCGCCGGGCCGTGTGGCCGCGGCCCAGCTCGACCGGCTGATCCACGAGCGGGTGCGGCTCGGCATCGTGAGCGCGCTCGCAGGCGTCGAGGCGCTGTCGTTCAACGAGCTCAAGGCCCTGCTGCGCACCACGGACGGCAACCTGAGCGTGCACGCGCGCAAGCTCGAGGAAGCGCAGTACGTCGCGTGCCGCAAGTACTTCGACGGCCGGGTGCCGCGCACCGAGTACCGCCTCACGGCCGCGGGGCGGCGCGCCCTGGAGCGCTATCTCGACCACATGGAGGCGCTCATCCGGGCGGCGCGGGTGGGTTGACCCCCGGGGGGGGGACCCCGGGGACCCCGGGCCGCCGGCCCGGGGTCAACCCACCCGAACCCAGCACCTTTTTTTTGGCCCAGAGACTTTATGAAGCAAAGTACTTCTCTCCACATCGCGTTGATCATGGACGGTAA
>CAZVSO010000147.1:0-7465 GCA_964629425.1 uncultured Gemmatimonadaceae bacterium
GCTCGAGCGGCCCGCCGGCGGCGTCGCCGATACGCCGCGCCAGCGCGGCCGCGCGGCGCTCGACCTCGGCGGGCGGGGTGAGGCGATCGAGCATCGCCCGCAGTGCGGCGAGCTCCGTGTCGGCGTGCGCGCGCACGGCGGCGGGCAGGGCCGGGACGTCGAATCGGGCCTGGTCGAGGAACAGCTTTGCCTCGTCCACTTCCTCGGGGAGGACGATGCGGCGTCCCGCGGGCTCGACGCCGAGGGCGTACTCCTTGGCGGCGAGCGACGTGGCGGCCACGATGCGGCGCGCCGCGGCGAGCGAATCGGGGGTCTGGGCGGCGAGAGGGAACGCGCACGACAGGCCCAGGCCGGCGACGAGAGCGGGTCGGAACAAGATGAGAACGATTCTCAGATGCGGACACCGAATCCTAGCGGGGCTCGCGAGAGAACGCCACCGCACGCGTCGCGCGACCTACCGTTGACTCGGCTCCCACGCCGAGTACACCTTGTGCGCATGCCCTCAGTCGATCGGCTCTTCACGGTGGACGACGTCCGCGCGATGCCCGCCGACGGCCGGCGCTACGAAGTCATTGGTGGAGAGTTGTTCGTGACGCCGGCCCCGTAGGCGATCGCCCGCTACACGCCCTCCCGCGCCCCCTCGATCCCCTTGCGTTCATTCACCGTCGCCAGCAGCACCCCGCCCACCACGAAGAACACGATCACGGTGGCGACCCCGGCGCGCTGAGAGCCGACGGCCGCAGTCATGGCGCCGAGCAGCAGCGGGCCCAGGAACGCCGTGGCCTTCCCCGAGAAGGCGAAGAACCCGAAGAACTCGGCCTGGTGGCGCTCCGGCACGAACCGGCCCATGAGCGACCGGCTGGCCGACTGGTTGGGCCCGACGAACAGGCCGAGCAGGATCCCTGCGACCCAGAGCGCGCTGCGACCGGGTGCCCAGACCGCGATCGCGGTGGCGATCACCAGCGCCACCAGCGTCATCATGATCGTCCGCTTGCCGCCGATCCGGTCGTCCAGGAACCCGAAGGCGATCGCGCCCGCGCCCGAGGCGACATTGAGCGCCACGCCGAAGGCGATCACCTCGGAGAGGCTCATGCCGAACGTGCCCGCGGCGTAGATCCCCCCGAAGGCGAAGATCGTGACCAGCCCGTCGTTGTAGATGAGCCGCGCCACGAGGAACTTGACGATCTCGCGGTAGCGGCCGATGGCCCGGAGCGTCCGGCGCAGCTCCTGGAAGGCGGCGCCGATGTCGAGCCGCACGACGCCCACGCGCCGCTCCGGCACGAAGAAGAACAAGGGCAGCGAGAACACCGCGAACCACACGGCGACGAGCAGGTTCGTCGCCCGCACGTTGAAGCCGTGGGCGGTCGAAAGCCCGAGCCACGGCTCGGGCCGGACGAAGCCCACGAGCGCGATCCCCATGCACACGAGCCCGCCGACGTACCCCAGGCCCCAGCCGTAGCCGGAGATGCGACCGATCCGTTCGGGCGACGCGATGGCCGGGAGAAAGGCGTTGTAAAACACGTAGCCCGTCTCGAAGCACACGTCCGCGATCACGAAGAGCACGAGCGCCAGCAGCGCGGCGGAGGGCGGACCGGGGGCCACGAACGTCAGCAGGGCCGTGGCGGCGACGCAGAGCGCCGTCGCCACGGCGAGGAACCGCTTGCGGGCGCCGGCCCGGTCCGCCGCCGCGCCGAGCACGGGCGACAGCAGCGCCGTGAGCAGGGCGCTGGCCGCCACGGCCCGCGACCACCAGGCCGTGCCCGTCACTTCGCCGGGCGTCATGGCCTTCGTGAACCACGTCGAGTAGACGAAGGTGACGACGAGCGTCGTGAAGGCGGAATTCGCCCAGTCGTAGAGCGCCCACGACCAGACGACCCGGGGATCCCCGCGGCGGGCGGGCGCGGCCACGGCGCCGGTCACGTCGCACCTCTCGCCGCGAAGTCGCGATACACCACGTCGAGCCGGAGGCCGAGGTCGCGTTGCCCGGTGCGCAGGGCGTCGATCAGCGCGCGGCGGCCCCGCAGCAGCAGGAAGCGGCGCGCGTCGCTCCACGCCCCCCGCCAGCGCTCGCGGGTCACGAGCCCGGCCAGGCCGACCGCCGGCACGCCGAGCAGCACCCCGAGCGCCGCCCAGCCGGTCCAGAGCGCGGCGCCCGCCGCAGCCAGCGTGAGCACCCACACGCCGTAGATCACGATGCCCACGAGCAGCTTGTACGTCGAGCGCTGGTCGGGGGGCCGCCGCATCCGGTCGACTACCCATCCGGTCAGCTGGAACGGCACCCAGAAGAGCACCAACCCGGCGAGCGCCAGACCCGCCGCGAGCGGCATGAGCAGCGGCACGCGCCGCGCCGCCCACCCCACGCCGCGCGCCAATCCCACATCCGCCGTCAGGTCCGCGGGACGGAGCCCCAGCCGGAAGAGGCGGCGCCGGTGCGCCTCGACGTCCCGCGCCAGTGCCGCCGCGGCCGGGTCGCCGCTGCGACGCACGGCGCTCAGGATCCCGGTCGTGACCTCGAGGCGCGCGACCCGCTCGTCGGGAGCCGGCGGCACTCCGCGCTCGGCCTCCCAGACCCGCACCGCGCATTCCACCAGCGGACCGTCCTCCCAACGCTCCAGGTTCACCGTCACCTCGCGCAGCGCCTCCGCGACACGGCCCGTCAGGGCGCGCACCGCGTCGCTGTCGTCCATTCCCCGCGGCGCGAGATCGTCCCACGGCACCGGCCGGCCGACGAACGCGAGCGCTTCCGAGCGAAACACGTCCCGTTGCCGGAACACGAGCCCCACCGGCACGATCGGGAACGGCCGTCCCGTGAGCGCGTGCGCCCCGAGCGCGATGCGGGCGGCGCCGGTCTTGAGGGGCGCGAGCGCCGGCTCGCTGTGGCTCAGCCCCTCGGGGAAGATCCCG
The DNA here is from genome assembly GCA_964629425.1 of uncultured Gemmatimonadaceae bacterium. GTDB lineage: Bacteria > Gemmatimonadota > Gemmatimonadetes > Gemmatimonadales > GWC2-71-9 > CAZVSO01. Next base: position 2,905 of record CAZVSO010000147.1, read on the forward strand.
ACGGCCGCGCCCGCGGCGAGCGCGCCGTGGACCGCGCGGAACGTGTCCTCGTTGCGGTCCATCTGCGCGGGGTCGTCGGCACGGCGATACACGGGAATCGCGCCCGAGGCGCGCACCAGCCACGCGATCTTGACGTCGGTGAATAGCGGCGCCTTGGCGAGGAACCGCACGGGCCGCCGCGCCGCGGCGGCGACCAGCAGCGGGTCGAGCAGCGAGTTGGGATGATTGGCGACCAGCAACACCGGTCCCGCCCGCGGCACACCGTCACCGGTGTAGCGCATCCGGTAATAGACACCCGCCGCGGCGCGGGCGACCGCGGGGAACAGCCGCAGGAGCCACACTCTACGGCGCGCGCTCGCGTGACGGCTGCGCGTCCGGCCGGCCCGCCGGCGCGGCGCTCCACTGCGTCTTCGGCACGACGATCTGACGGTCCGGCTGCGCCTCGAAGTGCGGCGACATGATCTGCACGCCATACTCGTTGAACGCGTCCTGGATATGGGCGTGCAGCTCCGACAGGACGGGAATGCGGTCATGCGGCCGCTCGATGTGCACCAGGAGCTGGTACTCGACAAAGAAGTCCGCCAGCGCCTTCTGCAGCACCAGCGGACGGGGGGCGGGCTTCACGCCCGGCGTGCGCTCCGCAGCGAGCAGGAGCAGGGCGTGAACCTGCCGCCAGGGCGCGTCGTAGCCGATCGTCACCGACGTCGCCGCGATCGCTCCCTCGGACCCGGCCCGCCGCGACCAGTTCAGCGTCGCCGTGCCGACCAGCAGCGCATTGGGGATCGAGATCTCTTCCTTGCGGCGCGTCAGCAGCTTCGTGGAGAGTACCCCCAGCTCGGTGACGACCCCTTCATGCTCCGCGATGCGCACGTAGTCCCCGGTCTGGATCGCGCGCGAATAGATCACGACGAGCCCGCTCATGATCTGGTTGGCCACCCCGGCCGATCCGAGCGACGCCACCACGCCGACGAAGACGCTCAGCCCCTTGAACGCGTCGCTGCTGGAGCCGGGCACGAGGGGGTAGGCGACCGCGATGGCGAAGAGCCAGATCAGCACGCCGAAGATGCGCCGCGTCGCGCGGGCCGTCTCCGGCTCGAGCCACGCGACCGACACGGTGCCGCGCTCCACACGCTCGAAGAACGCGCCCGCCAAGCGGGCGACGTAGCGGGCGATCAGAACGATCAGCACCACCATGCCGAACCCCGGGAGCGCGCCCAGCGCGGCCCGGACGAACCCCGCGACCGTCCGCGCGATGGCACCACCGAGCGCCCGGCCCCACGGCTCGGTGTAGGGGAACTGCGAGAACACGAACGTGAGCCAGAGGTAGAGGGCACCGATCCCCACCGCTGCCGTCGCGAGCCGAACGAGGCGCCTCTCGATGTCGTGCAGGTGGGGCCGGAGATCCAGGGGACCCAGCTGCGCCCGCGCGAGATGGCCTGGCGCGGCCTCGAGCCGCGCGAGCAGCGCCCGCCGGATCCGCGCGACGAGCCACCAGGCCACGAGCAGCAACATTGTGGCGGCCAGCGCCAGCCCCACGCCGCGCAGCACCACCGGCAGCCGCCGCGCCTCGGCCCGCGCCCGAAGCGCGAGCTGCAGCCGCTCCACGGCGGCCGCCGCGGCCTGATCCAGCGTTTCCCCGCCCAGCGGATCGACGTCGCCCGGTAGCAGGCCAAACACCAGAAGGTCCCCCACGAAGACGAGCCGCGCCTCCTGCCCCTGGCTCGTCACGGCCTGCGCCCGGACGCTGTCGCGCAGCGCCGACTCCGGCCGCGTGGCGAGGCGCCGCTCGATGGCCGCGACCCGCTCCTCGGCGGAGAGGCCGCCGAAGGACGCGCGCAGCACCGCGATCTCGCGGTTGAAGAGGACCAGCGGGGCCCCGGTAGGCGGCGCCGGGGCCTGAGCGACGAGCGGCGCGGCGGAGAGCAGCAGGAGGAGCGAAGTGATCTGGACAGGCATGGCGGGCTCCGGCAAAGAAGGGACAAGATCGGCTGGTCGCAGCGCAAAGCTGCCGGCCGGGCGCGCCCGCGACAAGGGATCCGTGGGCGAAGCCCCGGCTTCAGCTGAGGCTTCCGCCGCACTCCTTCACCGCGCCACGAACAGCCGCCGCCGGAAGCGCTGCCCCGGCGTTTCCACGACCACCAGGTACGCGCCGTTCACCACAGGCCGGCCGCCCACGGTGAGATCCCACACGTACTCGGCCGCGGGGGCGGGCACGGTGGCGCCCAGGAGCCGGGCGCCGGTGAAGCTGTAGATCCCCACACGCGCATCGCCCGTCGCGGGCGGCCACGCGAAGGTCACCCGGTCGCCCCGCACCGGGTTCTCCGACACCTCGAGGCCCGCCGCCACGGGGAGCGGCTCGAACACTCCCGTCGAGTCGGTCGCGAACCCGGCCGCGTCCACCCACCACGGCATCCCCACCGCGATGAAGCGCACGCGGGCACCCCGCGCGCCGGTGGCCGCCGGCAGGTCGACGCGCATCGGGTACCACGCGGTGCCGTTGCCCACCACCATCCCCACATCCGCCCAGGTCCGGCCCGAGTCGGTGGACAGCTGCACGACTCCCCGCTGCGCCGGCGTGAACGTCGAGCCGAAGTGTCGCGTCCAGAACTGGAGCCAGATCCGCTCCCGCCCCACCAGGTCCGCCACCGGGGAGACCAGCGTGTCGCCCGCGCCGCCCGCGCCGCCGTTGGTGAACCAGGACCAGTCCCCCGCCACCCGCTCGCCGGACCGCGTCCACCCCGTCCATCCCACGTCCCGATCCTCCGCCCCCGCGAGGGTGAGCAGCTCCGCTTCGAACCCGGCGCCGTCCACGCGCACCGCCTGGACCGTATCGGGCCCGAGATTCGAGCGCCACCAGTTGCGCAGCGTTCCCAGCCACAGCGAGTCGCCTTGGAGGCTGCGCGATCGGGTCACGCCCGTGGCGGTGCGCACGCTGAGGGTGAGCGGACGCGGCGCGGCGCGGTCGAGATTGAGCCATGCTTCGGGCCACACCGATTCGAGCCGCGACGGTGCGACGCCGAGCCCCGACGCCCCGCGCGCGCCGGCGAGGTCGCCAGCGGACTGAATCAGCGCGAGCGCGAAGGGCAGGTTGTCGCGGAACACGCGCTCGACCAACGCGGCGTCGTCGGGGAACTCGAAGCCGTAGTACAGGTTGCCCACCGGCGTGCAGCAGCCGCTCGTGAGCTCGGGCGTGAACGCGATGCTGCCGTGCGCCCGATAGGCCCACTCCGTGTACTCGCCGTTGGTGGGATAGAGGTGCCAGCCCGGACCCGGGTGATAGTACGCGAGCGCCGACGCCGGCACGCTGTCGCGCACCGCGGGCAGGAGGTCGGTTCCCGCGAGCGCGGTGAACACCGGGCGGTCCGGCGCCAGCTCGCCGGTGCGAAATCCGTACGGGTGGAGCACGAGCCCGCTGAAGGTGTGATAGGACACGGCGATGGCCGGCGGATGGGCGGCGTGGAACGCGACGATGGCCTGGGTCTCGGGCTCAGAGGCGGGCCCGGCGCCCCGGTACACCTCGGACCCGGGCGCCCCGCTCGAGCCGGCGTCGTCCAACCCCCAGAACGCCGGGTAGTTGCGGTTGGGATCGACGCCGAAGGTGCCGTCGCCGTTGTCGCGCCGGTTCTTCCGCCACAGCCGCTCGGTCGTGAAGGTGTACTGGTAGCCGTCGGGGTTCTCGACCGGAATCACCCAGATGTCGCGCGAGCCGCGCAACGCGGGCGGGAGCGAGTCCGCGAGCCACCGCAACAGCTTCATCGCCATCTCGGTCGCCACCCATTCGCGCGCATGATGGGTCCCCATGAACAGGACGTTGGGGCGCGCCGGCGAATCGGCCGCGTCGCCCAGCTTCACGGCGAGGATCGGCCGACCCTCGATCGAGCGGCCGATCGAGTCGAGATGGAGCGCGGTGTCCGCCGCGGCCCAGGCCTCGAGCGTCGCGCGGATTCCCGTGAGCGGCTTCTCGAACGAGCGGTACACCCGGTAGGTGTCGGCGGCGGCGACGGCGGCGAGCGGCGCGCGCTCGACCGGCTGGGGGACGAAGCCGCGCCGCAGAAGCAGCGTCTCGGTCTCCGGCGAGACGACGATCACGGCGTGCGGCGTCCCATCCAGGACGCGCACGTCCGCCACCTCGAATCCGAGCCGCGCGAGCGAGTCGAGCCCCGGGCGGCCTCCGATTGGCACCTGGACGAGCCGCAGCTGCTGCGCGGCGACGGGCGCGGCGAGCAATGCCAGCGCGACCACCCCCAGTACGACGCCCGACAGGGGGTGAGGGCCTAGAAGCCGAGCCGCTCGGCGAGCCATGCGGGGGCGGAGACGAATCCGCCGACGACCAACCCGAGCCAGACGAGCAGCGCCGCGAGCGGCGCCCACAGGAGCACCACGGGCCACAGCGACGGCCGCCAGCGGGCGACGGCCGCGAGCTCAGGCGCCCAGCGCTCCCGCTCCCCCTGGGCCCCCTCCTCGAGGGCGAGCCAGGCGGCCTCGAGCCGCCGCGCGGAGGTGCGCAGCGCTTCCTGCCACCGGGGCGTCGCTTCGGGGTCCCCCCCCCCCCGCGCACCTG
>CAZVSO010000148.1:0-7378 GCA_964629425.1 uncultured Gemmatimonadaceae bacterium
CCGCCGCCGCGCATCTCGGGCCCGAGCCCGGCGACGCCCGCGCCAGCCGTTGCGGCCGCCCAGGCCGCATCCACGCCGGCGCCGCGGCTGACCGGGCCGCTGCGGCCGGTGAACCCCTTCATGGTCCAGGACCCGCGGCAAAAGGCACGGCGCCTCGCGCGGGCACTCATTTCCGATATGCTGGTCTACCATCCGGAGAAGCGCCAGCAGGGGCTGCGCGACGGCACACTGTCGCAGCTGTTCGGGGACGAGATCGAGAAGAGCTGGCAGGAGTACGTCGATCAGGTCGGGCAGGAGCTGGCGGCGGGGACGCCGTTCTGGACCGAGGCCCTCAACGAGATCCTGGCCGGGGGGACCAAGGTCTTCTGAGGTGGTGTCGGAGGGTCTAACCCCTTACATTACGGGCCAGTAGGAGCCGCCCCCCGGGCTCGGGTGGGCGGCTCGTATCGTATCCCCCTAGACCGGGCGTGTACCGTGGCCTTATCAGACCGCTTCCAGGTGTTCGACCGCCGGCTCATTGAGCTTCGGAGCTTCCTTTGACGTCGACGGCAAGGCGCGACGTCTCGAGGAGCTTGAGCACGCCATGGCGGGCAACGAGCTGTGGGCGGACGCCGAGCGCGCCCGCCGCGCGATCGAGGAAGTCAAGAGCCTGAAGCGCGCGCTCGGCCCCTATCGCGCGCTGGAGCAGCGCGTGACCGAGGCGGCCGAGCTCACCCAGCTGCACGAGGCGGAGCCCGATGAGGATCTGGCGTTGCTGCGCCAGCTCGAGGGCGAAGCCGACGCGATCGCGACCCAGCTCGAGGCGATCGAGCTGCAGCATATGATGCAGGGGCCCGACGACGCGCGGGACGCCCTGCTCACGATCCACCCCGGGGCGGGCGGGACGGAGTCCCAGGACTGGGCCGAGATGCTGGTGCGGATGTACACGCGCTGGGCGGAGCGGCACGGGTTCACGGTCGAGGTACTCGATCTCCTCCCCGGCGAGGAAGCGGGGATCAAGTCGGCGGAGATCGAGGTCCGCGGGGAGTACGCCTACGGCCTCCTCAAGGCCGAGAAAGGGGTGCACCGCCTGGTGCGGATCTCCCCGTTCGACGCCCAGTCGCGGCGGCACACGTCGTTCGCGTCGGTCTTCGTGTATCCCATGGTGGACGAGGAAATCCAGATCGACGTGCGGGACGACGACCTGCGGATCGACACGTTTCGCGCGTCGGGGAAGGGCGGCCAGCACGTCAACAAGACGTCGTCGGCGGTGCGCATCACGCACCTCGCCACCGGCATCGCCGTCGCGTGCCAGCAGGAGCGCAGCCAGCTGAAGAACAAAGCGACCGCGATGAAGATGCTGCGGGCCCGCCTCTACGAGCGCGCGGTGGCGGAGCGCGAGGCCAAGAAGGCGGAAGTGGACAAGCAGAAGACCGACATCGCGTGGGGCAACCAGATTCGCTCGTACGTGTTCCAGCCGTACACGATGGTCAACGACCATCGGACGGAGCTGAAGGTCGGCGACGTCCACCGGGTGATGGACGGCGATCTCGATCCCTTCATCGAGGCCTACCTGAAGCGCTTCGGGAGCAAGGCGGCGTGACGAGTTTCGTGGAGGTCGCGCGTCGCGAGAAGCTACGCGAGCTGGTCCGCCGCGGCGTCGCGCCCTACGCGTACCGGTTCGACCGGACGGGCACGGCGCTCGCCGTCAGGGAAGGGTTCCGCGACGACGATCCGGCGGTCCACCGCCTGGCGGGGCGGGTGGCGGCGCTCCGACCCCACGGCCGCACCACCTTCGCCCACCTCGCCGACGAGTCGGGGCGCATCCAGCTCTACTTTCAGGGAGATCACCTCGGCGAGGACGCGTATGATCTCCTGCGGCTGCTCGACCTGGACGACGTCGTGGGCGTCTAGGGCGGTCTGTTCCGGACCAAGACCGGCGAGGTGACGCTGCGGGTTGACCGCTGCACCCTGCTCGCCAAGTCGCTCCGGCCGTTGCCGCGCGGCAAGGAGGACGAGCAGGGCGTGCGTCACGGCGTGCTGGCCGACCCGGAGCTTCGCTACCGCCAGCGCTACGCCGACCTCGCCGTCCACCCCGAGGTGCGGGAGATCTTCCGGGTCCGCGCGCGCGTGGTGGCCGCCATTCGCGCTTTCCTGGACGCGCGGGGGTACTTGGAGGTCGAGACGCCCGTGCTTCAGCCGCTGTACGGCGGCGCCGCCGCCCGCCCGTTCGTCACGCACCACAACGCGCTCTACCTCAAGCGGTGCATCGTCGGCGGCCTGGAGCGCGTGTACGAGATCGGCCACGACTTCCGCAACGAGGGGCTGTCGCGGTTCCACAACCCCGAGTTCACCATGGCGGAGTGGTACGCGGCGTACGCCGACTATCACGACATGCTCGAGTTGACCGAAGAGATGCTGGCCGGGCTGGTCGAGGGGGTGTGCGGGGCCGTGACCCTCGAGCGGCACGGCGCCACGCTCTCGTTCGCCCGGCCCTTCGCCCGCAAGGACTTCTACGCGCTGGTGCGGGACGCGACGGGCCTCGACCTGACGCGCGCGGGGGACGACGAGCTGCGCGGCGCGCTGCGCCGGCGCGGCGTCGAGGACCCGGAGGCGTACGCAGGCGCGAAGCTCGTGGACGAGGTGTTCAAGACCTACGTCGAGCCGACGCTGGTGCAGCCCACCTTCGTCCTCGACTACCCGACCGCACTCTCGCCGCTCGCCAAGGAGAAGCGGGGCGAGCCTGGTCGCGTGGAGCGCTGGGAGTTGTTCGTGCAGGGACGGGAGCTGGCCAACGCCTTCAGTGAGCTCAACGACCCCGACGAGCAGCGCCGCCGGTTCGAGCAGCAGGCCCGCGCCGGGGCGGCGGGCGACGAGGAAGCCCACCAGGTCGACGAGGACTTTCTGCGCGCCCTCGAGTACGGCATGCCGCCCACCGGCGGGGTCGGGCTCGGGGTCGATCGCCTGGTCATGGTGCTCGCCGACCAACCGTCGATCCGGGACGTCATCCTGTTCCCGATGCTGCGGCCCGAATGATCTCCCCCCTCGAGCGCCACATCGCCCTGCGCTACCTGCGCAGCCGCCGCTCCTCTCGGCTTGTGTCGCTGATCACGGGCATCGCTGTGGGCGGCGTGACCGTCGGCGTGATGGCTCTCGTGATCGTGCTCGGCGTGATGAACGGTCTCCAGAACGACTTGCGGGAGAAGATCCTCGTCGCCAACCCCCACCTCCGGATCCTGACCTACGGCCAAGGCCTGCGCCTCGACGACTGGCGCGCCGTCCTGGACTCGGTCCGGAACGTTCCGGGCGTCGAGGCCGCGGCGCCGTTCGTGATGACCCAGGCCCTCGTCTCCGCGGGGCACGACTACACCGAGGGCGTCGTCGTGCTGGGCGTGGAGCCCGACACGGGCCGCCGCGCGGTCACGACCCTCCCGCGTCACTTCACGACCGGCGATCTCCGCTTCGAGACGACGCGGGACGACGTCGAGGGGGGGATCGCGCTCGGAGCGCGCCTCGCCCACCGGCTCTCGACGTTCCCGGGTGAGGCGGTCACCCTCGTCAGTCCCGCCAGCGCCCGGTTCAATCCCGCCGTCGGGGCGTTCGTTCCGCGGTTCGTGCGTTTCGAGGTCACCGGCGTCTTCGAGACCGGGATGTACGAGTACGACAACAACTACGTGGCCATGTCCCGCGCCAGCGCGCAGCGCTTCGCGGGCCTCGACACCGCGGTGACCGGCATCGAGCTGCGGCTGGCCGAGCCGTGGGACGCGCGCGCCTTCGGCGCCCGTCTGGAGACCCGCCTCGGATATCCCTATCGCGCGCTGGACTGGCAGTCCCAGAACGCGTCCCTCTTCTCGGCCTTGAAGCTCGAGAAGCTGGCGATGGCGTTCGTCGTGTTCCTGATCTGCGTGGTCGCCGCGTTCAACGTGGTCGGCACGCTGACCATGGTGGTGCGCGACAAGACCCGGGAGATCGGCATCCTCCTCGCCATGGGCCTGCGGCGCGACGCGATTCGCCGGATCTTCCTGGCGCAGGGGATCCTGATCGGGCTCGTCGGCACCGTGCTCGGCACCGTGCTGGGGATCGGCGTGGGGCGGCTCGTGAACGACGGCCGCCTGGTCCGCATCGATCCGTCGGTCTACTTCATCGACCACCTGCCCGTGGACACGCAGCCTCTGGACGTGCTCATCGTGGTCGGTGCCAGCCTGCTGATCGCCACCCTGGCGCCGCTCTACCCGGCGGTGCAGGCGAGCCGGCTCGATCCCGTCCCGGCCATCCGTTACGAATGACCCCGCTCCTGGAGGCCCGGGCGCTCCGCAAGGTGTTCGCCGGCGGCGACGGTCGCCCGCTGGAGGTTCTGCGCGGGGTGGAGGTGGTCGTGCACCGCGGAGAGGTGATCGCGATCGTGGGCGCCTCCGGGGCGGGCAAGAGCACCCTGCTGCACCTGCTGGGCGCGCTCGACCGGCCCAGCAGCGGCGACATCTGGCTCGAGGGCTCCCGGTACGCCGACCTGGATTCCAACGGCCTCGCCGAGCTGCGGAACCGTAGGTTAGGATTTGTCTTTCAGTTCCACCATCTCTTGCGGGAATTCTCGGCGCTCGAGAACGTGATGATGCCGCTGCTGATCGGCGGCGTGTCGCTGCGCCGGGCCCGGTCGCGGGCTGAGGAGATCCTCTCGGAGGTCGGGCTGGCGGGACGGATGACGCACCGCCCGGCGGAGCTGTCGGGCGGCGAGCAGCAGCGCGGCGCGGTCGCGCGCGCCCTGGTGCACGATCCCAGCCTGCTCCTGGCGGACGAGCCCTCGGGCAACCTGGACCATGAGAACAGCGAGCTGCTGCACGAGCTGTTCTTTCGGCTCGCGCGCGAGTACGAGACGGCGGTGGCCGTCGTAACGCACAACCGGCAGCTCGCCGGTCGCGCGGATCGGATTCTGTGGCTGGAGGACGGCCGGCTCACTGCGGTGGGCTCGGTCGACGCGGTCCCCTGATGCTGTGCGACAACTGCAAGGAGCGCGACGCCGTCATCAACCTCACGCAGGTGGAGCACGACTCCAAGGTCACGCTGCATCTGTGCGACTCGTGCGCTCAGCAGAAGGGGGTCGAGACGGGGGGGGCGGTGCTCAAGTCGCCGCTGGGCGGCTTCATCACGGCGATGGGCAAGGGCGGCGCGAGCGTCCTGCCCGCGCCGCTGGACGGCCTGCGCTGCGCCGCGTGCGGTGGCACCATGCGCGACTTCCGCGACACGGGACGACTGGGCTGCGCCGCGTGCTACACGGCGTTCGACGCGCACCTGCGCGACCTGTTGCGGCGCTTGCACGGCTCCAGCCAGCACGTCGGCGAGCGCTACACCGAGCCCGGCGCGCGTGACGCGGACCCGCGGGTGCAGCTGCTCGAGCTGAAGGACCAGCTGCGCCGCGCCGTCGAGAACGAGAACTTCGAGCGGGCCGCCGAGCTGCGCGACCGCATCCGGGTGCTCGAGTGATCGACCTCTCCCTGCTCCCCGACGGCGGACTCTCGTGGCTCGACGCCTCCGGGCCACGGAGTCAGATCGTCCTCTCCACTCGCATCCGGCTGGCGCGGAACCTCTCGGGCTATCCCTTCGGACCCCGGGCCCGCGACGGCGATCGGGCCGCCGTGCTGACGCGCGTCACCGAGGCGGCGGCGGCCACGGCCCGGGTCGCGGGCGGCCAGCTGTTTCGGCTGGACGAAGTGGAGCGTCGCGACCGGCAGCTTCTCCACGAGCGGCACCTGATCAGCAAGGAGCTCGCGGGCCTCGATCGGGAGGCCCGCCCGCGGCCCGGGGCCGCGCTGCTGTTTCAGGCCTCGGTCGGGGTTATGGTGAACGAGGAGGATCACCTCCGGTTGCAGGGGATCTCCTCTGGCTTCGCGCTCGAGGAGACCTATGTCCAACTGGAGTCGGTGGATGCGGAGCTGGGCCGGTTGCTGCCGTTCGCGTTTCACCCCGAGTTTGGCTATCTTACCTCCTGCCCGACGAATGCGGGGACGGGGCTGCGGGCGAGCGTGCTCATCCACTTGCCGGGCCTCGTTTTGACGAAGGAGATCAACAAGGTCCTCCAGGGACTGGCTCAGGTGGGTCTGACGTTTCGGGGTTTGTACGGGGAAGGGAGTGAGGTCGTCGGCCAGTACTTCCAGCTGTCGAACCAGACGACCCTGGGGAAGTCCGAGGAGGAGCTGCTCGACCATCTGGGCAAGATCGTGCGCCAGGTGATCGAGTACGAAGGGCAGGCGCGCGACGTGCTGGTGCGGGATGCGCCGACGATCATCGCCGACAAGGTGTGGCGCGCGTACGGCCTGTTGCGCTGCGCGCGGAGCCTCAGTTTCGACGAGGCGATGAATTTGCTGAGCGCCGTACGGTTGGGGGTGGGTCTGAATCTGATCCCCGACCTGCGTGTATACACGCTGAATAAGCTGCTGATCTTCACGCAGCCCGCGCACGTGGCGGCGCTGGAGGGACGCTCGACGGGCGATCCCGAGCTGCCGACGGTGCGCGCCACCTACGTCCGGACGCTGCTGGATGCCGAGGCGGGTTGAGCGCGATGAACGGGTACAACTTCACGGATCGAGTGCGGAAGGTGCTGCAGATGGCGCGGGAAGAGGCCGCGCGGCTGCACCACGAGTACGTGGGCACCGAGCACATCCTGCTCGGGCTGATCCGCGAGGGCGAGGGCGTGGCGGCGGCGGTGCTCACCAATCTCAACGTCGATCTCGAAGAGATCCAGCAGAAGATCGAGGAGACGGTCAAGAAGGGGAAGGCCGCGGCCGCGGCCGGTCCCGACCTGCCCTATACGTCGCGTGCGAAGAAGGTGCTGGAGCTCGCCATGAGCGAAGCGCGCGAGCTGAACCACTCGTACGTGGGTACCGAGCATCTCCTGCTCGGCCTGCTGCGCGAGGAGAAGGGGATCGCGGCGCAGGTCCTCACCGATGTCGGCGTCAACCTGGAGCAGGCGCGGGCCGAGACGCTGCGCCTGCTGGGCAGCGAGATGCCGGCGGCACCGGCGGGGGGCGGGGCGCCGCCGCCCGCGGCCCCGAAGACCGAGAAGAAATCCAAGACCCCGGCCCTCGACCACTTCTGCCGCGACCTGACGCAGCTCGCCGGGGAAGGCCAGCTCGATCCCACGATCGGCCGCCAGAAGGAGATCGAGCGCGTGATGGAGATCCTGTCACGGCGCAAGAAGAACAACCCGGTCCTGATCGGCGAGCCGGGCGTGGGGAAGACGGCGATCGTGGAGGGCCTGGCGCAGCTGATCGCGAACGGGCAGTGCCCCGAGGCGCTGCGGGACCATCGCGTGCTGTCGCTCGACATGGCCGCCGTGATCGCGGGCACCAAGTATCGCGGCCAGTTCGAGGAGCGGCTCAAGGCGGTCATCAACGAGATCGCGCAG
>CAZVSO010000149.1:0-7372 GCA_964629425.1 uncultured Gemmatimonadaceae bacterium
CCGGGACGGCCACTGCCCGCGGCCGCCTCCCTTCGACGGCCGGCGGAGCGACGTTGACGCGGGCGTCCGGCGCCTGTACCTGCCGCAGCTCGAGCCGCCACCCCGCCGCGCGCAGGAAGTCGTCCCATGGGATCTCGGCGGTCCCGCTCACGTAGCGGCGCCAGAACTCCTGGAGGTCGAGGCCGGTGGCCGCGCGCACCGCCGCCAGCAGATCCTCCCGCGTGTAGCCCCGGTCGGCGGCATGGTGGTCGAACAGGTGGCGGAACACGTCGTCCAGCGAGCGCCGGTTGTCGGTGGAGTCGCGGATCGCGAGGTCCAGCAGGAAGCCCAGGACCTCGCCCTGGAGGTAGTAGGAGATCTGCAGCGCGCCGTTGGTGGCCGGCTCGTCCCACACCGACCAGGAGGAGCGCTCGGGCGACACGGTGAGCCGCGACGGGTTGTTGCGGTGGTTCTCGATCGCGCTTGCCATCTTGCGCGCGAAATCGGCCGGGGAATCGAGCCCGCTGCGGGCGAGGATCACGAGCGTGTAGTAGTCCGTCACGCCTTCCGCCACCCAGAGATTCAGCGTGCGCACCGGCCGGGTGTAGTCGAAGGGGCCAAGCTCGACGGGACGGATGCGCTTCACGTTCCAGGCGTGGAACAGCTCGTGGGCCGTCACGCCCTCGTGGGTCGTCGGGTTGCGCGCGGTCCCCCGGGCGTTGAACCCGATGGTGGTCGAATTCAGGTGCTCGAGGCCGCCACCGCTGCCCGAGAACAGGAAGGTGTAGTCCTTGTACGGGGCGACGCCGAAGAGGCCGATCGTCGTCTCGCAGATCCGCCGCAGCATGTCCACGAACGCCCGCTCGTTGTAGGCGGGGCGGCCGCCGCTCAGGTCGACGGCTGCGCGGTGCGGCACGCCGCCGGCCGTGAAGCGATAGTCCACAAAGCGGCCGAGCAGCGCCGGTGAGTCGATCAGCACGTCGTAGCTCGGTGCCCAGTACACGGCGCTGTCGGTCGTCGGGACCAGCCCCGTGGCGATCCGCCATCCCGCCGGCAGCCGAAACCTGACGTGCGACGGGGTCAGCGTCCAGCCGTCGAGGTACAGGAAGGTGCGGGGACCGTCCACCATCCCGGAGGTCCGCCGCAGGAACCAGCGGTTGTTGGCGCGCGACCACTCGGCGCGGTTCCGGATCGCCGTCGAGTAGGTGACGACGATGCGATCCGCGCCGCGCGTGTCCACCGTCCACGAGATCTCGGAGTCGCGCGTGATGGAGAGGGATTCCCCCGCCCGCGTCGTCGCCCGCATGCCGGCGATGTTGGTACCCGACTGCATGAGACGGTACGCGCCCGGCGCCCAGTCCGGGATCACGAGCCGAGCGGGGTCGGGCGCGTTGGCGATACGGAGCTCCACGAAGTACGCCGTGCGGTCGGCGTCCCGCACCGTCAGGGTGTAGTCCACCCGCGGGTCGGTGCGGCCGTGACGCTGGACGAAGCCGTCAGCGTAGGTCTCGAGCGGGGCCTGACCGTCCAGGCGCCACGGTGCCAGGGCCACCGCCAGGACGACCGCCGCGAGTCGTCCGCGGCTAGGGCTCAGCCTGTACGATCCGATCCTTCCCCCCGCGCTTCGCCTCAGAAGGGCGGCTCGGCCACGTGGTGCGGCTCGTCGAGCGGCAGCGCGGCGAGGATCTCGCCCGCCGCCACGGTCGGCCGGTCTTCGGGCACGATGAGCAGCGCATTGGCGAGCGCCATGGAGGTCAGGATGCCGGAGCCCTGCGGGCCTGTCAATCGGGCTTCCGGCAGGTCCCCGCCGGTGCCCGGCGTCAGCACTGCCCGCAGGTAGTGGCGCAGCCGCGGCCCGAGCGTGATCGGCTCGGCAACCCGGACCGCCACGGTGCGGCGGAACGGGAGGGCGTGGCCCAGCAGGCGCCGTACCGCCGGCCGGACAAAGAGCTCGAAGGTGACCATCGTCGAAACGGGATTGCCGGGCAGGCCGATCCACGGCGTGCCGCCGAGCAGCCCGAAGCCCAGCGGCGCACCTGGGCGCATGCGCACCCGCCACAGCTTGAGCTCACCTCCCATCTCGGCCAGCACGTCGCGCACCAAGTCGTGCTCGCCGACGCTCACGCCCGCGGTGGTCACCAGGAGATCGGCGCCCCGGCCGCGGGCCAGGTGCTCCCGCAGGCTCTCGCGCGTGTCGCGCGCGACCCCCAGATCCAGCGGCTCCCCGCCCGCCCGCCGCACCAGCCCGAAGAGGGTGTAGGAGTTCGAGGTCGCGACCTTGCGCCCGGCGAGGATCTCGTCGCGGCGGTCCAGGTCCGCGATCTCGTCCCCCGATCCCATGAAGGCGACGCGGGGCTGGCGATGGACCAGCGGCGCGCCGTGCGCGATCGTGGCCAGGACGCCGAGCTGGGCGGGGCCCAGCGCCGTCCCGGCGGCGAGCGCCGGCTGGCCGGCGCGGAGATCCTCGCCGCGCCGCCGCACGTTCTTCCGCGCATCGCGGCCGCTCGTGATCGCCACCCGGTCGGAGCCGAGGGGCTCGGTGTCTTCCTGGCGGACCACGGTGTCCGCGCCCGCCGGCAGCGGGGCGCCGGTGAACAGGCGTGTGGCCTCGCCGGGGCCGACGGGCCGCTCCGGAAATCGCCCGGCGGGGACCGTCTCGATCACCTGGAGCTCGATGCGTGCGCCGGCGGCCGGCAGCGTGAGGTCCGCGGCCCGCACGGCGTACCCGTCCATCGCGGAGTTGTCCCACGCCGGCACGTCGATCGGGCTCGTCACGTCCTCGGCGAGCACGAGGTCGAGCGCTTCGCGCAGGGGTCGTCGCTCGGCGGCGAGCGGGCGCACGTGCTCGAGAATCAGCCGCGCCGCGTCCGCGGGGGTCAGCATGTCAGGGGGGGAGGATCTTGGCGCGGTCCCACGCGATGTTCCCGAGCGTGACGAGCCAGGCCGTGTCGCTGAACCGGAAGACGGGAAAGGGCGCCCGGTATGCGGGATCGTCGGTGACCATGGCCACCCAGTCGGCGGGCTCGTGCACGCCCGGATCGAAGACGGGGGGCTGGCCGATCGCCCGCCGGTGGACCTCGATCTTCGGGAGCGGCGCCCGCTTGAAGCCCTCGACCAAGACGATGTCGGCCCCGTCCAGGTAGCGCCTGGTGAGGGTGATGGGGTCCGCCTCCTCTGCGGTCCGCGCGAACAGCGTCCGCTGCCCAGGGCCTTCGAACAGGACGCGCTCCGCTTTGCCCTCGTGCCAGTGCCGCCAGGTGTCGGTGTCCCGCTGGTCGAGGTCGGCGGCGTGGGAGCCGTGTTTGATCGTCATGACGCGGAACCGCCGGCGCGCGAGCTCCGCGGCGAGCGCGACGAGCAGCGTGGTCTTGCCGGCGTTCTTCCGCCCGATGATCGAGATTATGCGCGTCGTCGCCACAGCGCCTCCGCCCGCTCGAGGTCCTCGGGGGTGTTGACGTTGAAGAACAGCGTCTCCGGTGCGCCGAACTCCCGCACGCGCTCGAGCGCCAGCCGGCCGACCCGGACCGCGGCGTGGAAGCCGATGGCACGGAACTCGCCCTGCGCGAGCTGCCGCTCGATTGGCGCCCGGCACGCGGGCCCGTACACCGCGCACAACGGCTCCACGCCGCGCCGGCCGTCGCTCTCGGGCAGGAACACGTCCCAGGCGGCTGAACCGGTCACGAGCGCCGCCAGGAGGTCGGCCGTGACGAACGGCATGTCCCAGGCCACGCACAGCACCGGCGCCGGCTCCGCGGCGACCGCGGTGAGGATTCCACCGAGGCTGCCGGCGCCGGGATGGAGATCGGGCACGGTGCGCAGGTCGGGCCGCCACGCCGGGGCGTCGGTCGCATTGGCCACGAGCAGCGGCGGGCCGCCGGTGGCCGCCTGCACCGCGTCGACCACGCGATCGAGGATGCGCCGGCCTCCGAGCTCGAGCAACCCCTTGGGCTGTCCGCCGTAGCGGCGGGCCGCGCCCCCGGCGAGCACCGCCCCGCGCACCGTCAGTAGCGCCGGCCCCGCTTCCGCTCGAGGACGATGTCGAACCCGATCACCAGGGCGACGTGGTGGCTCACGCGGGTCTCAGTGGGCGCCCGGCCCAGGCCGTCCGCCGAGCCTGTGAGGACCGTCTCGCCGGCGATGAGGTCTCGCACCTCGAGCCGCAGCTGATAGGCGGTGCCGATCGCCGCCGTGAGGCCGGCGGCGACGATGGCGCTGGGACTGGCCCGACTGGCGTCGTTGTCGAGGATGATCACCCGTTCTCCGACGTTCCCGATGGAGTCGGTGAAGAAGCCGGCGACCTCGGCCGTGGAGCTGGAATAGGCGGCGACCCCCACACTCCCGCGCAGGTAGGGGACAATCCAGCCCCGCGTCGCCGCGCGCACCGTCACGCCGGCCATGAGGCTCACCACTCCGCCACCGTGGGTCCCGGCTCGGATGCTCTGGCATAGCTCGTCGTTGTCCGGGGCGGGCGCCGGAGACAGCATGTTGCAGCCGTCATCGAACGGGTGCTCGGCGTAGGTCAGCTCCCCGTGAAACCCCAGAAGGCCGCTCCCGAAATAGGTGGCCGACAAGCCCGCCATGATGCCCGAGGTCGTCGCGCGGGAGAGCGCCATCGTGTCATAGACCGGCGGCCCGAGAGACTGCACCGGTTGCCGCGCCACGGACCACAACTCGTGCCCGCTCACGGCTCCGCCGAAGACCGAGAGCAGCAGGTTGGCCTGCGGGCCCTGCTGGCCGGCGGCACGCCGCGGCAGGCCGGAGAGCAACGCCAGGCTCATCAGGACCACCGGGAGCGCGCGCATCATCCCTCGAGCAGTTGGTGTTCGACAGCGAGGCACCGGTCCATCACGCAGGGAATGCCGGCGGCTTCGGCGCGGCCGCGGGCGACCGCGTCCACCACGCCGATCTGGAGCCAGATCAACCGGGGTCGGATCGCGATCGCCTCGTCCACGATCCCGCCGGCGGCCTCGGACCGGCGGAAGACGTCCACGATGTCGATCGCGCCGTCGCGGGCCGCCGCCGCGAGCGTCGGGTGGCACCGCTCCCCCAGAATCTCGCCATGTCCGGGATTCACCGGCACCACCCGGTACCCCGCGCGCTGCAGGTAGCGGCCGACCGCATGGCTGGGGCGCTCGGGCTTCGGCGAGCAGCCCACGACGGCGATCGTGCGCGCCTCCTGGAGCAGCGCCCGCAGCGCCTCCCCCGTCATCCTTCGGGGCGGTGCAGGTGGGGTGTGCCGCTCACCGCCCGGCCTACCAGGATCATCCCCGCGCGCCGGCCGATCGTGAGCGCGAGCGTCGACGGGACGCTGGGCGTCGCGAGCCAAGAGACTCCGGCCCGCGCCGCCTTGAATGCCAGCTCCGCCGAGATCCGGCCCGTGACGAGCAAGCCGCTGCCCACGATCGGGTCGCGGGCGAGCACCGCCGCGCCGATGACCTTGTCCACCGCGTTGTGCCGCCCGATGTCTTCCGCGTGATACCGCAGGCGCGCGCCGTCCGTCAGGGCGGCAGCATGGATGCCCCCGGTGTCGTTGTAGCGCGCGCCTTGCGCGAACAGATCCTTGAACAGGGCCCGGAGCCGCTCGGGCGCCGGCGGCTCGCCCCGCGCCGGCGCGTGACCCAGGGCGCCCGGATCGGCCAGCAGGGTGGTCACCGCACCGCACCCCGAGGCGAGTACGCGCCGCCGGTGCTCCCCCTTCACGAGTGCCACCCGCTCGGGGCTGACCTCGGCCCAGAATCCCAGGTCCGTGGCGCAGGGGCGCAGCTTCACCAAGTCGTCGAGCGACGCGATGTAGCCCTCGCCGTGCAGCCACCCGGCCACGAGCTCCTCCAGCTGGTCCGGGGTGCACATCCAGGTCACCGCCGGCTCCCCGTTCACCTCGAGCCAGACGGGCCACTCCTCGACCACGGCCGAGTCCACGAGCATCCGCCCGCGGCGCGAGCCGGGCTCGGGCTTCGCCGGAACGCTCGCGGCTTCAGGCTTCGCCGAAGTATTCGGAGTAGAGATGCGGACCCTCCTGAACCCGGATCGCGTGCAGGCGCGCGCCCTGGGGCAGCCGGGGTGCGAGCCGGTCCCAGAGATACACCGCCAGCGCCTCTCCCGTCGCCAGCCGCCCGCCGGCCGCGAACTCGGGGACGGCATCGTTGATGTGCTTCCCGCCGAAGCGGGTCGCGACCTCGTCGGTCAGCAGCCGATCGAGCGCGACGAGGCTCACGACGCCGCCCCGGTCCGCCGCGAGCGGGCCCTTCACCGTCACGCGCACCTGGTAGCGGTGCTCATGATCGTCCGCCGCCTTGCCGAACGCCGCGGCGTTCTCGGCCGCGGTCCAGTCGGGTCGCCGGATGCGGTGCGCCGCGGCGAACTCCACTACGCGCGTAAGATAGCTCGTGGGCATGGGCGACGAGGAATGTAACGTCAGCGGTCAGCCTTCAGCCATCAGCCATCAGCTCTCAGCCTGAGTTATCCGCCTTGCCGGGGCGGAGGCTGATCGCTGAAGGCTGACCGCTGACCGCTAGAACACCCGCACCGCGCTCGCCTTGAACGCGAAGACCACCGGGGCCCCCGGCGTGAGCCCCAGCTCCCGCACCGCGTCGGCGGTCACCATGGCGACCAGTTCTACGCCCACGTCCGCGGTCACACGGACCCCGCCGTCGCGCCCGTGCGCGAGGCGCGTCACATGACCCGAGAAGACATTGCGCGCGGACGACGGGAGCGGCTCGCGGCTCACGAAAATGTCGCTCGCCGGCACGGCGAGGATCACCGGCCCTGTCCGGTCGGTCAACACCGCGATCTCGAGCGGACCCGCGCGCGCGTGCTTCGGCTCTCCGCCGGCGGGGAGCTCGACGCGGAACAGATTCTCCGGCGTGACGGGCGAGAGCCGGCCGTCGGCCAGGGCGCGAATATCGTCCGACCAACGGTAGGCGTCCTCCAGCTGGTGGGACGCGAGGCAGATCGCGAGCCCGCGCTCGCGCCGCTCCGCGTCCAGCACGTGATACAGGGTGTGGGCGGCGGCGCGGTCGGCGGAGCTTACCGGCTCGTCGAGCAACAGCACGTCCGGGCGGAGCGCGAGGGCGCGCGCCACCGCCACCCGCTGGACCTCCCCGTCGGACAGCTCGTGGCGGCGTCGTGCGAGCAGCGGTACGATGGCGGCGCGCTCCGCGGCCTCCCCCGCCGCCAGGGCCGCCGCGGCGCGCGCGGTCCCGCGCGCCCGCAGGCCGAAAAGCAGGTTGTCGCGCACCGTGCCGCGCAGCAGCACGGGGCGCTGCTCGACGAGCGTCACGCGGCGGCGGTCGGCGGCATCCGGGCGCGCGCCGCGCGGCCCGCCCGCGACCTCGCGGCCGTCGAGCCGCACCTCCCCCTCCGCCGGTCGCTCGAGCAGCCCGAGCAGGCGCAG
>CAZVSO010000150.1:0-7330 GCA_964629425.1 uncultured Gemmatimonadaceae bacterium
CGGCTCGGGGAACGTGCTCCCGCCATGGCGGTGTGGCCGAGTGGTTGGAGCGCAGTGAGTAGAGCAGGGCAGGTCCCTCTCCTTGGCCCGGATAGGCGGACGGCGCCCCTCAACACGATTGCCTCACCCTCCCGACTACAATTACATAACACGTTGTTATTAAACTAGTTACATGACGTCGATCCATCTGGCTCGCCTGCGGTTCGTACATGCGCGAGGGAACACGGCGGCGGAGGCGGCCGGAACATCATGGTGAACGTGCGGGCGATCCAGGCCGCCCTCGATCACCTGTACGACGCCGACCGCATCGTGAGGGAGCTGGAGACGGGGCGGCTGTATCGCACCTAGCGGGAAGCGGACGCGGCCAGATAAAACGGCAGGCGGACAGACGCGACAGGTAACAGCAGACGCGGACAAGCTAGACGCACAGACGCAACAGACGCACAGCGGTGAATAGTTAGTGGGGTTTAGGGGGTCTGTCCGACGAGTCGCTGATCTTGCGAAGCAAGCCGTACAGCGTCTTGCTGGTTTCCGTCGCGAGCGCTTCCAACCGCCCGAACTCCACTGCCTGCACGTACCCCAAGTCACGGGCGATCTCCAGGGCGGTCTGCAGCTCGGCCAAAGAGGCCCACGCCGTGTCGAGGTAGCGCCGGTACTCCTTGGTGCCGCGACGCGTGCTGCCCTCGGCGATGTTCAGCGGGACGCTGTAGCAGGCGCGGCGAAGCTGATCAGCCAGGTTGTCTTGCTCGTAGTCGGGAAATTCGCGAGCCGCTTTGGCGCATTCGACGGCCAGACGCTGGCTGTGCTGCCAGGCCTTGAGGCTTCGGTGCAGTGGCATGCTGCGAAGGATTGGTGGGGCTGGCGGCCGGGCACATATGCCAGAATCACGCGGTGCACATCCTTCCTACACACCGTCTAACCTGTTCTCCCCTGTGCGTCTACGCGTCTGTGCGTCCAGCAGTTCGCGTCTACCTGTCCGTCTGTGCGCCCAGAGTCCCTACGCGGCCCGGACCCATCTCATGAGCTCCTTGATCCCCGGCCGCTTGCCCGTCATCAGGATGCCGACGCGGTAGATGCGCGCGGCGGCCCAGGTAACGACCACGATGCCCAGCACGAGGAGTGCGAGCGAGAGGGCGAGCTCCCCCGGCGGGAGGCTGCCCGCCGCCCAGCGCACGGGCATGGCGATGGGAGAGGTGAAGGGAACGAGCGACAGCGTGACCGCGAGCGTGCCCTCGGGATCGTTCATAATGGCGAACATCGACAGATACGCGATCATCAGGAGAAACGTGACCGGTTGCTGCGCCTGACGCGCTTCCTGCTCGGTGCTCGAGATCGCGCCTACGACCGCGAACATCGCCGCGTAGAGCAGGAACCCGCATAGGAAGTAGGCCAGGAAGAGGGCTGCGGTCTCGATCGTCACCGGCGGCAGCTGGAAGACCTCGCCCGCCTCCTCGGCCCCGGCCATCCTGCCCGTCAGCGCACGGCGTTGCGAGACGAGCGCCCACGCCGAGAGCCCCCAGATCAGGAACTGGAACAGCGACACCGCACCCACCCCCGCGACCTTCCCGAGCATCAACTGGAACGGCCGCAGCGAGGAGACGAGCACTTCGACGACGCGGTTGGTCTTCTCTTCCAGCACCGAACCCATCACGTTCGCACCGTAGAGGAAGATCGCCATGAACAGGACGAGGGCCATCACGTAGGCCAGCGTGAACGACTGTCCCGTGCTCTCGCCGGTGGTCTTGCCGCCCGAGATCTTTTTGGTGGCGAGGTCGATGCGGACCTGCGCCCGGGCCACGACGGCGGGGTCCACCCCGGCGCGCTCGAGCCGGGCCGACAGTGCCACGGCGGTGAGGGTGCGCTGCAACTCGCCCATCGCGCGCAGCGCCGAGACGTTGGACGAGCGGTACTCGACCTGACCCTTCTCGACCAGGGCGTCGTCTACCAGCAGGAACCCGTCGAGGCGCTTGGCGCCGACCGCCGCGGTGAGGGAGTCCACCACGCCCGCTCCGGCCGCCACCCGCTCGACCAGGAACGAGCGGCTGGCGCCCAGCGCCGCCGTCACGCGCGCGCCGACGGCCGACGTCGTTCCGTCCACGACGGCGACGCGCTTGGCGGCTCCTCCAGCCGCCAGCAGGATCGGCAGGAAGATGAGCATGCCGAAGAACACGGGGCCGAGCAGCGCCGAGATCCAGAACCACTTGCTGCGCACGCGCTCGACGAACTCGCGTCGAATCACCGCCCAGACCTTATGCACGGCGCGGCTCCGTCCCCGGGCGCATCTCCGGATGCGTCGCCTCGGGGCCCACGAGATCGACGAAGATCTTGTGCAGCGAGGGGGTCGCGACCTCGAACCGGGACAACCGTGCGCCCGAGGTCACGAGCGCCGTGAGGACCTCCTGCGGGTCAGCACGGTCGGCGAGCTCGAGCTCAGCGTATTGTCCGAAGTCCTGCACCCCGGTCACGAGCCGCCGGTCCGCGAACACCACCGGCGCCGCGCCCTGGCTCCCGTCGAAGGCCACGGTCACGTGGCGGCCGCCGCGGGCCCGCTTCACCTCACCCAGGGACCCGTCGACCAGCTTTCTCCCGCGGGCGATGATGCAGATCTGATCGCACAGCTTCTCGGCGTGCTCCATGATGTGCGTCGAGAATACGATCGTCTTGCCCCCCCGCTTGAGCTCCAGCACGGTCTCCCGCAGGAGCTGGGCGTTCACCGGGTCGAGGCCCCCGAACGGCTCGTCCAGCACCAGCAGGTCGGGGTCGTGCAGCACGGTAGAGATGAACTGCACCTTTTGCTGCATGCCCTTTGAGAGGTCCGACACCCTCCGCAGCCGCCAGTCGCCAATTTCGAGCCGGTCGAGCCACTCGACCGCCTTGGCGCGCGCCCGCCGGCGCGCCACGCCTTTGGCCTCCGCCAGGAACACGAGCACGTCGAGCACCCGCATCTTGGGATACAGCCCGCGCTCCTCCGGCAGATAGCCGATCCGCGCCGACAGATCCCGCCCCGTCCCCGCGCCGCCGAACAGCCGCACGACGCCCTCGTCCGGCGCGAAGACGTTCATGACCATGCGGATGCAGGTGGTCTTGCCGGCGCCGTTGGGGCCGAGGAGGCCGAAGATCACGCCGCCGGGGACGATGAGTGACAACCCGTCCACGGCCACGTGGCCGGCGAATCGCTTGGTGACGCCTTCGAGCGCCACGACGGGAGTGGTCATGTGGTAGGCATGCTAGCGCAAACAAGCCCGCCGGGGAACGGTGCAGGGGACGGCTCGCACACCCCTTCCCGGTCTTAGGCCGGCACCTGTCCGAAAATCGCGCCCGCCTTGACGACGGCGTCCGCGAGCGCGGCGATGTCGTCGACGTCGTTGTAGAGGTAGAAGGACGCCCGCGCGGTCGCGGCCACGTTCAGCCGTCGCATCAGGGGCTGGGTGCAGTGGTGCCCGGCGCGGACGCACACGCCGTCGTGATCGAGGATCGTGGCCAGATCGTGCGGGTGGACGTCGCCGTAGTTGAACGCCACGACGCCCGCCCGATGATCCTTGGGGCCGTACACGGTGATGCCGTCGATCTCGCTCAGCCGCTCGATGGCGAGCCGGGCGAGCGTCTGCTCGTGCTCGGCGATCCGCTCGATGCCGATGGCCTCGAGGTAATCGATGGCGGCGGCGAGCCCGACGGCGGCCTCCACGTTCGGCGTGCCTGCCTCGAACTTGTGCGGGATCTGGTTCCACGTCGCATGGTCGTCCCACACGCGCTCGATCATCTCCCCACCACCGTGATACGGGGGCATCGCCTCGAGCAGGTCGGGCTTGGCGATCAGGGCGCCGCTCCCCATGGGCGCCAGCATCTTGTGGCCGGAGAGGGCGTAGAAGTCGCAGTCGATCAGCTGCACGTCCACCCGGAGGTGCGGGGTGGACTGCGCTCCGTCCACGACGACCACCGCGCCCGCGGCATGGGCCAGCCGGGCCAGCTGGGCCGCGGGATTCACCGTGCCGAGCGCGTTTGAGACGTAGGGAAAGGCCACGATCTTGGGTCGCCGCTCGAGCGCCGTGCCGAAGTCCGACAGGTCGATCCGCCCGTCCGGGGTGATCTCCACCATCCGCAGCGTCGCTCCTCGCTCGTGGCAGAGGAGCTGCCAGGGAATGAGGTTCGAATGGTGGTCCAGCGCCGTCACGACGACGGTGTCCCCGGACCCGACCGTCGCCCGCCCGTACGACCCGGCGACCAGGTTGATCGCCTCCGTCGTGCCGCGCGTGAACACCACGGCTTCGGGCGCCCACGCGTTGACGAACCGCGCCACCCGCCCGCGCGCCGCTTCGTAGGCACCCGTGGCGCGCACCGCGAGATCGTACGCGCCGCGGTGCACGTTCGCGTTGGTGGACCGATAGTACTCGAGGATCGCGTCCAGCACCTGGCGCGGCTTCTGGGTGGTCGCCGCGTTGTCGAGATAGACCAGCCGACGCCCACGCACGTCTCGCCCCAGGATCGGGAAGTCACCCCGCAGCCGCGCGGTGTCGAGCAGGCCCGGCCTACTCACCGGGCGACTCCGTGGTGACCGGCTCGGCGCGGTGCTCGAGTGCGGCGCGCAGGGTGTGCCAGGGCAGGCTGGCGCACTTGACCCGCGCCGGGAACGCGCGGACACCGGCGAAGGCGGCGAGCTTGCCGAGCACTACCGGGTCGGCCGGGGCGTCGGTCCCGCTCATGAGCATGTCGTGGAACGCGTGGAACAGGGCGTCCGCCTGGGCGACGGGCTTGCCTTTCACCGCGCTGGTCATGAGCGAGGCCGCCGCCTGGGAGATGGCGCAGCCGCGGCCCTGAAACCCGATGTCGTGGATCAGGTCGTCCTCGACCCGCGCATGGAGCGTGATGCGGTCGCCGCACAGGGGATTATTGCCCTCGGCGCGCCGGTTCGCGTCGGGCAGCGACCGGAAGTTCCTCGGGCTGCGATTGTGCTCGATGATGGTCTGCTGGTACAGGTCCCGGAGGTCCGGCATCGCGCTCATGGCGCCCCCGTGATCCCGCTCCGGGCGAGGCGGGCCCGCACCAGGGCGTCCAACCGCGCCCGCAGGGGTCCCAGCGCTACGCGCCCCAGGACCTCCGCGGCGAAGCCGTAGGTCAGGAGGCCGCGGGCCTCCGCTTCGTCGATCCCGCGACTGCGCAGGTAGAGCAACGCCCGCTCGTCCAGCGGCCCCACGGTGGAGCCGTGGGTGCACTTGACGTCGTCCGCGTAGATCTCGAGCTGCGGCTGGCTGTCGGCGTGCGCGTCGCTCGACAGGAGCAGGTTGTTGTTCGTCTGCTTCGAGTCGGTGCGCTGGGCCCCCGGCCGCACAATGATCCGCCCGCTGAACACCCCGCGCGCCCGCTCGTCCAGCACCCCGGTGAAGTACTCGTGGCTCTCACAGTGCGGTCGGGCGTGATCGATCACCGTATGGTGGTCGGCGTGCTGCCGACCCCCGAGCAGGTAGAGACCGTTGAGCAGGAGCGACCCGCCGGCTCCGTCGAGCACCGCTCGCAGGTCGTGGCGCGAGAGCGCCGCGCCGAACGCGATGGGATGGAGCCGAACCACGCTGTCCCGCCCCTGGACCGCCTGCGTGGTGGCGACGTGAAACGCCCGGTCGCTCTCCTGCTGGATCCGGTAGCACTCCGCCCGCGCGCCGTCGCCCGCGAAGATCTCCGTCACGGCGTTGGTCCAGTACACTCCGTCGGCCAGGGAAACGTAGCGCTCGACGACGACCGCCCGCGCCGCGTGCTCCAGCACGATCAGGTTCCGCGGGTGACACACTTCGGGCCCATCGCCAGGCACCGCCACGAAGAGGATCTCGACGGGGTCGGCCAGCTCGCACGCGGCCGGCACGTGCACGAACGCCCCGTCGGCCATGAACGCCGTGTTCAGCGCGGCGAAGGGGCCCTGCTGCTGGCCGGCGTAGCGGCCGAGGTGCCGCTCGACTAGGTCCGGATGGTGCTCGACGGCGTCGGCCAGGCTTTCGATCCGGACGCCCGCCGGCACATCCGCCGCGGTCGAGAGCCGCTCGCTGAAGCGCCCGTTCACGAACACCAGGCGATGCCCGGCCGCGGGTCCGAGGGGGGCGAGCTGCGCGGGGGATGGTTGCCGAGTGCTCGGCACGGGTGCCAGAACGAACGGCGTCTCGGCGATCGGCGCGACGCTGGTGAAGCGCCACTCCTCCTCGCGCAGGGTAGGGAAGCCGAGCGCGCCGAAGCGCGCCAGCCCGCCGGCCCGCAGCTCGCGCAGCCAGCCGGGCGCGCGGCCGGCGCCGTTGCCGGCGAACGTCCGGTGCGCGGCGACGTAACGCTCGACCGGGCTCACCCCCGCCACGCCCACCGCCGGCACGGTCACGCGACCGCCGCCGGGCTCTTCACCCAGTCGTAGCCCCGCTCCTCCAACGCCAGCGCGAGCTCCGGCCCGCCCGACTTCACGATCCGTCCGCCTGTCAGGACGTGGACGTAGTCCGGCGTGATGTGGTTGAGCAGCCGCTGGTAGTGCGTCACGATGAGAGTGGCGCGCTCGGGAGCGCGCAGCCGGTTCACCGCGTGCGCCACGGTCTTCAGGGCGTCGATGTCGAGCCCCGAGTCGGTCTCGTCGAGGATCGCCAGCCGCGGCTCGAGCACGGCCATCTGGAGGATCTCGTTGCGCTTCTTCTCGCCGCCCGAAAACCCTTCGTTCACGGGCCGGTTGACGAAGCTGTCGTCCCAGCCGATCGCCTCGAGCTTCTCCTCCAGCAGCGCCAGGAAATCCATCGGGTCGAGCTCTTCCTCCCCGCGGAACTTCCGGATCGCGTTCACCGCCGACCGGAGGAAGTAGGCGTTGGTCACGCCCCGGATCTCGATCGGATACTGGAAGGCGACGAACACACCCTCCCGGGCGCGCTCTTCGGGCTTCAGCGCCAGCAGGTCCTGGCCGCGGTAACGGACCGTGCCCGCCGTGACGGTGAAGCCGGGATGGCCCGCCAGCACCTGGGCCAGCGTGCTCTTCCCGGAGCCGTTCGGCCCCATGATGGCGTGCACCTCGCCGGCGCGGACCGTGAGGTCGACCCCTTGGAGGATTTCGGCGCCCGCTGCGCCGGCGTGCAGGTTGTGAATCTCGAGCATTACCCCACGCTGCCTTCCAGGCTGATACCGAGGAGACGCTGCGCCTCCACGGCGAACTCCATCGGCAGCTCGCGGAACACTTCCCTACAGAAGCCGTTGACGATCAGGGACACGGCGTCTTCGGCGCTCAAGCCGCGCTGCCGCAGGTAGAAAATCTGGTCCTCGCCGATCTTCGACGTGGACGCCTCGTGCTCCATGATGGCCGTGCTGTTGCGGACGTCGATGT
>CAZVSO010000151.1:0-7213 GCA_964629425.1 uncultured Gemmatimonadaceae bacterium
GGGCGCGCCGTCCAGGCCGTGGCGGGCGAGCCACTCGGCGGCGCGCTGCCGCGCGCCCGCGCCCAGCGCGAGCTCGGGGCCCCCGCCGTCGGGCCGGACGTCGAGCGAGCGCGCCGCATCGAAATAGCGCTCGGCCACAGGCACGCGCACGCCGTACCAGTCCATCTTGAGCGAGACCAGCGCGGCGCGGGCGATCCGGCGGTTGCTGTAGCCCGACCAGCGCGCGCCGACCAGCGCGTGCAACGCGCGGCTGCGCAGCCCGCCGTGCAGGTCGAGACCGTGCGTCGGCCGCCGGGCGCGCAGCCGGGCGGCGAGGTGGTGGATCGGCTCGCCCGGCTCCAGGCTGACGACCTCGGTGAGGTGGGGGTTGTCGGCGACGAGCGGCGCCATCGCCCGCTTGGTGACGAACACGAGCCGGCTGTCCGGATGCCGGCGTCGCAGGGCGCGCACGAGCGGCGTGGTGAGCAGGATGTCGCCGATGGAGCTGAAGCGGACGAGCAGGACGGTCAACACGCCCGCAAGGTACCGCTCCCCGCTCCCCTTCACTAGCTTTTGCGATCATGGCGCGCCCCAAGAGCATCCTGTGGGTGGACGACGAAATCGAGGGGCTCGCCGCGCACCGGCGGTTCCTCGAGGAGCAGGGCTTCGCGGTGGCGCAGGCGGCGCACGGCGACGACGCCCTCGCGATGCTGCGGCGCCAGTCCTACAGCGTCGTGCTGCTGGACGAGCAGATGCCCGGCCGCCGCGGCCTCGAGCTGCTCCCCGAAATCCGCGCCATCGATCCCGCCACCTCCATCGTCATGGTCACCCAGAGCGAAGACGCGGCCACGCTGCGCGAGGCCATTGGCATCGAGGTGGACGACTACCTCGTGAAGCCGGTGCATCCGCGCCAGGTGCTCTCGGTGGTCACCCGGCTCATCGAGGGCGACCGCATCCGGCAGCAGCGCCTCGCGCGCGACTTCGTCACCCGCTTCCGCGAGCTCGAGGCCCGCCGCGGCGCGAGCCTGGCCTGGCGCGAGTGGATCGAGCTCGTGGTCGAGCTGGCGCGGTGGGAGGTGCGCCTCGGCGGGGCGAACGAGCCGGGGCTGCAGGACGCCCTGGCCGCCCTGCAGCGCAGCCTGCGCAAGGACTTCGCCGGCTTCATCGCGCGGAACTACCCCCGCTGGCTCGCCAACCCTGAGAGCGACCGCCCGCCGCTCTCGGTGGACGTCGGGTCCGAGTTCCTGGTGCCGGTGCTCCAGCGCGCGGGCCGCGTGCTCTTCGTCGTCGTGGACTGCCTGCGCCTCGATCAGTGGGAAGCGCTGCGCGACCTGATCGATCCCCTGTTCGACGTGGAGGAGTCGCACTACTACGGCATCGTGCCCACGGCCACGCCGTTCGCGCGCAACGCGATCTTCAGCGGCATGTTTCCCATGGAGATCGCCGCGCGCCACCCCGAGTGGTGGAAGCCCGCGTCGGACGAGGAGAGCCTCAACCTCCACGAAGCCGAGCTGCTGAGCGAGCAGCTGCTGGAGCTGGTGGGCAAGCCGGTGCCCGTGCGCTACGAGAAGCTGTTCACCGCGACGGACGGGCCCGACCTGCTACGCCGGCTCCCGGCCCACCTCTCGCAGGACGGCGTGACGGCGCTGGTGTTCAACTTCATCGACCAGCTCACGCACGGCCGCTCGGAGAGCGCCATCCTCTACGAGGTGGCGCGCGACGCGGCGGCGCTGCGCGGGCTCACGCGCACGTGGTTCGAGCGCTCGCCCCTGTTCGCCGCGCTGCGCGAGGCCGAGCGCCGGCGGGTGCCGGTGCTCCTGACCACCGATCACGGCTCGATCCACTGCGAGACCCCGGCCACGGTGTTCGCCAAGCGCGACGCCACGGCCAACCTGCGCTACAAGTACGGCCAGGACCTGCGCGCCGAGGACCCCGACGCGGCCATCGCAGTGGAGGATCTCAAGACGTTCGGCCTGCCCGGCCAGGGGCTCGGGGTGCGCCTGCTGCTCGCCACGGGCGACCGGTTCTTCGTCTACCCGACCAAGCTGCGCGAATACCAGGCCCGCTACCGCGGGTCGTTCCTGCACGGCGGCGTGAGCCCCGAGGAGATGATCCTGCCGGTGGCCCTGCTGACGCCGCGCGGCGCCGCGCCGCCGAGGCCGGGGGCGGGGGGGCCACGCTGAAATGGGCCGCGGCGCCCGGCTCCTCTCGCTCGTCCGTCCGTACTCGCCTCGTTTCGCCGCCGGCCTCGCAGCTACCATCGTGGCGTCGGTGCTCGACGGCTTCACCTTCGTCCTCCTCATCCCCTTCCTCCGCGCCCTCTTCGGGCAGGGGGTGCTGCCGTCGCAGGGGGGATCGGGCGTCGAGGCGCTGCTCGACCGGCTCGTGGGGCCGTTGCTGCGCGCCGGCGATCCCGCCATCGCGCTGCGCAACGTGGTGGTGGTCCTCCTCGGCGCCCTCATCTTCAAGAACGCGGCCGCCTACGCGGCCAGCCAGCTGAGCGTGGGGATTCAGGAGGGCGTCGTCCGCGACCTGCGGGTCCGGCTGTTCCGTCACCTCGGTACGCTGCCACTGGGGCTGTTCCAGCGTATGCGGGGTGGCCAGCTCGTCACCCGGGTCATCACCGACACCGATCAGGTGAAGACGGCCGTCAGCGCGGCGCTCGCCGCGCTGCTGCAGAACGCGGTCATGATCTCCGTGTACGTCGCGATCCTCTTCGGCCTGTCCTGGCGGCTCACGTTCCTGGCGCTGCTGCTCGCCCCGGCGCTGCTGCTCGTGATCCGTCCCCTCGTGCGCCGGCTGCGGCGTCGGTCCCGCGAGCTGGCGGCCGACCGCGGCGAGCTCACGAGCCAGGTAAGCGAAATGGTGGGGTCGATCAAGCTGATCCGGGCGTACGTGGCGGAATCCTACGAGGCGGCGCGGTTCGAGGCCCTCGCCGACCGGTTCCGCAAGCGGGTGCTCCGCGCGCAGCGCTTCTCGAGCCTGACGAGCCCGGTGAGCGAGGTGTTCGCCGGTCTCATGACCGTGCTGATCCTCTGGGTCGGCACGCGTCTGGTGCTGACCGACCCGGGCGCCCTGCGGCCCGAGGTGCTGGTCGCGTTCCTCGCGGTCTCGCTGCGGCTCGCGTCGCCCATCAAGTCGGTCGCCAACTTCCCGACGATCATGGCGGGGGCGCTCGCCTCGGCGGAGCGGGTGTTCGAGATCCTGGACTTGCCGGCGGCCGAGGCGGACGCGCCCGGCGAAACGGCGGCGCCGGGGTTCCAGGACCGGATCGCGTACCGCCGCGTCACGTTCGCCTACCCGGGCGAGGTCCAGGTGCTGCACGGCGTGGACCTCGAGGTGGGCCGCGGCCAGGTGGCGGCGATCGTGGGCCCCTCGGGGGCGGGCAAGACCACGCTGGTCGATCTCCTGCCGCGGTTCTACGATCCGACGGACGGGGCGATCCTGCTCGACGGCGTCCCGCTGACGCGCTACACGCGCCGCTCGCTGCGCGCGCTCATGGGCATCGTGTCGCAGGAGACGGTGCTGTTGAACGATACGGTGCGCGCGAACATCGCCTACGGCCGCGCCGACTTCACGCTCGACCAGGTGCGGGCGGCCGCGCAGGCGGCCAACGCCGACGAGTTCATCGCCCGGCTGCCCGACGGCTACGGCACGGTGGTGGGCGAGCGCGGCACCCGCCTCTCCGGCGGCCAGCGCCAGCGGATCGCCGTCGCGCGGGCGCTGCTGCGCGACCCGCCGATCCTCATCCTCGACGAGGCGACGAGCGCGCTGGACCCCGAGTCCGAGCGGCTGGTGCAGGAGGCCATCGACCGCCTGATGGAGCACCGCACCGTGCTCGTGATCGCCCACCGGCTCGCCACGGTGCGGCACGCCGATTTCATCGTCGTGCTGGACGACGGCCGCGTGGTGGAGCAGGGGCCGCACCACGCCCTGTACGCCGCCGGCGGCCTGTACCGGCGGCTGTACGACCTCCAGTTCCGCGACTGACGTGCTGTCGGGCTTCACCATCGTTCGCAACGCAGTCCGGCTCGACTTCCCCATCGTGCCGGCGATCCGCTCGCTCCTCGAGGTGTGCGACGAGGTCGTGGTCAACCTCGGCCGCTCCGACGACGAGACCCGCGACCTCGTGACCGGGATCGGCGATCCGCGCATCCGGATCCTCGACACCGAGTGGGACTTCAGCCGGCGGAACCTGATGCTCTCGATCGAGACCCAGCGGGCGATGGACGCCTGCCGCGGCTCGTGGGGCATCTACATTCAGGCCGACGAGGTGCTGGAAGGCGCGGCGACGCTCGCGCAGGCGGTGCGGGAGTCCGACGGCGACGAGCGGGTGGAGGGCCTGCTGGTGCGGTACCTGCACTTCTACGGCGGGTTCGACCTCGTCGCCACCAGCCGGCGCTGGTACCGCCGCGAGGTGCGCTGCGTGCGGTTGAGGCGGGACATTCGGCCTTACCAGGGCGCCCAGGGGTTCCGCGTCGGCCCGACCCACCGGAAGATCCGGGCGCGGCTCACCGACGCCGTGATGTACCACTACGGGTGGGCCCGGCCCGCCCGCGCCATCCGCGAGAAATACGAAGCCAGCAAGATCATCTACCCCTGGAGCCGCGAGCGCACCGCGCAGGAGCAGGCTCGCGGCTACCTGGAGTGGATTCCGCTGCTCGAGCCCTTCACCGGCGAGCACCCGCGCGTGGCCCGGGAGTGGGTGGCCGCGCGGGCGCACGACCCCGACCGGGTCATCGGTGCGCGGCGGTTCAAGCCCGAGCACCTGCGCTTCTACGCGTCGGACTGGATCGAGCGGCTCACGGGTGCGCGGCTGTTCGAGTTCAGGAACTATGAGGTGGTGTGAGACGTGAAAAGGCGTGGTGAGTGGTACGTGGTACCTGGCGGTCCGGATGCCGGCTGCGCGCACCGCAAGGGACCACTCACCACCCACCACGCTTCTTCACGGTGCCGTCCACGGTGTCGCCACCCCCGCCGGCAGCCGCCCCGTCGCGATCAGCGCCCCGTACACCTCCACGTACCGCTCGGCCATCGCTTGGTGCGTGAAATGGCGCAGCGCGTGCGCCCGGCACGCGTCCGGCGAGCGGGTCCCGATGCTTTGCTGGGCGTCGAGGATCTGCTCCAGCGTATCACACAGCGCCGCGACCTCCGGCGTGAGCACCTCGGGCAGGGCGCCGCGGTGCGTGCCCAGCACGGGGGTGCCCGAGAACAGCGCTTCGATGCTGACCAGGCCGAACGGCTCGTCCCACAGCACGGGGTTCCACAGGCAGCGGGCGCGGGCCAGCAACACCGCTTTGCGGTTGCCGTCCACCTCGCCCACGTACTTGACGGCGCCGGTGAAGCTGGGACGCCACCCGCCCGCCACGAGGACCCGCCGGCCCGTCTTCTTGGCGGCCTCGATCGCCCAGTGATAGCCCTTCGCGCTGTGCAGCCGCCCGAGGAACAGATCCCAGCTCTCCTTGCGGCGGCGGAAGATGTACTCGGCCGGGTCCAGCCCGTTGTAGACGAACGCCGCGACGCCGTGTCGGCGGGCGTGGTCGCGCGAGAGGCAGACCGTGTTGGGCGGCGGCGCCTCGTTCGCCTTGAGGTTGCCGTGCAGCGTTTGCAGGAAGGGCAGTCCCGCGGGGCCGCGCGCCAGCGGGAAGTGCGCGTGCAGCACGTCAGCGTCGGCCGGGAGGAACGGCGTGAGGTCGATCCCGGGGTCGCGCAGCCGCCGGGCGGCGACCTCGACGACGCGCGCCTCGCGCACGCGCGACCCGGGCTGCGCGAGGAGGGTCACGCGGTGCCCCAGCTCCGCGAGCCCGCGTACCAGCGCCACGACCACGCGCTGAGTACCCCCGTAGCCCTGCACGGGCAGGCGATGGTGCGAGGCGACCGCGACGTGCATGGGCGGAATACTATAACGACCCGCGTGCCATGACGGACGGCCCGCTGACGCTGCTCCAGCTGACGCATCAGGGCTTCGGCGCGGGGTCTACGCAATCGATCTTCAGCCTCAGCCTCCATCTCGCGCGCCGGGGACACCGCGTGCTCGTCGGGTGCCCGCCCGACACGCTGCTCGCGCGGCAGGTGCGCGACGCCGAGGGGGAGAGGCTCGAGCTCGTGCCCCTCGACTTCGGGCGGCTGCGCCCGCTCGCCGCCGCGCTCGCCGCGGTGATCGCGCGCGAGCGGGTGGCCGTGGTGAACAGTCACGCGACGCGGGACCGCCGCGCCTGTACGTGGCTGCGCTGGCGGCGCCGCCTGCCCCAGGCGCTGGTCGTCACGCGCCGCACGATGCCGCTCACGCTGCCCGGGGCGCTCACGCCCGTCGGCTGGACCGCCGACCGCACGATCGCCGTGAGCTCCGCCGTGGCGCGCGCGCTGCGCCGCCGCCTCTATCCCGGCGCGCGGCTGCGCGTGGTCCCCAACGGCATCGACCTCGCCCGGGTGGACGCCGCGCCGGCGGCCGAGGACCTCGCGGCGGCGCGCGCCGCCGTGAGCGACGTGGGCGACCGGCCGCTCGTCGTCGTCGTGGCGCGGCGCAAGGATCAGGACATCCTGCTGCGTGGGCTCGCCGGTGTGGAGCGGCCCGTCGCGGTCGCGTGCGTCGGCGTCACGCCCGATGCCGGGCTGGCCGCCGCGCTCGCCACCGTCCCTCCCCGGCACCGCGTCGCCTTCGTCCCGTTCACCGAGCGCCCGCTCGCGTTCTACCGGCTCGCCGCGGTCGCGGCCCTGCCCTCGCGCATCGAGGGGCTGTCGCAGGCGTTGCTCGAGGCCATGGCGCTGGGCCTGCCGGTCGTGGCCTCGGAGGCCGGCGGCAATCCGGACCTCATCACGTCCGGTGTCACCGGCCTGCTGGTGCCGCCGCTCGATCCCGCCGCCTGGGCGCGCGCGCTCGAAACCCTCCTGGGCGACGGCGGCACCGCCGCGCGCCTCGGCGCGGCGGGCCGGGAGCTGGTGCGCCGCGGGTTCGCGCTCGAGCGGACCATCGAGCGCACCGAGGCCGTGTACCGCGAGGCGCTGGCGCGGCGGCGATTGCTCGCGGGGGAAGCTCCCGGTTAGCATTAGACCCGTGCGCGCGCCCCTCACCATCGTCATCCCGACGCTCAACGAGGCCGGTCAGATCGCCGAGTGCGTGCGCGCGCTGGCCTGGGCGGACGACGTGATCGTGGCCGATGCCTCCTCCACCGACGGCACGGCCGAGGTGGCCCGCGCAGCCGGCGCGCGCGTGCTGGCGGGCGTCCCCGCCGGC
>CAZVSO010000152.1:0-7205 GCA_964629425.1 uncultured Gemmatimonadaceae bacterium
CATCCGAGAGGAAGAGGGCGGCCAGCTCGCTCACCTGCGCGAGGGCCGCCCGAATGGCATCGGCGTCGGTGCCGGGGGCGCGGGCCCGCACCCGAGCCGCGCCGAGCGGCCCGGCGGCGTGCGCCGCCACCCGCTCGAGCACGGCGGGAAACTCGACCGTTTCGAGCAGGGAGGGCGCCCCCGCCGCTCCGGCACCGCTCATACGCCGGTCGACAGCTCCTCGCGTGCGATGGTGTTGACCAGCTTGCCGTCCGCCCGCCCCTGAAAGCGCGGCATCACCTGCCCCATGACGCGGCCCAGGTCGCGCGCGCCGCCGGCGATCGCGTCGCGCACGGCTGCCCGGATCTCGTCGGCCGAAACGGCCGCCGGGAGAAACGCTTCGAGCGCCCTGGCCTCGCTCAGCTCCAGATCCGCC
The DNA here is from genome assembly GCA_964629425.1 of uncultured Gemmatimonadaceae bacterium. Lineage (GTDB taxonomy): Bacteria > Gemmatimonadota > Gemmatimonadetes > Gemmatimonadales > GWC2-71-9 > CAZVSO01. The sequence continues at coordinate 416 of CAZVSO010000152.1, forward strand.
CGGTCCTGGCGGCCGGCCGCCGTGTATAGCTCGGCCGCCTCGCGCCGCCGCTTGATGCCGCGACGCACCACGTCGGCCGCTTCCTGATCGGTGGCGGGGTGGTGGAGTTCGAGTTCTCGGTTGCGAAGGTCGGCGAGGATCGTGGAGAGGAGAACCGTGCGCACCTGATCGCGTTGCTTGCGGGCCTCGGTCATCGCGGCGCGGAGCCGTTCTTCCAGACTCGCCACCGCTAGATGAGCCGCGGCCGGCGGGTCTTGTGTCGGGCCGCGTTCATCTTGCGCTTGCGGCGCTCGCTCGGCGTCTCAGTGAGGCGATGCAAAGCTCTCATTCCTCGCTAACTGCGATGGCCGCAACAACATAAGCCCGACGGGGCGAGAGCCGCAAGACGTCATCCCGGGGGCCACCCGAACGGTCGTCCACCGAGCACGTGGAGGTGCAGGTGGAACACCGTCTGCCCGCCGTCGGGATTGGTGTTGACGACGACGCGATAGCCTCGCTGCGCGATCCCCGCCTCCCCGGCGAGGTCGCGCGCGAACGCGAGCATCTCGCCGAGCAACCCCGGATCGCTGACGTCGTTCAACGTCGCCACGTGATGCGTGGGGATCACAATGATGTGGGTCGGGGCCTGCGCGTGAATGTCCTGGAACGCCAGCAACCGCCCGGCGCGCTTCACGACGGTGGCGGGAATCGCGCCCGCGGCGACTTTGCAGAAGATGCAGTCCGCCATTACGCGCCGAGCGCTTCCCGGATCTGGTGCCAGAACTTCCTGATTCCGTCCTCCGACGGCGGCGCCCCCTCGACCTCGGCGAGCTCGCTGAAGAGCTGCTGCTGCTCCGGCGTGAGCCTGGTCGGGGTCCACACCTGCACGCGCACGTGCAGGTCGCCCCGGCCGGCCTCGCCCAGGCGCGGCAGCCCCTCGCCGCGCAGCCGAAAGACGGCGGCCGTCTGCGTGCCACCGGGGATCTCGAGCGGCGCGGTCCCGTGCGGCGTGGGGATCGCGACGCGGGCCCCCAGGGCGGCCTGCGAGAACGAGAGGGGGAGGTCGTAGACCAGGTCGTCGCCGTGCCGCTCGAACCGCGCGTCCTCGGCGATCTCGAGCACGGCGACCAAGTCGCCGGGCGGTCCGTTGCGGGGGCCCGGCACACCGTGACCCCGCATGGTCAGGTAGTGGTGATCGGCCACGCCGGCGGGCACGTCGATTTCGATCGTCTTTTCGGCTTTGACGCGGCCGTCGCCCCGGCACGTGGGGCACGGGTCCTGCACCACCGTGCCCTCGCCCGCGCACGTCGGACACGGCGAGACGGAGACGAAGCGGCCGAACAGCGACTGGGCGTGGCGGCGCACCTCGCCCGCCCCATCACATGTGGCGCACGTGGTCGGCGCCTTGCCGGCTCTCGCGCCGGTCCCGCGACACGCCGAGCACAGCTCGAGGGTCCGCACCCGCACCGTCTTGGTCGCACCGCTGGCGACCTCGGCCAGCGTGAGCTTGAGGGCAACCTTCAGATCCTGGCCACGACGCTGCTCGCGCCGCGTGCGCTGCCCGCCGCCGAAAATCGCGTCGAACCCACCCAGCCCGCCGAAGTCCCGCATGAAGATGTTGAGGGCCTCGGCCAGGTCGAAGTGGGCATACTCCGGCCCCGCACGGCCCCGCACCCCCGCCACGCCGTAGCGGTCGTAGGCGGCCCGCTTGTCGGCGTCCCGCAGGACCTCGTAGGCCTCGGTGATCTCCTTGAATCGCTCCTCCGCCCCCTGGCTGCCGGCGTTGCGGTCGGGATGGTACTGCATGGCGAGCCGGCGGTAGGCCTTCTTGATGTCGGCCTCCGACTCGTCCCGCGACACACCCAGCACCCCGTAGAAGTCGGGCGACGACCTCACCGGAGCAGCTCCCCGACCAGGCGGCTCGTGTGATCGACCAGGGCGACGACTTTTTCGTACGGCATCCGGGTCGGGCCCATCACGCCGATGACGCCGGAGAGCGGGCCGGAGCGGTAGGCGGCGGTGATGAGGGTGAACGGCGCGAGCCGGGGGTCGGTGTGCTCGCTGCCGATCGTGATCGTGAGCCCGGTGGCGCGCTGCGCCAGCGCCTGCCGCAACAGATCGCGCCGCTCGGTGACCTCGAGCAGTCCCTGGAGCCGCTCCTTGGTCTGGAACTCCGGCTGGACCGCGAGCGGCTGGGTGCTGCCGAGCACGACGCGGGACTCCGCGCCCGCCGGCACGTCGAACAACTCGTCGGCTTCCTGGACGAAGATGTTGAGGAGCTCGCCCGAGCCGGCCTCCGACACGGCGTCGCGCAAGCGCTCCGACAGCGTGGCACGGATCTCCTTCAACGAGAGGCCGCCGAGCCGCTCGTTCAACACGATCGCCACCTGGACCAAGGCATCGGGCGCCATGTGCGACGCGATCTCGACGAAGATCGTGCGCACCAGGCCGCTGTGCAGCCGCAGCACGAGCAGCAGCCGGTCCGAGGCCACCCGCAACAGCTCCAGCCGCTCGAGCACCGCTTCGTCGAGCGACGGGCGCACGGCAACCCCGAGCTCGCTCGTCAGCACGCCGAGCACCTGCGCGGCACGCGACAGCACCTCCTCGACCGCGGCCCGCCCCCCCCCAAGCTCCTCGCGGAGCTGGCTCGCCGCCGACAGCGACAGAGGGGCCGGCCGCATCAGGCTGTCCACGTACAGCCGGTAGGCCCGGTCGGTGGGAATGCAGCCCGCGGACCTGTGCGGGTGGTACACGTAGCCCTGCTCTTCCAGGTCGCTCATGGTATTGCGGATGGACGCTGGGGAGAGGCCAAGGCCAAAGCGCCGGGCCACCGTCCGGCTCGCAGCCGGCTCGGCGGTCTGGACGTAGGTCTCGATGACCGCCTCGAGGACCCGACGCTCCCGCTCGGTCAGGGGACCGTGATCGCGCATAGCAGGCAAACTCTTAGTGGCAAATAATTTAGACGGCTTGGCAGTCGCTGGTCAAGGCTGCCACGAGGGCGTCGAGCCGGAGCCAGCCGGTTGGAGTGCAACGAAGGCGGTCCCCCTTCATCTCCACCCACCCCTGCCCCTGCCAGGCGGCCAACGACGGCCCGAGACGGCCCAGGACGGCCAAGGGAAGGCCCGCGTCCGTGCGCAGAGCGAGATACACGTGCTCAAGCTCGAGCTGGCCCGGCGTCAGCGTCTCGTCGGATTCCACTGGCGAGCGGCCGGCCGCCACGGCACGACGATACGCTTCCCACGCCGACAGGTTCCAGCGGCGGGTGTGGCCGTCGAACGAGTGGGCGGCGGGGCCGAGACCGAGGTACGGCCGGCCGCTCCAGTAGGCCGAGTTGTGGCGTGAGCGGCGCTCGTCGCGCGCGGCGTTGGACACCTCGTAGAAGCGGTAACCGGCGGCGGCCAGCCGCTCGTGCGCTTCGAGGTACTCGGCGGCGTAGCGCTCGTCCGGCGGCGGCCGCGTAGCGCCACGAGAGATCCAGCGCGCCAGGGGCGTGCGGTCCTCGACGGTGAGCCCGTAGAGCGACAGGTGCGCCGGGCGCAGGCCGCAGGCCCGATCGAGATCCCGCCGCCAGTCGCGCGCCAGCTCGGCCGGCAAGCCGAAGATCAAATCGAGCGAGATGTCGTCGATCCCCGCGTCGCGCAGCGTCGCGACGGCCGCGCCGATGCGGGCGGCGTCGTGCGAGCGATGCATCCAGCGCAGCACGCGATCGTCGAACGACTGGGCACCCAGGGAGACGCGATTCACGCCGGCGCCCCGCCACGCCCTCGTGGACTCGGCGGTGACGTCTTCCGGATTGGCTTCGATCGTGATCTCGACGTCGTTGGCAGGACGAGAGCCGTCAGGCGAAGACGTCAAACGAAAGACGTCGCGCAACAACGTCGCGATGGCTTCTGGCGGCAGGAGCGACGGCGTACCGCCGCCGAGGTAGAGGGTCTCGATGCCCCGGGGCGCCGCCCCAGGGTCAACCCACCCGGATACCGTTGCTAGCTCGCGCCGGATTGCATCCAGGTAGTCCGCTGCCGGAACGCGCTTGCGCACGGCGATGGAGAAGTCGCAGTAACTGCAACGTCGGACGCAGAACGGCACGTGGATGTAGAGGTGGCGCATGTGTTGCTAAGCTAGCAGGCTCCGCCCCGGAGCATTGCGAGTGGCTAACCCCGGGGCGGCGCCCCGGGGTTACCGACACCCGCGAACACACCGCCCCCGGAGTACGCACGCCCGCAATGGAGCGACCGCGCTCAGAATGCAGCAACTAGGCTCCGTGGACCCCGGGACGCCGCCCCAGCAGCCAGCAGGGTTCGTGAACCCCGGGGCACTGCCCCAGCAGCCAGCTGGGTTCGTGAACCCCGGGGCGCCGCCCCGGGGTTAACCCACCCCACCACCTACCCCGGGATCCGGTCCGGATGCCGGGAGTGCTGGCGCCCGACGTAACACCGGGCGGCGTAGACGTGCGTGCGGGACAAGGAGCCCGCGTAGTAGCCCCGGGCCCAGCGAAAGGTCTCTCGCTCACCGCGCTGCAGGTTGATGCGACGGGCCGATTCGGACTTGGCGTGCCGAATGAACGACGCGAGGGCCACGGCAGGGCTGAAGCTCACGACAATGTGTACGTGGTCGCTCAACACGGCCTGCCCGTGGACGTGAACCCCGCAGCGCTCGGCGGCCTGAAGCACGGAGCCGGTGACACATGAGACGTCTCCGCGCCGAATCGAGCACGTCCGCCACCACGTGTGCCACGTGATGTGCGCGTACAAGCCGCGTGCACTATGCGGACCTCGATTGCGCAATCAGCCTCCGCGGGTGGGCTAACCCCGGGGCGGCGCCCCGGGGTTACCGACGCCCACCGGGGTTACCGACACCCGCCATGCCGGAGCCGCCAGCGCCCGAGAATGCACCGCCCCGAGACGCCGCCCGTTAACCCCGGGGCCCCGTCGAGGGATAACCCACGTGAAGGCGACTGCGAGTGGGCTAACCCCGGGGCGGCGCCCCGGGGTTACCGACACCCACCGGGGTCACCGGCGCCCGCCATGCCGGAGCCACCGGCGCCCGAGAACGCACCGCCCCGAGCCGCCCCCGTTAACCCCCGGGGCACCGCCCCGGGGTTAACCCACCCCGGCTTGCGCCCGGGGTCAGTTGCGCCCGGGGTCAGTCAATCAGTCAGTTCCGGTCAACACGAGCGCGAACCGCATGCCCGGCCCCTGCCGTACCAGTCCTCTCAGCTCCAGATCGGTGAGGGCCGTGAGCACTGCCGCGGTACCCGTCCCCGCCGCGGCCACCAGCGTATCCACGTGCTGCGCCTCGGCGGCGAGCGCCTCCCACAGCGCGATCTGGAGCCCATCCAGGTCGGGGGGGCGGGCGGCGGGTCGCGGGCCGGGCGGCGCAGGCGGTACGGCCGGCTCGCGCGGCGCGGGGAGGCCAAGCTCCTCCAGCACGTCTGCAGCGCACAGCGCGGGCTTGGCGCCTTGCTGGATGAGTCGATTGCAGCCGAGCGATGTCGGGCTGGTGATCGGCCCCGGCACCGCGAGGACCGAGCGTCCTTGCTCCAGCGCGGCATCGGCGGTGATCAGCGCACCGGATTTGGGCGCGGCTTCGACGATGACGGTGGCGAGGGCCAGCCCGGAGATCAGGCGGTTGCGCCGCGGGAAGGCCCCGGCGTGCGGCCGATCGCCTGGCGGCAGCTCGGTGACGAGACATCCGTGCCGGATCATCCGGTCGTACAGCGCGCGGTTCGCGGCGGGATAGACGACGCCGAAACCGTTGCCCAAAACGCCCACCGAGGCGCCCTCGGCATCGAGCGCGGCCGCGTGCGCCAGGGCATCGATGCCGCGGGCCATGCCGCTGACGACGACCGCGGCGCGCGCGACCCCGGTGGCGAGCAGCCGCGCCGCCTCCGCGCCGTAACCCGTGTGGTTCCGACTGCCCACGATGGCCGCCGCCGGACGCGACAGCAAGCGCACGTCGCCCCACACGTACAGCACGATCGGCGGGTCGGGGATCTCACGCAGCAGCGGTGGGAAATCGCCGTCGCCGGCCGAGAGCACCCGGGCGCCGAGCCGGTCGAGCCGCTCGAGAATGGTGATGCCGGATTCGGGAGCGGCCCCTCGGATCGCCGAGGCCGCGGCGCGTGAGAAGCCGGGGAGCGCGCACAGCGCGCCGAACGGCGCGCGTATCGCTCCCAGCGCGGTCTCGAACGCGCCGAGCAGCGCGCGCAGCCGTGTCGGCCCGATCCCCGGCAGCTCGGCGGGTGCGAGGAGGGCCGCTAGCTGGTCACGGCCGGGTGCGGCAGCGTCCGCCACAGGGTCTCGAGCAGCTCGGGAATGGCGGCGCCCGTCACCGCCGACACCGCCACGACCGGCGCGCCGTCGGCCGACCGGATCTCGGGGCGCGGTGCCCCGGGCGGGAGCAGGTCGCGCTTGGTGAGCACGACGACGTGCGGCTTCGCTGCCAGCGCCGGCGAGTACAGGGCCGCCTCCCGACGCAGCAGGTCGTAGGTGGCCTGCGGGTCGGGGCTATCGATGGGCACGAGCACGGCGACGGCCCGGGTGCGCTCCACGTGCTGGAGGAAGCGCAGGCCGAGGCCTTTGCCGGCATGCGCGCCCTCGATGATCCCCGGGATGTCGGCCACGACGAACGAGCGGTGGCCCGGCAGTCCCACGACGCCGAGGCCCGGCTCCAGAGTGGTGAACGGGTAGTCGGCGATCTTCGGGCGGGCGGCCGAAATTACCGACAGCAGCGTGCTCTTGCCCGCGTTCGGCTCCCCCAGCAGGCCGATGTCGGCGATGAGCTTGAGAACCAGCTCGACATCGCGCTGTTC
>CAZVSO010000153.1:0-7054 GCA_964629425.1 uncultured Gemmatimonadaceae bacterium
GCCAGCTCGGCGCCCTCCCGGCCCCTGTGCGTCGCCGGCGGCTCGCCGCCTACCTCGCGCGGCGGGGGTTCGGGGGTGACAGCGCGCGGCGGCTGATCGAGGAGCTCTGCCAAGCTTAACCGCCCACGCCGATTATATTTAGCCGCATGCACGCCGCCGAGATCCGCCGCAAGTTCATCGCCTACTTCCAAGCCCGCGACCATCGCGAGCTGCCGAGCGCGTCGCTCGTCCCCGCGGGCGACCCCACGCTGCTGTTCGCCAACTCCGGCATGGTGCAGTTCAAGCGCGTGTTTCAGGGGCTGGAACGCCGAGACCACCCGCGTGCGGTGACGTGCCAGAAGTGCGTTCGCGCCGGCGGCAAGCACAACGACCTCGAGCAGGTGGGCCACACGGCCCGGCACCACACGTTCTTCGAGATGCTGGGCAACTTCTCGTTCGGCGACTACTTCAAGAAAGAGGCGATCGCGTTCGCCTGGGAGTGGGTGACGTCGCGCGAGTGGCTGGGCATCGAGCCCGACCGCTTGTACGTCACCGTGCATCACCAGGACGACGAGGCACGCCGGCTGTGGCGCGAGGTCACGGGGATTGCCGACTCCCGCATCTACGGCCTGGGCGACAAGGACAACTTCAGGCAGATGGCGGACACGGGGCCGGCGGGGCCGAACTCGGAGATCTCTGTCGATCTGCGAGACAAGCGGGAGGCGGGAGGCGGGAGGCGGGAGCGGAGCCTCGAGGAGTTCGTGGCGCTCCAGGACCAGGGCACGCTGCTCGAGATCTGGAACCTGGTCTTCATGCAGTATGACCTCCAGCCGGACGGGTCGCGCGTCGCGCTGCCCAGGCCCTCGGTGGACACCGGCGCCGGCCTCGAACGAATCGCCGCGGTGATGCAGGGTGTGCCGTCGAACTTCGACACCGACTTGTTCACGCCGATCATCGAGCGCGCGGTGGACGTCGTGGGGCGGCCGTACGACCGCGGGCCGGCGGGCGCGCCGTTCCGGGTGCTGGCCGATCACGCCCGCGCGGTGGCGTTCCTGCTGGCGGACGGCGTCTATCCGTCGAGCGACGGCCGGGGCTACGTGCTGCGTCGCATCCTGCGCCGCGCCGTGCGGCACGCCTGGCTGCTGGGCCGCCGCGAGCCGACGCTGGCGCACCTGTGCCGCAGCGTGATCCGCTCGATGCGGGACGTCTATCCCGAGCTTGAGGCCAAGGCGGAGCACATCGAGCGTGTGACGACGGCCGAGGAGGAGCGCTTTCTCGAGACGATCGAGGGCGGCCTGGCGCGGCTCGACCAGCTGAAGGGCGCGTCGGCGATCTCGGGCGAAGAGGCGTTCAAGCTCTACGACACCTACGGGTTCCCGCTCGATCTCACGCAGCTCATCGCGAACGAGCGGGGCCAGCGCGTGGACGCCGAGGGATTCGAGCGGGCGCTCGAGGCTCAGCGCGAGCGCTCGCGGGGCGCGAGGCTTCGCGGGTCGCTGCGTGGCGAGGCGACGGTGAAGGCGGATCTGACCGTAGGGCCCGCGGTGCAAACGCGCGCCCGCGGGGACTGGGTGGTCCTCAAACCCAAGCAGGTCCAGGAATGGGTCGGGTACGACACGACCCGGGCGGAGACTGATGTCCTCGCCTTTCGTCAGCGTGATGAGCATCTCGAGCTCGTGCTCGAGGCCAATCCGTTCTATGCCGAGGCAGGGGGCCAGGTCTCCGACACCGGCATCGTGCGCGGCGAGGGCTGGGAGCTGCTGGTCGAGGACGTCGAAAAAGCGAACGGGCGGAACGCGGTCGTGGGGCACTTCGCCGACCCCTTCGAGCCGACGTCGGTCCTGGCGCAGGTGAACGAGACGCGGCGCCGCAACATCGAGCGCAACCATACGGCGACCCACCTCGTGCACGCCGCGCTGCGGAAGGTCCTGGGCGACCACGTGCGCCAGGCCGGGTCCGTCGTGGCGCCGGAGCGGCTACGCTTCGATTTCAGCCATCACGGCCCGGTGTCCGACGACGCGCTGGCGACGATCGAGGCCGAGGTGAACGCCCATCTCTGGCAGGACCTCCCCGTCCAGACGCGCGAGCTGAAGTACCAGGAGGCGCTGGCGGCCGGCGCGATGGCGCTGTTCGGGGAGAAGTACGGCGACGTGGTCCGGGTAGTGGACGTCCCGGGCGTCTCACTCGAGCTGTGCGGCGGCACGCACGTGCCCGCCACGGGGCAGATCGGCCTGTTCCGCTTCACGCACGAGACCGGCGCGGCCGCCGGCGTGCGGCGCATCGAGGCGATCACCGGCCCGGCGGCCTACCGCCACGGCCGCGAGCTGGAGCGGCGCCTGCACGAGGCGGCGGCGCTGCTGCGCACCCAGCCCGAGCACCTGGCCCGGCGGCTCGAGAGCCTGATCGACGAGAACCGCAAGCTCGAGAAGCGGATCGAAGAGCTTCTCAAGGGGGGAAGGGGGAAGGGGGAAGAGGGAAGGGTAGAGCGGATCGGTGATATCGAGCTGCATGTCGGCGAAAGCGACCTCGACGACCGCAACCAGATCGGGCTGCTCATGGACGGGTTCCGCGCCCAGCACAAGCGCGCGATCTCGGTGCTCTACTCCGCAGGGGCTCGTCCGGGGATCCACGTGACGGTGACCGACGATCTCGTGTCGCAAGGGGTGAAGGCGGGCGAGATCGCCGCGGCGCTGGCGGCGTACACGGGCGGCAAGGGCGGCGGGCGGCCCCATTTCGCCTCGGCCGGCGTGGGCGACGTGACGAAGCTCGCGGGCACGGTGGCGGCGACCGCGACGATCGTGCAGGGAGTCCTGAAACGGTGACCCGGAGCGAAGCGCTGGGCTGGCTGGCCGCGCGGCGACCCGTGCCGCCGCCCGCGCTGCGCCCGCATCTCGAGGCCGTGCTGGTGGACTCGGAGGCGCCGCTTCCCGAGCAGCTGGCGCGGACGGCCCTCGCCCGGCTCGAGAGCGTGGCCCGCGGACCCGACCGGGGCCGGGAAGTCGCGATGGCGCTGCTCGCGGCCGACGCGCTCGTGACCTACGCCTTCGAGGCGCAGGCGGAGCAGGACGTGGACGGGCTGGCGCGACTGGCGGAGCAGGTCGCCAGCGGATGGAACGGGTGACCACACCGTTGGCGGGGCGTGCGGGCCTGGTGGTGCTGGTCGATCCCACCCGCAGCGACGCGGTGCGCGCGGCGGCGCTGGCCCGCGCGGCGGGCGACGCGGGCGCGGCCGCCATCCTGATCGGGTCGTCGTTCGACGGCGTGGCCGACACCGGCCGCGTGGCGCGCGCCATCCGCGAAGCAGCGCCGCGAGTCCCGCTGGCTCTGTTCCCCGGCTCGGCCATGCAGCTCACCGCGGAGGTGGACGTGATCCTGCTCCTGTCGCTCGTCTCGGGGCGGAACCCACAGTACCTCATCGAGGAGCACGTGCGGGCGGTGCCGTTTCTCGAGCGGCACCCGGTGCCGACCCTGTCCACCGCCTACATCCTGATCGACGGCGGGCGCGTGACGAGCGTGGAGGCCGTGACCCAGACCCGGCCGCTCCCGGCCGACAAGCCGGAGCTCGCGGTCGCGCACGCGCGGGCGGCGCGACTGATCGGCATGGGCGCGCTGTACCTCGACGCGGGGAGCGGCGCCGAGCGGCCGGTGCCGGGGCCGGTGATCGCCGCCTGCCGGGCCGCCGTGCCGGGCGCGGAGACGCCGCTGTTCGTGGGCGGCGGGATTCGCACCCCGGAGCAGGCACGGGCGGCGCGGGTCGCGGGGGCCGACTTCGTGGTCGTGGGAACAGCGCTCGAGACGGGATCCCCCGAGCGCGTCGCGGACTTCGTCCGGGCGGTGCAGCCGTGACGGCAGGCGAGCGGATCCGGGCGCGGCTGCGCGACCTGTCGACCCTCGCCGCCCGGGTGGCCGACGAGCAGGCGGAGGCCGTCGCCGCGATCGCGGAGCGCTACGCCGCGGCGTTGCAGGCGGGGGGCACGCTGCTGTTTGCGGGGAACGGCGGCAGCGCGGCCGACGCCCAGCACATAGCCACGGAGTACGTGGTGCGCTACCAGGCCAACCGCCCGGGACTGCGCGCCATCGCGCTCACGACCGACACGTCGCTCCTCACCGCGGCCGCGAACGACATGGGGTTCGACGAGGTCTTCGCGCGCCAGGTCGAGGCGCTCGCGCGGCCGGGTGACGTGCTGGTGCTGCACTCCACCAGCGGGGAGAGCCCCAACACGGTCCGCGCGGCGCAATCGGCGCGGGCCCGCGGCGTCACCGTGATCGCGTTCCTCGGCAAGGGCGGTGGTCCGCTGCGCGAGCTGGCCGACCTGGCCCTCGTGATCCCGTCGGACGATACGGCGCGAATTCAGGAGCTCCACCTCGCCGTCGAGCATGTGATTTGCGAGATCGTGGAGGAGCGGATGCGCGGATGAGAAACCGGGAGGTGGGAGAACGACGGCCGGGAGGCGGGAGCCGGGAGACGGGAGCAATGAGGACCCCTGCGCGCAGGTCCCCCGTCTCTCGCCTCCCGGCTCCCACCTCCCGGTTCTTGTCTCCCGCCTCCCGCCTCCCGTCTCCCGTGGGTGGGTAGTGGAGTGATCGATCTCGGGGGGAGGCGGGCTTTCGTCACCGGGGGGGGGAGAGGGATCGGGCGGGCGACGGCGCTGCTCCTGGCGCAGGCCGGCTGCGCGGTGGCCGTGGGATACCGGGAGCGACGCGATGACGCGGAGGCCACGGTGGGGGCGGTCGGGCGGATGGGCGGACGGGCGGTCAGCGTCGGCGGGGACCTGGGGGACGCGCAGGCGGCCCGCCGCGCGGTGGACGACGCGGTCGCGGCGCTGGGCGGGCTGGATATTCTCATCGTGAACCACGGCGTCTGGCCGCCGGACGACGTGCCCCTCGCGGCCATAGACGACGCGCGATGGTCGAGCACGCGGGCGTCCAACTTCGACGGGGTCTTCTACGTCTGCCGGGCGGCGATCCCGAACCTGCCGGAAGGCGGGCGCGTTGTCCTACTGTCGTCCACGGCGGGCCAGCGGGGCGAGGCATTTCACGCCGACTACGCCGCCACGAGGGGCGCGGTCATCTCGCTGACCAAGTCTCTCGCCGTGGAGCTGGCCCCGCGGATCACCGTGAACTGCGTGGCGCCGGGATGGGTGGAGACGGAAATGAATGAGAAGCCGTTTTCACGGGAGGGGGGAAGCGGGAGGCGGGAGATCGAGAAGACGATACCCCTCGGGCGGGTGGCCAGCGCGGAGGATATCGCCGGCCCGATCGTGTTTCTCTGCTCGGATCTGGCGCGGCATATCACGGGAGAGGTCCTGAATGTGAACGGCGGGAGCGTGTTGTGTGGCTAAGGCGGGTGGGGTTCGTGAGGAATCTGGTGGGGCCTTGATTAATCAAGGCCCCACCGGATGAGTGCCGCTCCCATGACGTTCCCGAAGCATCTCCCGATTCCCGCCGAGGTGCTGCGGATCGCGAAGCGGCTCGAGGACGAGGGCTTCGAGACCTGGTGCGTGGGCGGTGCGATCCGGGACAACCTGCTCGGCCTCGAGAACCATGACTTCGACCTGACCACCGCGGCGCGCCCGGACGACGTACGCCGCCTGTTCCGCCGCACGGTGCCTGTGGGCATCGAGCACGGCACGATCGCGGTGCTCGACACCCACAACGTGGCGCACGAGGTCACCACCTTCCGTCGCGACATCAAAACCGACGGGCGGCACGCGGTGGTGGAATTCGGCGTCTCACTGCTCGATGACCTGGCGCGGCGCGACTTCACGATCAACGCCATCGCCTACCACCCGCGCAGCCACGAGTGGCGCGACCCGTTCCGTGGGGCGGAGGACCTCGAGAAGAAACTCATCCGCTCGGTGGGCGATCCCAACTGGCGTTTCCAAGAAGACTACCTGCGCATCCTGCGGGGGCTGCGGTTCAGCGCGCGTTTCGAGTTCCGCATCCATGCGCGGACGCTCGAGGCGGCGAAGGCCAACGCGCAGGGGCTGGCGCAGCTCTCGGCCGAACGGGTGCGCGACGAGTGGTTCCGCGGGATCGAGACGGCACGGCGCGTGTCGAAGCTGGTCGATCTCTGGATCGGGGTAGGGGCGGCGCGGATCTGGCTTCCGGAGACCGTCGGGAAACGGGAAACGGGAAACGGGAAACGTCGACCGGGACGCGGGAAACGGGACACGGGAAACGTGGACCGGTTGTCGCGGGATCCGGTGCTGGTGACGGCGATGCTGGCTTCCGATCCGGCGTCGCTGCTGACGCGGCTGAAGTGCTCGAACAGGGACATCGAGCGGGGCCGGGCGCTGGGGCAATGGAGGGAGAAGTATCCCGACCCGCGACACCTGCCCAGTGTGCGGCAATGGCTGTCGGAGACCGGCGAGCATGCCGACGACCTTTTGGCGCTGTTGGCCGCTCTGCCCGTTTCCCGTTTCCCGTTTCCCGTTTCCCGGCTTCCGAAGGTCGTCGAGTCCATCCGCGCGGCGAAGGATCCGCTCACGCTCGCGGATCTCGCCGTGAAGGGCGACGAGCTGGTGGCCGCGGGGGTTCGCCCGGGGCCGGAAGTCGGGGAGACGCTGCGCCGGCTGCTAGGCGACGTACTCGAGGATCCGAGCCGCAATACGAAGGAGCAGCTCTTGTCACGTGTTCCCCAGTCCCAAGCCCCCAGGCCCGATGTCTGAGCCGTCCCTCTTTCAGGGCTCCGCGGAACCGCTCGCCGCGCGCATGCGCCCCCGCACCCTCGAGGGGTTCCTCGGCCAGGAGCACCTGCTCGGGCCCGGCAAGGCGCTGGGCGAGCTGATTCGGCGCGGGCAGAACGGGTCGTGCGTCTTGTGGGGGCCGCCCGGCTCCGGCAAGACGACGCTGGCGCGAATCATCGCGAACTACACGGACCGCCATTTCGAGGCCTTCTCCGCCGTCACCGAGGGCGTGGCACGGGTGCGGGAGATCATCCACGAGGCGGAGGACCGCCTCAAGTACCAGGGGCGCGGAACGATCCTGTTCTGCGACGAGATCCACCGGTTCAACAAGGCGCAGCAGGACGCCTTCCTGCCCTGGGTGGAGCAGGGAGTGATCACGCTCATCG
>CAZVSO010000154.1:0-6896 GCA_964629425.1 uncultured Gemmatimonadaceae bacterium
GCCGAGCGCGGACGCAGGCGGCGCGCCGCCCGCACCGCCGCCGCTCGCGCGCGCGCCGGTCCAGCCGCCTGATCGGCCGGCCCCGCTCGCAGGGCCAAGCGAGTTCACCAGGCTGATGTCAGCTGCGCCGCCGCCGTCGCTTGCAGCTGCGCCGGTGTCGGTGACCCCGCCAGCCCCGCCGCCAGGTCCGACGGGCCGCGGACCGGCTCACGCCCCCGAGCGTACCGCGCGTCCTGCACCGCCGCTAGCGATGCTGTTCATGGCGCTCGGGCTGATCGCGGTGGTCGCGCTCGGCCTCGTACTATTCTTCGCCTTGAAGTAGACGCGGTACGGCGCCTACGCACTCGGCAGGACGATCAGCAGCTCCAGCTGCGCATTGGGGATCTCGGAGGGCACGTAGGCCGCGACGTTGCGGGCGCGCGTAATCGCCTGCCAGTCGGTGCCGGCACGGGCCAGGCGGAAGTACTGAAAGCCGGTCTTCACCGGGATCGCGCTCGGGGGGCTCGGCAAGTGCGTGAGCTCGACGCCGGGCAACGCCTGCTTGACGAGATGATCGACGTGATCCGCTGCGCTGAGCTTCACCAGCTCGGGCACGGCGCGCATGAGCTTCGCCGCCGGCATCTCGGCGCTCAGGGCGAGATACCAGTTCTCGGCAGCCAGGTACTGGTCCCGCTCGATCGCGGCCGCGTAGACCGTGGGGCGCACCAGGCGCATGGGCAGCGAGACGTAGTTCGCCGGGACGACGGTCTCGAGGAGCAGGCGCAGCTTCTCGTCGAGCTCGGTGAAGCAGCGCGACAGCGCCAGATGATCGTACGGTGGGAAGTCGCGCGGTTGGAGCGTCGTCGAGAACGTCGTGAGCGCGCCGGCCAGGGACAGCATCGCGAGATACAGCTCGACGGGGTGCCCGCGCCGGATCTCGAACAGGTGACGCATTTGCGGGAGGTAGGTGTTGACGGTGTACAGCAGCCAGAAGTTCGCCACGTCCGACACGCCGAACTCGGCGACGCTCTGATTGCGCTGCCGGCGCCGTTCGGAAAGCGCGCCGCTCTTGGCGGCGAGCAGCTCCACCAGGCGTCGGGCGATGGCCAGGAGATATTCGCTCGCCGCGATGTCGATCACCGGAGGCACGAATCCCGGGTCCAGCTCGTAGGCGCCGCTCACCGTGCGTCGCACCCGCACGAGCGGCACCACCGAGCCTCCCTCGAGCGACTCCCCCTCGACCAGAAGCCGGAAGTTCTTCCGGGCGACCAACAGCGGCTTCTCCGCCAGGCCGGTGTTCTCGTCCCGGCGCGTCAGGACCTCCGCTAGATAGCGGGTGCTCCGGTCCTTCTGGGCGGAAGACACGTTGACGCCATCGGCGCGGTACTCGGGGATCGCCAGGTACACGTCGAGCGTGTCCTGATCGGGTCGGAAGCCCCCCTCGAGCGGCTTGGGCGGCGGCGCGGGGTCGGAGTCCGGGATGTCGAAAAGGAGGCCGTCGGGCAGCACGCCCGCCGCCCGCGAGAGCGCCAGGGCGCCGCTGGCGAGCGCTTCCCGGTCGATGGTCAGCCGGTGGAAGCCCCACGGGCAGAACGCCAGGGACGAGAGCCGGAACTCGATCAGGTCTTCGAGAAAGCGGTCCTGGACTTGCAGGTGCTGGGGGGTGAGCAGCAAACCCTTCGTCCACAGGACCGGCTGCAGCTGGCGCATGCGCGCCTAAGCTAGCCCAGGGCACGGCGAAGTCCAGAGCCATGCGGGCGCCGCGTCGCCGTCGGTCGGCGGGACGCCGGCGACCCCGGCGGCGCTTGACATCCGCTTCAGGGGACCGTAGTTAAGTCGTGGGTCCCGGCGACCGTCGTGCCGGCCCGGAAGCGATCAAGACTGCTCCGGAATACCGGCCCACCACTCGCCTCGACGGAGGAGCTGGCAATGCCCAAGGAGAGCGTCCACAAGAAGCTCGAGCGCGTGCGACCGCCGCGCGTCAACATTACCTACGAGGTGGAAACGGGCGGCGCCATCGAGGTCAAGGAGCTGCCGTTCGTCATGGGCGTGCTCGGGGACTTCGTCGGGCAGCCCACCGAGGACCTGCCCAAGCTGAAGGACCGGCAGTTCGTCGAGGTCTCGCTCGACAACTTCGACGACGTGCTGGGGAGCATGCGCCCGCACCTCGCCTTCACCGTGGACAACAAGCTCAGCGACGATCCCAACGCGGGCAAGATCGGCGTGGATCTCACGTTCGAGAGCCTGGACGACTTCTCGCCGGATCGAGTGGCGCAGCGGGTCGATCCCCTGCGCAAGCTCTTGGAGCTGCGGGGCCAGCTGTCGGACCTGCGCGGCAAGATCCAGAGTAACGAGCGCCTCGACGACATCCTGCAGGCGACGCTGGCCGATGACGAGAAGCGCAAGAAGCTCAAGGCCGAGCTGGACGCCGAAGGCGCGAAGGGCGGCCCGGAGGGAGGCAAGAATGGCTGAGCCTGAGGCCCAGCGGGCACAGCCCGGGGCGGAGAAGACCGAGCAGGGCCTGCTCGAGCAGATCGTGACGCAGGGCCGGTTCGGCGCAGAGGCCCCGGCGCGGGACCGCGGACGCGACATGGTCAAGCGCTTCGTGGCCGAAGTGCTCGAGGGCACGATCACGCTGGGGCGCGACACCGACGCCATGCTCAACGCGCGGATCGCCCAGCTCGACCGCCTCATCTCGCTGCAGGTCAACGAGATCATGCACGCGCCGGCCTTCCAGAAGCTCGAGGCGAGCTGGCGCGGGCTGCGCTATCTCCTCTCGCAGACCGAGACGAGCGAGCTGCTGAAGATCAAGGTCCTCAACGTCTCGAAGAAGGACCTCCTGCGGGACCTGCAGCGGGCGGCCGACTTCGATCAGAGCGCCCTGTTCAAGAAGATCTACGAGGAGGAGTACGGGATCTTCGGCGGATCGCCCTTCGGCGCGATGCTCGGCGATTACGAGTTCGACAAGACCGGTGAAGATATCGAGCTGCTGGAGAAGATCGCCCAGGTGGCCGCCGCGGCGCACGCGCCGTTCATCGGCGGCACCACGCCCCAGATGCTCAACCTCGAGAGCTTCACACAGCTCGACGCGCCCCGAGACCTCGCCAAGATCTTCGGCACGACCGAGTACGCCAAGTGGAAGACGTTCCGCGACAGCGAGGACTCCCGCTACCTGGCGCTGACGCTCCCCCGCATGCTGCTGCGCGAGCCCTACGGGCGCGAGGGCGTGCCCGTCGAGGCGTTCCAGTACGAGGAGCAGGTGACCGGCACGGACCACGGCAAGTACCTGTGGGGCAACGCCGCGTGGGCGCTCGGCGCGCGCGTCACCCAGGCGTTCGGGAGCTACGGCTGGTGCGCCACCATCCGCGGCGTCGAAAGCGGCGGGCTGGTGGAGGGGCTCCCGACCCACTCGTTCCGCACCGACGCGGGCGACGTCGCGATGAAATGCCCCACCGAGGCGCCGATCACCGACCGCCGCGAGAAGGAGCTGGCCGACCTCGGTTTCGCGCCGCTGGTGCATTGCAAAGGCACGGCGAACGCCGCGTTCTTCAGCGTGCAGTCGGCGCAGAAGCCGAAGAAGTACCAGACCGATTCCGCCACGGCGAACGCGCGCATCTCGGCGCAGCTGCCGTACATCTTCGCCGTGTCGCGCTTCGCACACTACCTGAAGTCGATGATGCGGGACAAGATCGGCGGCTACCAGTCCAGGAGCCAGATCCAGGCGTTTCTCAACAATTGGATCGCCGACTACGTGGTAGGCGACGACGACGCGCCCCAGGGGGTGAAAGCCAAGCGCCCGCTGCGCGAGGCCCGCATCGAGGTCCAGGACGTGCCGGGCAAACCGGGCGCCTACCGGGCCGTCGCGTTCCTGCGCCCCCATTTCCAGCTGGATGAGCTGAGTGTTGCGATGCGCTTGGTGGCCGATCTGCCGGCCCCCGCGAAGGGCTAGCGCGCACCAAGGCCGTTATTCACCCAGGTTAGGGGGAGGGTTGTTCCCATGGCGATGGACGCATTTCTCAAGATCGACGGCGTGGAAGGCGAGGCTACGCGGGAGGGATTCCAGAAGCAGATCAACCTCGAGTCGTTCAGCTTCGGGGCGCACAACCCCACCAACCCCCTTGGGACCGGAGCGGGAGCGGGCCGCGTCGAGATCAGCAACTTCACCTGCACCAAGAAGACCGACAAGGCGAGCGCCAAGATGTTCCAGGCCTGCTGCGCGGGCAAACACTTCCCCAAGGCGGTCATCACGCTGGTCAAGGCCGGCGGCAACAGCCCCGTGGACTACCTGAAGTACGAGTTTACCGAGCTGTTCGTGCAGGACATTAATTGGTCGGCCTCGAGCGGCGGCGACGACACGCCGGCCGAGAGCGTGGCGTTCGCCTTCGGTACGGTGCAGGTGACCTACTCGGAGCAGAAGGCGGACGGCTCCAAGGGCCCCGCCATCGTCGCCGGGTGGGACCTCAAGGGGGGCAAGGCCCTCGGAGGGTGAGCGCCGACGACCTGCTGCGCGCGGCCAAGCTCGACGAGACGATCGAGGCGCTGGGTGCCGAGCTCCGGGGCCATCCGGACGACGCCCAGCGCCGCACGTTTCTGTTCGAGCTGCTCTGCTTCGCCGGCCAGCACGACCGCGCGGAGCGGCAGCTCGAGGTGCTGGCGCAACGGGGTCGCGATGCGCGGCTGGGCGCGCTGCTCTACCTGGGCGCGCTGCAGGCCGACCGGACCCGCCAGGAGATGTTCCTCAAGGGGGAGGGCCCGCACGCGGATGGCGCGCCTCCGACGGTCTCCGGCACGCTCAACGGGCGCCCGTTCCGCGCCCTGAGCGACGCCGACCCGCGCATCGGCGGTCGCCTCGAGGTGTTCGCGGCCGGCCGCTACATGTGGATCCCGTTCGCGCACGTGGCGTCGGTCCGCATGACCGCCCCGAAACGCCTCCGGGACCTGCTCTGGCCCAGCGCGGTCGTGCGCGCCGGCGCTGGGCAGCGCGACCTCGAGCTGGGGGAGGTGCTGCTCCCGGCGCTCACCCCGCTGGCCTCGCGGCACTCGGACGGCGCCGTGCGGCTGGGCCGCGTCACCGAATGGACCGCGCTCGACGATCACACCGAGGTTCCCATCGGGCAGAAGCTCTGGCTGGTCGACGGAGACGAGTTCCCCTTCCTGGAGCTGCGAGAACTGGACATCGCCCCGGCCGCGCCAGCGGCCGGCTGAGCCGCCGATGCCGCTGCGGGACGACCTGCTGCAGCCGATCCCCGGTGCCAGCCCCGGCGGCACGAGCCTCCGTTACGACCCCGTCTACGACCGCCTAAAGGAAGCGCGGCGCCAGGACGACGACATCCCCCAGGGCGAGTGGACCCGCGCCCGCAAGACCGCCGACTGGCCCGTCGTCATCAAGCTCGCGGGCGAGGCGCTCGCCACGAAATCCAAGGACCTCCAACTCGCCGCCTGGCTCACCGAGGCGTCGCTGCGGCAAGAGGGCCTGAGCGGCCTGCGGAGCGGTCTCGGCCTGCTGCACGGGCTCCTGGACCGATTCTGGGACCAGCTGCACCCCGCGCTCGACGACGGCGACGCGAGCCTCCGCGTGGCGCCGCTCGAATGGGTGGGATTGTCCCTCCACACGGCGATCCGGTCGGTTCCGCTGAACAAGAGCGGGCACGACTCCTTCCGCTACCGGGAGTGCCGGGCCGTCGGGTACGAGGCGGACGCGGCGGGCGACGACAAGAAGCTCGCCGCACGCCAGGCGGCGATCACCGACGGCAAGCTCGCCCCCGAGGAATTCGACAAGGGTCTCGAGGCCACCCCCAAGGCATGGTACAGGCAGCTGATCGCCGAGCTCGCGGCTTGCCAGGACGCGCTGCGGGCGTTGGAGGGTGTCGCGCAGACCAGGTTCGGGGAAGCCGCTCCCAGCTTCATGAGGCTGCACGAGGCGCTGGAGGACGTGGACGGCGTCGCTCAGGACCTCCTCGCTAAGAAGCTCGTGGTTGACCCGGACCCGCCCGAGTCCGTCCCGGTCGGAGCGGTCGAGGCACCCGCTGGCGCGCGCACTCGCGCCGGCGCCGCCGCCATGCCCGCCGAACCCTCGGATCCCGACGACGCGGCCGGGTGGATCGGCGCAGCCACCCGCTTCCTCCGGCGGGCCGACTCGCGCAGCCCGGCGCCGTACCTCCTGCTGCGCGGGTTTCGATGGGGCGAGGTGCGGGCGCGCGGCGGCGACCTCGATCAAAAGCTCCTGTCGGCGCCGCCGACGGCCGTGCGCACCCAGCTCAAGACACTGCTGCTCGACGGCCGGTGGCCGGAGCTGCTCGAGGCATGTGAGACTGTGATGGCGACGCCACACGGGCGGGGCTGGCTGGACCTGCAGCGCTACGCGCTCACCGCCTGTGAACGGCTGGGCCACGACTACGACGTCGTCGCCGCCGCGATTCGGGGAGCACTCGCCGCTCTCCTGCGGGATCTCCCCCAGCTGCTGGACGTCACATTGATGGACGACACGCCGACGGCCAACGCGGAGACGCGGGCCTGGCTTGAGTCGGCCGGGCTGTTGGCGGCGGCCCGGCCCGTCCCGGAGGGCGAGGGCGCAGGGGAGCCCAGCGAGGCCCGCGCGCGGGGCGAGCCCCTTCCGAGGACCCTCACCCGCGCGCTCGAGGAGGTCCGTTTCGGCCGTCCCCAGAAGGGGATCGAGCTTCTCATGCGGGCCGCCGAGCAGGAGAAGAGCGAGCGGGCACGGTTCCTCTGCCGGTCGGAGGCCGCCGGAATCATGGTCGGCGCAGGGCTCGAGACCGTCGCGATGCCGATCCTGAAAGAGCTGCTGGATCAGATCGAGGCCCACAAGCTCGAGGACTGGGAGGCCGGCGACCTCGTGGCGAAACCCATGGGGCTGATGTACCGCTGCTTCGACAAGCTGGGCGGTGACGCCGGCGCCA
>CAZVSO010000155.1:0-6854 GCA_964629425.1 uncultured Gemmatimonadaceae bacterium
CGACACCGACACCTCCCACGGCGCCGTCTCGTGGTACTTGCCGAAGGCCGCCGTGCTGTAGCCGTTGAGGCGTAGCGTCTCGGCCAGCGGCGCCACGCTGTTGGGCCGCACACCGGTGTTCCCCGGAAACGCCGTCGCCACCTCCATGATGGCGCCGGCGTTGTTGACGTGATGGTTGCGGCCGGTCAGCAGCGCCGTCCGCGTCGGCGAGCAGAGCGCTGTGGTGTGGAACCGGTTGTAGCGCAATCCGCCGCTCGCCAGCCGGTCCAGCGTCGGCATGTTGATCGGCCCGCCGAACGCGCTCGAGTGGCCGAACCCGATGTCGTCGATCAACACGATCACGACGTTCGGCGCGCGCTCCGGCGCCTTGATCTCGAAGCGCGGCGGTGCCTTCGCAGCGCGGGCGTCCAGCTCGGTGATCGGCTGATACACCGGCTCGGCGATCGGGAGGATCGTCCGGTCCATCCCGCCGGCCCCCATGCTGGTTTCGGTGGCCTTATTGCACCCCGCGAGCGACGACACAGCAAGTGCGAGGATGAATCCGGCAACTCCTGGTGCGCTTCCATGGAAGCTCATGACAAGACCTCTCCAGCGGGGGGGGGGACACGAACTGGGTCGGCGCCGCAGCGCGGGGGCACCGTGCCAACTGGGTAACGTAACGTCCTGCGTGGCTGGCGACCAGTTGCGGCATTCCCTTACACCGGCACGATCCGTGGGCTGAAGCCCCGGCTCGGCGCTTCGCGTTATCCGTGGGCTGAAGCCCGGCTCGGCGCTTCGCGTTATCCGTGGGCTGCAGCCCCGGCTCGGCGCTTCGCGTTATCCGTGGGCTGAAGCCCCGGCTCGGCGCTTCGCGACTCGCCCTGAAGGGCGGAGCCTGGGGCGTCTTTCAAGACGCGTCGCGCCGGCGCCGAGCCCCGGCTTCAGCCGAGGGATTCCTAAGACGCGTCGCGCCGGCGCCGAGCCCCGGCTTCAGCCGAGGGTCGAAGGGACGCGATGCACCAGCCGGCCAGCGCTGCGTGAAGAACAACTGCCGGCCAGAGACCAACGCCCCGCAGTCCCGAGACGCCGGCGAACGCGAGGAGCGCGACGGCGGCGGTGTTGTACACCAGCATGAACCCGGTCGCTGTGCGGCTCTGCTGGTCATTGCGCGCCAGCCAACAGGCGGCTCCCAGGGCCAGCAACGCAGCCCCGGCGACACGACCGACTGTCAGGGCGGCGGGTGTATCGAGCGATGAACCGAGCAGGAGCTGAACCGGCGCGGGCGGCCAGACCAGCAGCGCCACGCCCGTTCCCACCTCGATCGCTGCGGTGACGGTGAGTAAGGCCTTCTTCATGATGATCGTAGCGTCTCGACAGGCCTGCGCCTCTAGGGGAACACTTCCCCCAGCACCCGCAGCATCGCCGCCCAGGACTGCCGGTCGGCCTCGGCGTCGTAGGCGAGCGCCGCCATTCCGGCTTTGTCCGCGTCCGGGTTGGTGAAGCCGTGCTTTGCGCCCGGGTAGCTGACGACCTCGAACCGCACACCAGCGGCCTTCATCTGGTTGCTGAGTGTCGCGACCACATCGGGCGGCACGAACGGATCGGCTCCCCCGGTGAGGACGAGCACCCGGGCCTGGACCGCCCCGGAGTCCGCGGCACGCGTGGTGTCGAGCACGGCGTGGAAGGTCACGACGGCGTCGAGGGCGACGCCCGAGCGGGCCATGCGCAGCACGACCGCCCCGCCGAAGCAGTACCCGATCGCGCCGATGCGTTCGGTGTCCACGTGGGGATCCTGCTTGAGCTGGCCCAGCGCCGCGTCGAACCGCGCGGTGAGCGCCGCGGGATCCTGGCTCGCCGCCGACATCAGCGCCGCCGCAGTGTCGGGGTGCGTGGTCACCTTGCCGTTGCCGTACATGTCGAGCGCAAAGCCGACGTAGCCGGCCTCCGCGAGGCGCCGGGCGGCCCGCCGCGCGTGCTCGTTGTGGCCCCACCACTCGTGCACCACTAGCACGCCGGGGCGTTTCCCCTTCGCGGCGGCGTTCCAGGCGACGAATCCCTTGAGGGGAGTCTCACCCTGGGTGTACTGGACGTCCCTGGTTTCGACACGCGTACCGCCGCACGCGGCCGACGCGAGGGTGAGCATGACGGCGACGATGGCCGAACGTGATGACGGGTGCAAGGCTGAGCCTCCTTGATTCACTCTCTGTATGATCCACTCCCCCTGGCCCCTCTTCCTAACGGGAGAGGGGGGACTCCACGTCACGCCCCGATGCTACGCGCTCAGGGCCCGTTCGGTAAGAGAGCGGTCACGGGGTGCCGCGACTGAAGGGCTGCGGCTATGTCCAGGGACGCCACGAGGTTCCCGGCGCGCCGGCCGCGGCCCTTGCGGACTGGGGGTTTTGCGCATATAGTATGGCAAGATGCCACCACTGAGGCGGACGCGATGACGGCGCTGGCGAAGCTGCTACGGCCCGCCGCGACGGTCCGGGCGCTCAAGGAGAGCGCGCTCGGGCTCGTCGCGCTCGTGCGCCAGGGGCTCCCCACCACCCTGGTCGACCGCCTGATCGCGAACGGCTGGTTGACGATGCACGACGTGGACCGGCTCGTCGTGTCGCGCCGCACGCTGAGCCATCGCAAGCACCACCGGCAGCCACTCTCCGCGGACGAGTCGGACCGTCTCGCCCGGGTCCTCCGCGTGCTGCTGCTCGCCGAGGAGACCTTCCGGAGCCCCGACAAGGCTCTGGCGTGGCTCCGCCGCCAGAACCGCGCGTTGCAGGGGAGCATGCCGCTGGAGCTGCTGGACACGGGCAGCGGAGCGCGAGCGGTCGAGACCGTCCTCGGTCGCCTGGCCCACGGCGTCTACGCGTAAGCCGGCGCGTTGCGCGCCTGGCGCCTCACCCGACATCCCCACGCCGATCTGACCGGCGAGGGCGCCCGCGTGTACGGCGGTCGCTGGAACAGCCCGGGAATGGCGCTGGTCTACGCCTCGGAGCGGCTCTCCCTCGCCATTCTCGAGATCCTGGTGCACGCCGATCCGGATCTGCTGCCGGACGACTACGTCGAGGTGGAGCTCGAGATCCCGGATACGGTATCGCGGAAGGAGCTGCGGCCTGAGGACCTCGTCGCCGACTGGCGGACCGACGTGGACTGGACCCGGGCGCGGGGGGATGCCTGGATCCGATCGGCGGCGAGCGCGGTGCTGATCGTGCCCAGTGTCCTGGCCCCCAGCGAGCACAACCTGCTCATCAATCCCGACCATCCCGACGCCGCCGCCGTTCGGCGCGTGGCCGTGCGGCCGTTCCGGTTCGACGAGCGGCTGTTCACCCGGCCGCGGGCCGGGGGCTGACGGCCGGGAACTCCCCTTCCCACCGCGCCATCACCACGGTGGCGAGGCAGTTGCCTACGAGATTGACCGTCGTGCGCGCCATGTCCATCAGCTCGTCCACGCCGAGGATGACGGCGACCGCCTCGAGCGGGAGATGGAACGACACGAGCACGCCCGAGAGGATCACGAGGGCCGCCCGCGGCACGCCCGCCACGCCCTTACTCGTGATCATCAGGGTCACCATCATCAGCAGCTGCTGCGACGGACTGAGGTCGATGCCCGCCGCCTGCGCCGCGAAGATCGACGCCACCGCGAGGTACAGCGTCGTCCCGTCCAGGTTGAACGAGTAGCCCGTCGGCATCACGAACGCCACGATGCGGCGCGGAACCCCGAACGCCTCCATACGCTCCATCGCCTTGGGGAGGGCAGCCTCCGACGACGTGGTGGAGAAGGCGATCAGCGCTGGCTCCTTCACCGCCCGCAGGAATGGCCGGACCGGCACCTTCGCAATCCGCGCTACGGGCCAGAGCACCAGCAGCGCGAAGACTACGAGCGCGACGTACAGGGTCAGGATGAGCTTGCCGAGGTTGGTCAGGACGCCCAGGCCGCTGTGCCCCACGGTGACCGCGATCGCCGCGCCGATCCCGATCGGCGCGTACTTCATCACGATGCCGGTGAACTTGAACATCACCTCGGTCAATGCTTCGCACGCGTGCAGCATGAACTCTTTGGGCCGGCCCCGCACCTGGGTGAGCGCGACGCCGAACAGGATGGACCAGAACACGACCTGAAGCACTTCGTTGTGGACCGCCGCCTCGAAGAAGCTCTGCGGCACGATGTGCGTGAGGATCCCCGCGAGGGTCGTCTGCTGGCCCGCGAGCTGCTCACCCGTCGCCGCGGGCGCCTGCAGGCCCACACCCACGCCCGGCCGCACGAGGTTCACGGCCACCAGGCCGATGACGAGCGCCAGGGTCGTGACGATCTCGAAGTACACGATGGACTTGAAGGCGAGCCGCCCGACGCGCTTCAGATCGTCCCCGTGGCCCGCGATGCCGACGACCAGGGTGCCGAAGATGAGCGGCACGATGATGGACTTGATCATCCGGAGGAAGATCGTGGACAGCGGCCGCAGCGCCGCGGCGAAGTCAGGGACCGCCCAGCCGACGAACGTGCCCAGGGCCATGGCGAAGAGAATCCACTGGGTCAGCGTGCGGGCGCGGAGAAAGGTCCACATGGCCGTTGGCGAGAGGGTGGAATCGGGAAACGCGAGCGGGCGAGTTTAGCCGCTCGCGCCGCCCGTGTAAAGCCGACGGCGGGCCTCCCGCGGAGGCCTTATGTTGTAGCCCATGCGGCTCGGCCTCGTCGATTGGCTCATCATCGCGGCATACTTCGCCGTCAACATCGCGATCGGCCTCTATTACCGCCGCCGGGCCAGCCAGAACGTTTCGGAGTTCTTCCTGTCGGGCCGGAACGCCCCGTGGTGGCTGGCCGGCACGTCGATGGTGGCCACGACCTTCGCGGCGGACACGCCGCTCGCCGTCACGGGGATGGTGGCCCTCGGCGGGATCGCGGGCAACTGGCTGTGGTGGAGCTTCGTGGCCAGCGGCATGATGACGGTGTTCTTCTACGCGCGCCTGTGGCGTCGCTCCGGCGTCATGACCGACGTCGAGTTCGCCGAGCTGCGCTACGCGGGGCGCCCGGCGGCGGTGCTGCGCGGCTTTCGCGCCGTGTACCTCGGACTCCTGATCAACTGCATCATCCTCGGCTGGGTCAACCTCGCGATGGTGAAGATCATCGGGTTGATCTTCGGCGTGGACAAGCTCGAGGCGCTGGCCATCGTCATGGGCCTGATCGCCGTGACGTCGATGATCTCGACCCTGTCCGGCATGTGGGGCGTGCTGTGGACCGACCTCGTCCAGTTCGTCATCAAGATGGGCATGGTGATCGTCCTGGCGGTGTTCGCGGTCGACGCCGTCGGGGGCATCGAGGCCATGAAGGCCAAGCTCGCCCTCATCGACGCGCAGCGCGCGGCCGAGACGGGGGCGCGGGGCTCGGTCCTGAGCTTCGTGCCCGACTTGGACTCGGCCTGGATGCCGCTGCTCACGTTTTTCGTCTATCTCTCGCTCAACTGGTGGGCCACCTGGTACCCGGGGGCGGAGCCCGGCGGCGGGGGCTACGTGGCCCAGCGGATGCTGTCCGCCAAGGACGAGAAGCACTCCCTGCTGGCGACCCTGTGGTTCAACATCGCGCACTACGCCCTGCGCCCGTGGCCGTGGATCCTCGTCGCGCTCGCCTCACTCATTCTCTACCCGGGCCTCGCGGACCCCGAGACGGGCTACATCCGCGTCATGATCGATCACCTGCCCGCATCGCTGCGCGGCCTCATGGTGGCGGCGTTCGCCGCCGCCTACATGTCCACCGTCGCGACGCAGCTCAACTGGGGCGCCAGCTACCTGATGAACGACGCAGGCGGAGGCCCGGCACTACGTCACCGTGTCGCGCTGGATGACGGTGGTGCTCACCGTCCTCTCCGGCGTGGTGACGCTGTACATGGACTCGATCGCGGGCGCGTGGAAGCTCCTGCTCGTGACCGGCGCGGGAACGGGCGGGGTCCTGCTGCTGCGCTGGTACTGGTGGCGCATCAATGCGTGGAGCGAGCTGTCGGCGATGATCGCCGCCTTCGTCGTCTCCGTCCTGCTCCAGACCGTGGGCGGCCTGGACAGCGGCCAGCCGGTGGAGTTCGCCTGGATCATGATCGTGACCGTGACCGTCACCACGATCATCTGGCTGGCCGTCACGCTGCTGACGCCTCCGGAGAACCGTCAGACCCTCGTCGCGTTCTACCGTCGCACGCGCCCGTCCCCGCTCGGCTGGAAGCCGATCGCCGCGCTGGCGCCGGACGTGCCGGTCGTGCGCGACGGGCTGCCCAACCTGGTGGACTGGATCGCGGGCTGCGTCCTCGTCTACGGCGTGCTGTTCGGGATCGGCAAACTGATCCTGCTGGAGGTCGGCACGGGCGTCGCGTGCCTGGCCCTGGCCCTCGTCGCCGGGGTCGTGATCTACCGGGATCTGTCGCGCCGCGGCTGGGCGACGGTGGTGGATTGAGGGTCGCGGAGCTCTTGCCCGCGCCGCTCGCAGGATGCATGTTGGGCGCGGGCGGCGATCCACGCCCAACCTCTTCGGCCCTCCCCCAGCGAGGGCCCTGGTGAGGCAAAGGGGGGCAGACTCCCGGATCGGCATCGCTCGAAGCCTTTGGACGCCGCGGGGCGTCGCTGCTGGGGGGCGTGTGCCCGTGGCTCGACCAAAGGACGGACACGATGCCGACCAACAAGGACTTCAAGCGCGTCGTTCGCGCTCGCATGCAGAAGACGGGCGAAGCCTACACCACCGCCCGCACGCAGCTCCTCCGCAAACAGCAGGCTCCAGCGACCGCTCCCGGCTCCCGGCTCCCGGCTGTCGACTACGCCAAGCTCGCCGGCTTCATGAGCGACGCAGCGCTCAAGGCGAAGACGGGGTGCACCTGGGAGCGCTGGGTCCGGGCGCTCGATCG
>CAZVSO010000156.1:0-6795 GCA_964629425.1 uncultured Gemmatimonadaceae bacterium
GTTCTTGCGCATGAACTGCACGATCGCCTGATCCAGCTCGTCGCCGCCCGTGCGAATCGACGTGTCCGCCACGATCCCCGACAGCGCGATCACCGCGATCTCCGTCGTCCCGCCGCCGATGTCGATCACCATGTTCCCCGTCGGCGTCTCGATGGGCAGCCCCACCCCGATGGCGGCCGCCATCGGCTCGGCCACCATGTAGACCTCCTTGGCGCCGGCCGAGTGCGCCGAGTCGCGCACGGCGCGCCTCTCGACCTCGGTGATGCCGCTGGGCACGCACACGATCACCTTGGGCTTCACGCGGAACATGTGCCGGTCGATGATCGTCTTGAGGAAGAAGCGCAGCATCTTCTCGGTGACATCGAAGTCCGCGATCACGCCGTCCTTGAGCGGCCTGACGGCGAGTATCCCGTCGGGCGTCCGCCCCAGCATGCGCTTGGCCTCGAGACCGATGCCCTTGATCTTCCCGGTGGCCTTCTCGATGGCCACGACCGAGGGCTCGTTCAGCACGATGCCCTCACCCCGCACGTAGACGAGGGTGTTGGCGGTGCCGAGATCGACGGCGATCTCGTTCGCCGCGCTCAGGAATCCGAGGTTAAGCTTCGGCCACCGGAATTGCACGGGTCGTTGGGCTATGAGTGTCAAAATGAGCAGGACCAGGCGGGCGCGCCGCGCACAAGTGTAGCGCAAAGCGTAACTTCAAGCAAGGCCGCAGCTTGACGCCTCACCCCCGGGCCGGTACCCTTGGGCGCATGCCCCCAGCGCGGACGCCCGAGATCGCCGTGGTCGATCTCGCCCTGTGCGACCGGTGCGGCCTGTGCCTCCCGCTGTGCCCCCCGGAGGCGATTCACCTGGAGCTCGACACGCTCACCGTGGACCGGGAGCGCTGCACCGGCTGTCGCAAATGCGTCGCGCCCTGCCCCGTCGCGGCGTTGGCGATGGTGCCCCGTGCCTGAGGTCGACCTCCTGGTGGTGGGCGCGGGGCCGGCGGGGGCGGTCGCGGCCTGGGAGGCCAGGCGGGCGGCTCCGGAGCTCGACGTCGTGCTGCTCGAGCGCGACCCGGCGGTGGGCGCCCCCGTCCGCTGCGCCGAGGGGGTCGGCGACGCGGGGCTGCGCGAGTTTGCCAGCCCCGAGGGCGCCGACTGGGTGGCCCGCAAGATCACCCGGGTGATCCTGCTCGCCCCCGACGACACCGAGGTCGCGGTCGCCGAGCGGGACGTCGGCTGGATCCTGGACCGGACGCGGTTCGACGCCTACCTCGCCTCCCGCGCCGTCGCCGACGGCGCGGAGCTCGTGGTCGGGACTGAGGCCGCCGGCATGGGGCGCCGGCCCGACGGCCGCTGGGCGGTGCGGGTCCGCGGCCAGGGCGGCGAGGACGAGTATCTCGCGCGCGTCGTCATCGGGGCCGACGGGGTCGAGACGATGGTGGGCCGCTGGGCGGGACTCGACACTCGCGCTGCGGCGCGGGACATGGAGTCGTGCGCTCAATATGTCGTCGAGGGGATCGCCTTCGACCCGGACGCGATCTACCTTCAGTTCGGCGAGCGGGTCGCACCCGGCGGCTACGCCTGGCTCTTCCCCAAGGGCGTGGGCGTCGCCAACGTGGGTCTCGGGATCGTGGCCCTCCGGGCGAGCGGCCGCAGCACGCGGGCGTACCTCGATGCGTGGATCGACCGGCGCTACCCCGGTGCCGTGCGGCGCGGCTTCACGGTGGGGGGCGTGATCGTGCAGCCCACGATCCGGCGGACCTTCGCCGACGGCGTGCTTGTGGCGGGCGACGCCGCCCACATGATCAACCCGCTGTCGGGGGGCGGGATCGTCAACGCCATGAAAGCGGGACGCCTCGCGGGCCGCGCCGCGGCGCGCGCGATCCGCACGGGAGACACGAGCGCGGCCGCCCTCGCGGCGTACCACCGCGCCTGGATGGACCTGCTGGGCGAGGACCACCTGAAGTACTACGGCCTGAAGCAGGCGCTCGAGGGCCTGGACGACGACTTTTACAACGGCCTGGCCCGCACGGTGAACGCCGTCCCGCGGCACAAGCGCACCCTGGGGCGCGTCTTCATGCACGCCCTCGTGCGGCATCCGCGGCTCATCCCGGTCGCGGCGAGGTTCTTCGTCTGACGGACACACGTGGGGGGGCAATGCTGAGCATCGACCTGCGGGGGAAGCGCGCCTTGGTGGCGGGAGTGGCCGATGACGCCGGGTATGGCTTCGCGATCGCCAAGGCGCTGGCCGAGGCGGGGGCGACCGTGTGCACCGGCACCTGGCCGCCGGCGCTCAACATCTTCCTGAATCTGCTGGAGCGCGGCAAGATCGACGAGGCGCGCCGGCTCGCTGGCGGTGCGCTCCTGACCTTCGAGAAGATCTATCCCCTCGATGCCGCCTACGATACGCTCGCCGACGCGCCGGACGAGATCCGCAGCAACAAGCGCTACAAGGAGGTCGGCGATTTCTCGGTGGACGGCCTGCGCCAGCGCCTCGTCACCGATTTCGGCGAGCGCCCGTTCGACATCATCATCCACTCGCTCGCGAACGGCCCCGAGGTGAAGAAGCCGCTGCTCGAGACCAGCCGCGCGGGCTACCTCACCGCCGTGAGCGTGAGCGCCTACTCCCTCGTGTCGCTGCTCAGCCGGCTCGGGCCTCTGCTGCGGCCAGGGGGCGCGGCAGTGTCGCTCACATACCTCGCCAGCGAGCGTGTGGTCCCCGGCTACGGCGGCGGCATGTCGTCCGCCAAGGCCGCCCTGGAGAGCGACACGCGCACCCTCGCGTTCGAGGCGGGTCGGAAGTTCGGCGTCCGGGTGAACACGATCTCGGCCGGTCCGCTCGCGTCTCGCGCGGCCAGCGCCATCGGCAAGATCGAGAAGATGGTCGCGTACTACGCCGCCAACGCCCCGTTGCCCGAGGCACTCACCGCGCGGGAGGTGGGCGCCACAGCGGCTTTTCTCTGCAGCCCCCTGGCGAGCGGCATCACAGGCGCCACGATCTACGTGGACAAGGGCTACCACGCCATGGGGATGGCGGTGGGGGCGGGACTGTAGCGGTCAGCGGTCAGCCGTCAGCTATCAGCTTGCTAACAGCTGACCGCTGACCGCCCGCAGTACGCTCGTTCCTATCGCGCACCGGCCCGCGATCCTGGCCGCCGTGACACCCAGCACCCCCGGAACCCCGTGCCGCAGCCCCAGCGGCAGGTCCAGCACATCCCACAGGTACACGGGCATCCGTCGAAGCCCGAGCCGACCGCCCCCGCCCCGCATGCCCGTAAACCCCAACTCGTACCCCGCGTCGAGCGCGAGGCTCTCGACCCGCTCGTCGCTCGCGCCGAACGGATATGCCACCGCGCGCCCGGCGTCCGCTCCCAACCGCGCCACCAGCGTTTCCCGCGAGCGGCCCAGCTCGTCGGATACCGCCCCGTCGTGCAGCCACGTGAGTCGCGGGTGGGTGACCGTGTGAGACGCGAACTCGAGCCCCCGCGCCCGCCACGCCTCGATCGCCGGCCAGTCGAGGTGGGCCAGCCGGCGCCAGGTGTAGCGGCCGTCCCACGTGTTCGTCCGCCCGATGTGACCCGTGATCACGAAGGTCGTGGCTGTGAACCCCAGGTCGGCGAGCAGCGGATAGGCGTCGCTGGCCAGGTCGGCGTAGCCGTCGTCGAAGGTGAGGAGGAAGACCGTGGCGGGAGGCGGGAGACGGGAGGCGGGAAACGGTTCGAGATGCGCGGCGGGTAGGCGGGTAGGGGCGCAGCATGCTGCGCCCCTACCCCCTACCCCCGGTACCTGCGCCGCGAACTGGTCCAGCGTCAGCGTGCGCCAGCCCGCCCGCGCAAGGCAGCGCATCTGCCGCGCGAACACCGACCGCGCCACCCGCGTCACCCCCAGCTCGAGCGGCCCGCCGATCCGATGGTAGCAGAGGACGGGCGGGATCGTATTCAGGAGCGGGGCACCGGGTGGTCGGTGAGCACGGGCAGGAAGGGCACCCACGGGCCGACTTCGTTCCCATACTGCTTGGCCATCACCCGCGCGATCTGAGCGACGTGCCCCAGGTCGTGCACCACCCAGGCTGCCAGGAGCTGTCGCAGCGTCACACGCCCCAGGCTCGGGTGCTCCCCGGGGAGATCCAGCTCTCGCGCAGTGAGGTTCCAGGAGGAGAGCAGCTCGAGATTCGCGGCACGCAACCGGGCGAATTCTGCGAGCAGCGAGGTGAGGGAGCGGTCTGCGTTTCGCGCCCGGTGGCGGAATCGATCGTACGGCTCGAAGCGGAGGTCGGGGCCCCTCGCGAGAATGATGCGAGCGC
Source organism: uncultured Gemmatimonadaceae bacterium (assembly GCA_964629425.1). Classification (GTDB taxonomy): domain Bacteria; phylum Gemmatimonadota; class Gemmatimonadetes; order Gemmatimonadales; family GWC2-71-9; genus CAZVSO01. Next base: position 4,291 of record CAZVSO010000156.1, read on the forward strand.
GCGGGATCCAGTCCGTCTCCTCACCATCGATCAGGTGCCCCACCACGTCGAACGGACTGAAGGTCTCGGGACCTTCCGTGCCTCTGACCCAGGTCTCGCCCAGGCCGTCCAGCAGCGCCCGGAGCGTGGCGGGCGTACGTCGCAGGACGTCGATCGATAGGTCGAGGTCGAAGCTCATGACTCGTACCGGGGAATGCTGCATCGACGCACTCGCGCGTCAAGGCGTCGCGCCCCCTCAGTCCGGCAGCTCGCCCAGCCGCCGCTCGAGGAACCGCCGCTCCGGCTCCAGCCGCGTCAGGCCGAGGGCCGTTTGGTAGGAGGCGCGGGCGTCCGCTGTTCTGCCCAGCCGCCGGCACAGGTCCGCCCGCGCCGAGTGCGCCAGGTGGTAGTCGCCCAGCTCGCCGCGCGCCAGGATGGCGTCGATCAGGGCCAGCCCGGCCAGCGGGCCATCGCGCATCGCCACCGCCGCGGCGCGGTTCAGCTCCACCACGGGCGACGGCTCCACCCGCGCCAGCACGTCGTACAGTCCCACGATCTGGGCCCAGTCCGTCGCCCCGGCGTGCGGTGCCTCGGCGTGCACCGCCGCGATCGCCGCCTGGAGTGTGTACGAGCCGAAGCGCCGCGACGCCAGCGCCCGCTCCACCAACGCCGCTCCCTCGGCGATCTGCTCTCGGTTCCAGCGCGATCGGTCCTGGTCGGCCAGCAGGACCAGATCGCCCTCGGGCGAGGTGCGGGCGGCGCGCCGCGATTCGTGCAGCAGCATCAGCGCCAGGAGTCCCACCGCCTCGGGCTCGGGCAGCAGCTCGACCAGCAGCCGCCCCAGGCGGATGGCCTCGGCCGAGAGATCAGGCCGCGTCACCGATGCGCCCGACGACGCGGAGTACCCTTCGTTGAACACCAGGTAGACCACGTGCAGCACCGTGTGCAGCCGGTCGGGCAAATCGGCCCGGGTGGGGACCTGATACGGAATGCGCGCGTCGCGGATCTTGGCCTTGGCGCGCACGATCCGCTGCGCCACCGTCGGCGCCCCCGTGAGGAAGGCGCGCGCGATCTCCTCCGTCGCGAGGCCGCAGACCTCGCGCAGCGTCAGCGCCACCTGGGTGTCCGGCGGCAGGGCGGGATGGCAGCAGGTGAAGATCAGCCGCAGCCGGTCGTCCTCCACGCCCTCGTCGTCCCCCCCCACAGAGTCACTGGGGCCGGCGTCGAGCTGCTGGGCGCGCCGCGCCAGCGACGCGTCGAACCGCGCGCGCCGGCGGACGCTGTCGATGGCCTTGAATCGGCCGGCCGAAACGAGCCACGCCCGAGGATTGGCGGGCGCGCCGTCCCGCGGCCAGCGCTCCAGCGCCGCGGCAAAGGCCTCCTGCAGCGCCTCCTCGGCGAGCTCGAAGTCGCCGAGCAGGCGGATGAGCGTGGCGAGGACGCGACGCGAGTCGGAGCGGTAGAGGGCGTCGACCATCTCCCGCACCCGTTCGGCCGCGTCCTCGCTCACCGGCGACGGGCCCCGGCTACGGCTGGTTGAACTCCATGATCGGCCGCACCTCGACGGTCCCCAGGCGTGCCGACGGGATCTTCGAGGCCACCTGGATCGCGTCGTTCAGGTCCCGGGCGGTGATGAGGTAGTATCCGCCCAGCTGCTCCTTCGTCTCTGCGAACGGACCGTCCGTGGTGGACACCTTGCCGTTCCGGATCCGCACGGTCGTGGCGGTCTGCACGGGCTGGAGCGCCTCGCCGCCGACGTAGTGGCCGCTCTTCTTGATCCCGTCGGTGAAGGCGAAATACTCGCCCATGAAGGCGTCCGACTCGCTCTTCGACATGCCGCCCACCTTCTTCTCTTCATCGTAGATCAGGCACAGGTACCGCATACATTCCTCCTGCTCGGGTGAACCGGTGGTTGTGGACGCAAGATAGTCGTTCGGGAAGGGCTGGAATCGACATCGGGCCTGCGGGCTTTTCCACGGTTCAGGCCGGGCCCGTACTCCAACCGCGTGTGAGGCGGCCAACCACCTCCCGACCAGAGCTATTGTCGTCTGACCGTTGCGAGAATCGCATCTCGATCGACCGTGCGGCCGTAGTGCACAACCTGCCAGATCCGGCGCGTGTTGCGAATGTCCGCGAGCGGATCGGCGTCGAGGATGATGAGATCGGCCCACTTCCCCACCTCGATCGTGCCGAGATCTCTGTCGGCGCCGAGTATGCGGGCGGCAGCGCCGGTGGCTGCGCGGATCGCCTCCGCCGGTGGCAACCCGGCCGCCACCAGCTCCTCCATCTCCATGTGGACACCGGTTGGAACCTGCCACATGTCGGTGCCGGTGCCGACGGTCACGCCTGCACGCGACAACTTGGCCGCCGCCTCGCGCGAGTGCTGAGCAGCACGGGCGAGTTCCTCGCGGTCCGCGGCGCTCAGCTCGAGCATCCAGCTGAAGTGCTGGCGCCCCGGCAGGAAGGGCGCCAGCTCCCTATCATCATCGAGCAGCGTCGGCCGTTCGTTCAACCGGGCCGCGAATG
>CAZVSO010000157.1:0-6741 GCA_964629425.1 uncultured Gemmatimonadaceae bacterium
GACGGGCGGCGAACCCTGGAACGAGCGATCGATTGCGCCGCGCCGCTCGTCCGGGCGCGCGTGGCGGCGGTTCAGGAGGCGCACTGGCGGGCGGCGGACCGCGACCGCCTGGCGCGACGACTGATCCCCTGGGTGCTGGCGGCGGCGCGGCGGGCGGCGAAGCGCGGCGACGGAGCCGCGCTGGCCGAGCTCGACGGGCTGGTGACGCGACTCTCCTGCGGCATGACGGCCGGCGAGGAGCTGCGGCTCGAGGAGCTGCTCGCGCAGCGTGCGCCGTTGACCATGCGCGATCTCCTGGCCTGGCACCGGGGGCTGCCGCCGGTTACGGCGCCGGGCGCGGCGCCGCGCGCGGAGCTGATCTCGGCGCTGGTGGTCGGGGGCGCTTGACGGGAGGACGGCAGGAACCTGGCGGCCCTGATCTCGATCGAAGACTTCAGGCTGTTTCAGGCGCTCGAAGACCGCGACGACGTCGAGGCAGCCCGCAAGGCGCTGGCCGAGCCCGGTCCGGACATCCCGTTCGAGGAGGTGAAGGCGAAGCTCGGGCTCTAGGGCAGCGCCGGCTCTTCGAGAAGATCGTTCTGCTCAGGGAAAACCCCCGTCCCCGCGGGTGTCCGACCACTCGCCGGCCAGCGAGTCGGGGTGCGTGAGGGATCCCGTCACCGAGGTAACGGCCTCCGGCGTCTCCACGAGAAACACGACCTGCGGATAGGTGAACCGGACGCCCGTCATCCCGCGCTCGGCCTGTCCCTCTTCCTGAAGGGCGCCCGAATACGTGGTGTCCGCGCGCGCGAATCGCATACTGCCTCGAGCGACGGGTTGTCCTTGCAGGAACGCTTCGAAGGCCCAATCGCCGACGACCGAGGGGAGCGGGGGCGGTGGCGGCACCGCGGGCGCACACGCCAAGGTGAGCAACACCAGGCTATGCGGCAGAGGCGACACGGAGCGGCCCATGGGTCCTTCCAGTTGGGGTCGCCCCCGCCTACGCCGGTTTGAGGCTGGGCGTTTCGGCGCCTCGCCGTCGCCCGCTTCCATTCCGGCGGTTACCTTCCGGGCGTGCGCTTCACGACCTTCCTGTTCGATCTCGACGGCACGCTGATCGATTCGATCGACCTCATCTTGCGCTCCTACCGCCACACCATGCGGACGCACCGCGGTATCGAGCCGCCGGACGAGGTGTGGATGGAGGGCCTGGGCACGCCGCTGTGGGTGCAGTTCCGCCACTGGACGGACGATCCCGCCGAGATCGAGGCGATGGTGACCACGTACCGCACGTACAACCTGGCGCACCACGACGCGCTGGCGCGGCCCTATGACGGCGTCGCGGCCGAAGTCCTCGCGCTCGCGGCGCGGGGCACGCGGCTCGGCCTGGTGACGAGCAAGATGCGCGACGGCGCGCAGCGCGGGCTGGTCCTGGCCGGGCTGGCCGACGCCTTCGCGCTGATCGTCGGGGCGGACGACGTCACGCACCCCAAACCGCATCCCGAGCCGGTGCTCCAGGCCGTTCAGCGACTCGGCTCGGCGGCACAGGAGACGGTGTTCATCGGCGACTCGCGACACGACATCGAGTGCGGCCGGGCGGCGGGGGTGCAGACCGCGGCGGCGCTGTGGGGGCCGTTCGATCGCGCGCACCTGGAGAGCGCGGAGCCGGATTTTTGGTTGGAGCGGCCGGAGGAGATCAGGAGTCTGTGCACTCCACGGACGACTGAGAACTGACGACTGATGACTGCCTTCTTCCCATTCGAGCTGGAGCGCTGGCAGAGCACCTGGGAGCACCGGGTCCGGTTCAATCTCTCGGAGTCGGGCGTGCACCCGCTCACCATCCGGGAGCTGCTGGACCTCGCCGGCGCCGCGGCCGAGCCGCTGCTCGGCGTGCGGCTGGGCTACAGCCAGTCGAACGGCACCGACGTGCTGCGCGAGCGCATCGCGGCGCTCTACCCGGGCGCGACGCCCGACCAGGTGCTCGTCACCTCGGGCTCGAGCGAGGCGAATTTCGTGGCCTGCTGGCGGCTGATCGCGCCGGGCGACCGCGTCGCGGTCATGCTGCCCAACTACATGCAGACGCACGGCCTGGCACGGAACTTCGGCGCCGACGTGCGGGAGTTCTGGCTGCGGCAGGAGCGCGGCTGGGAACCCGACCCGGACGAAGTGCGCGCGGCGATCGGGCCGGGGACGAAGCTCGTCGTGGTCACCAACCCGCACAATCCGACGGGGCACATCCTGTCGGACGGGGCGCGGCGCGTGATTCTCGAGCGGACGGCCGAAGTGGGCGCGTGGCTGCTCGCCGACGAGGTGTACACCGGCGCCGAGCTCGACGGCCGGACGACGCCGTCGTTCTGGGGCGGCTACGACCGGTTGCTCGTGGTGAGCGGGCTGTCCAAAGCGTACGGCCTCCCAGGCCTCCGCGTCGGGTGGATCGTCTCGACGCCAACTCTCGTGGCTGAGGTGTGGGCGCGGCACGACTACACCACTATCGGGCCCTCGGGCGCCGTGGATCACCTCGCCGCTGTGGCGCTCACGCCCGGCGTGCGCGAGCGGATCCTCGAGCGCACCCGCGGGATCCTGCGGACGAACTATCCGGTGCTCGACTCCTGGCTCCGGAGCTTCGGCGACACGTTCCGGTGGCACCCCCCGCGCGCGGGGGCCATCTGCTTCGTGCGCTATCGTCAGGCCGTCAGCGGGCCCGAGCTGGTCGAGAAGGTGCGCGCGGGGCAGGACGTCCTGCTCGTACCGGGGGAGCACTTCGGCGTGCCGCAGTATCTTCGGTTCGGCTACGGCAACGAGACCGGCGAGCTGCGCCAGGCGCTGATGCTCGCGGGGGCGGGGCTGCGGCCCATGCTGGGGGACTAGCCGCGAATGGGAGCGGGGAGCGGTCGCTTGCGGTGAGCGATCGGGTGCCGGGGCGCAGGCCCGTGCGCGTGGTGCCGCTCGAGGCGTTTCGGGACCGGATCCCGCTCCCGGTCGCCATCGCCGCGGTCGAGCGCGGCTTTCGCGCGCTGGCGCAGGGCGACGCGGACCTCCCCGACCCGATGGTGGTCGAGCTGCGGGACCAGGCCGCGGAGATCCATGTCAAGGGAGCGCGCCTGAAGGGCGCGCGGTACGTCGTGCTCAAGGTCGCGACGGGGTTCTACCATAACCCGGCGCGCGGGCTGCCGTCCGGGGACGGCGTGTTCCTGCTGCTCGACGCCGAGACGGGCGCGCCGGCGCTCCTCCTGGAGGAGCACGGCTATCTGACCGACCTCCGCACCGCGGCGGCGATCGGCCTGACACTCCAGTATCTGGCGCCCGTCGGCGCCCGCGAGGCGCTGCTGGTGGGCGCCGGCGCCGTGGCCCGCCTGGCGGCGCGCGCGATCGCGACGGTGCTGCCGCTCGAGCGACTCACGATCTGGAACCGCACGCCGGCCCGGGCCGAGGCCCTGGCCCGTGAGCTCGCGTCGATCGTGCCGACCCGGGTCGCGCCGGCCCTCGAACCAGAGGTGCGGCGGCACCGGGTGATCGTCACGGCCACGGCCAGCACGGCCCCGTTGATCGCGGCAGCCTGGGTGGCACCGGGTACCCATGTCACCTCGGCGGGGACCGGGAGCCCCGAGAAGGTGGAGCTGGAGCCGGTGCTGTTGCAGCGCGCCGACAAGCTGGTGGCCGATCGCCGGTTCCAGACCGAGCGCTACGGCAACCTGCGGCACGCCCTGGCCGCCGGCCTGACGCCGGCGCCACGCGTGTACGCGGAGCTGGGAGACCTGGCCGCCGGGCGGCTCCCGGGACGTGAAACCGCGAGCGAGATTACGATAGCCGACCTGACGGGCGTGGGCGTGCAGGATGCCGCGATCGCCCAGGCGGTCGTGGAGGTGCTCGAGCGATGACGACACGGACAACCGACAGCCGGGGCCGGGAGAGCACGGTGATCCGCGCGCCGCACGACGGGAGCGAGGTCGGGGTCTGCGCCCTGGCGGGACCAGAGGAGGTGCGCGCCGCCCTCGACGCCAGCGTCGCGGCGGCGCGGGCGTGTCGCGACATGCCAGCCTACGAGCGGGCGGCCGCGCTGCGGCGTGTAGCGGACGCGCTCGCGGGGGAGCAGGCCGCGCTGGCGCGCACGCTGGCGCTCGAGGCCGGGAAGCCGATCGCGCAGGCGCGCACCGAGCTCGACCGCGCGACCTTCGTGTTCCGCGACGCGGCCGAGGAAGCGACGCGCATCGGCGGCGAGGTGCTCCCGACCGACGCGCTCCCCGTCGGCGCCGGCCGGATCGCGCTCACGCGGCGCTTCCCCCTGTCGCCCATCGTCGGGATCACGCCGTTCAACTTCCCGGTGCTGCTCGCGGCCCACAAGATCGCGCCGGCGATGGCGTGCGGCGCGGCGATCACGCTCAAGCCGCCGCCCCAGGACCCGCTCACGACGCTGCGGCTCGGCGAGATCGTGCAGGCGTCGGGCTACCCCACGGGAGGCGTAAGCGTCGTGCCCTGCCACGTCGAGGTCGCCCAGATCCTGATCGACGACCCGCGCGTCCGGCTCATCACGTTCACGGGCAGCGCCAGAGCCGGCTGGGCGATCCGCGCTAAGGCGGGCAGCAAGCGGGTCGCGCTCGAGCTGGGCGGCAACGCGGCGGTCATCATCGAGCCCGACGCCGATCTCGAGTGGGCGGCGCGCCGCTGCGCGCTGGGCGGCTTCACCTACGCCGGGCAGTCGTGCATCTCGACGCAGCGGATCCTCGTGCACGAGCAGGCCTACCGGCCGTTCCTGGACCTGTTCCTTCCCAAGGTGCGCGCCCTGCGCGTGGGCGACGTGCTCGACGACCGAACGGACGTCGGGCCGCTGATCTCGCTCGAGGCGGCCGAGCGGGTGGAGCGCTGGATCGGGGAAGCCACGGCCGCGGGCGCCGACGTCGCGGTAGGGGGCACGCGGACCGGCCAGTATCTGGCGCCGACCGTCCTGCTACAGACCACCCCAGAGATGAAGGTGAACTGCGAGGAGGTGTTCGCGCCGCTTGTGACGGTGACGCCGTACCGGGCGCTGGAGGACGCCATCGCCGCCGCCAACGCGTCGCCCTACGGGCTCCAGGCGGGAGTGTTCACGAGCAACGTCAAGACCCTGTTCCGGCTCCACGCGGAGCTGGACGTGGGCGGGGTGAACGGGAACGACATCCCCGGCTACCGCGTGGACCGCCTGCCCTACGGCGGCGCCAAGGCGTCGGGGCTGGGGCGCGAGGGCGTGCGCTGGGCGATGGAGGAGATGACGGAGCTGCGAGTGCTGACGATCAAGCTGGATTGATCGAGTCGTCAGTTGTCAGTCGTCAGTTGTCAGGCATGACTGACGACTGATGACTGACGACTGATAACTCTACAACACCGCCCGCACCACGACGTAGCAGATCCCCGCGATTCCCGCCGATGCCGGGATCGTGAGCGCCCACGCCCACACGATCCGCCCCGCCAGGCCCCAGCGCACGGCCGACACGCGGTGCGCCGTGCCCACCCCCGCGATGGCGCCCGTGATGGTGTGGGTCGTGCTCACGGGAATGCCGAAGCTCGATGCGATGAACAGGGTGATGGCGCCGCTCGTCTCGGCGCAGAACCCGCCGAACGGCCGGAGCTTGGTGATGCGCTGGCCCATCGTCTTCACGATGCGCCAGCCGCCCGCGACGGTGCCGAGGGCGATCGCCGCGTGTGCCGACAGGATCACCCACGTCGGCACGTGGTCGGCCGAGGTGATGTGGAAGGCCTGGACGGGGAACGCGACGAAGAGCGCCTGACTCGACACGAGCAGCGCCACGATGATACCCATGGTCTTCTGGGCGTCGTTGGTGCCGTGGCCGAGCGAGTACGCCGCGGCCGAGACGAGCTGCAGCACCCGGAACACGCGGTCCACGCGGCGGGGGAGGGCGCGGCGCAGGGTCCAGGACAGGATCACGGTGAGCAGCAGCGCGAGCGAGAGACCGAGCAGCGGCGCCACCACGATGAACACCAGGGTCTTGATCCAGCCCGAGGCGATGAGCGCCGCGAAGCCCGCTTTGGCGACCGCGGCGCCCGCGTAGCCGCCGACGAGGGCGTGCGACGATGAAGTGGGGAGTCCCCACCACCAGGTCAGCAGGTCCCACACGATCGCGCCGGTGAGCCCCGCAAGGATCACCGTGGCATCCACCAGGGTGACGTCGATCATCCCCTTCCCGATCGTCTTGGCGATGGCGGTGCCGAAGGTGAAGGCGGCGACGAAGTTCCAGAAGGCGGCCCAGGTCACCGCGGCGAAAGGCGAGAGCACACGCGTGGACACGACGGTGGCGATGGAGTTCGCCGCATCGTGGAACCCGTTGACGAAGTCGAACGCGAGGGCGACGACGACGATGAACAGGACGAACCAGACGCTCTCGGCGATCACGCGTGCTTCAGGGTCACCGACTCCAGCACGTTGGCCACGTCCTCCGACTGATCCAGGGTGCGCTCGAGGTGGTCGTAGATCTCCTTCCACTTGATGATCTCGAGGGCGTCGCGCTCCTTGTCGAACAGCGCGCCGAGCGACGTATGGTAGATCGCGTCGCCCTCCTCCTCGAGCTTCTTCGCTTCGATGCAGTACTTGATGACGTCGTTCCCCGTCTTGAGGCGCGCCACGCCCTCGGCGAGGACGGCGACCATGCGCTGGATGACCTCGCACAGCTGCTTGACGCCCTCCGGCGCGGCGCCGAGCCGGAAGATCTGCGCGCGCCGCGAGATCCCATCCATGGCGTCCATCACGTCGTCCAGGTCGGAGGCGAGCTG
>CAZVSO010000158.1:0-6699 GCA_964629425.1 uncultured Gemmatimonadaceae bacterium
ACGAAGTAGTTGAGCCCGCCCTCGCTCTCGACGCGGTAGATCGGGATGATGTTGGGGTGGTCGAGCTTGGCGGAGGTCTTGGCCTCCTGCTGGAACCGGCGCACGACGTACTCGTCAAGCGAGACGTCAGGGGGGAGGACCTTGATCGCGACCTCGCGCTCGAGGGCGATGTCGTGGGCCAGGTACACGGCGCCCATGCCGCCGCGGCCGACCATCTCACGCACGTCGTACGTGCCGGCGACGACGCGCTGAAGCCGGGCGAGGAGAGTCTCGGTCTGGCCGGACGTCAGGGCGTCGAGGCCGCCGCCGGACACGTCGGAGCCGCACGAGAAGCAGAACTTGCTGTTCTCGGGCACCGGGGTGTGGCAGCGGGCGCACTCGATTACGGACGCGCCGATGGGGACCTCCCTTGTCCTGCCGCGGGGGCCGGAGGTGTCATGGTGGCGCCGGTCCTCGGGCTAGTATGGCGCGAATCCTTTGTTGAACACGGCGCCTGTCCCGTCGTCGATCCAGATGTTGACGTTGCCACCCATGTAGTCTGCGTTCGTCATCACGTGCCAGGAGCCGGGCTTCTGGCGCGACCCGGGAGAGAAGCCCACCGAAACCTGCTCGTCCTCACTCCATGGCCAACCCTGCTCCTCGGTGGCGGCCCGGGCGATCTGGAGCACCTGCGCCTCGGTGAGCCGCGGTGGAGCATCCTCCCAACCAAACGCCCTGTCTAGCACTCTTCCGACGGCCATAATGGCGTCCTTCACACGGCTCATAGTTCGGCGTCCAGCGGCTACCTTCGTGCGAAGCCCTTGTTGAGCACAGCGCCCGTCTCGTCGTTGATCCGTATGATGGCGTTGCCGCCCTTGCAACTCGCGTTTGTGAAGACCTCCCACTCACCAGGTCTGCGGCGCGAGCCGGGCGTGAAGCCCACCGAAACCGGTTCCTCCCACGGCCAACCCTGTCCCTCGGCTGTGGTCCGAGCGATCTGAAGCACCTCGCCCTCGGTGAGCCGCGGCGGCGGCTCCTCCATGCCGAGAGCCTTGTCCAGTACCCTCCCGACGGCCAGGATGGCGTCCTTTACACCGCTCATTGTGGCGCCCGTCCGCAGATTAGTATGGCGCGAACCCCTTCTGGACCACTGCGCCCGTGTCGTCGCTGATCACGATGTTGACATTCCCACCCTTGCCGCTGGCATTCGTTCTGATCCTCCACCCACCGCCTCCACGACGGTCCCCGGGAGTGAAAGCCACCCACACCGGCTCGCTCCACGGCCAGCCCTGCTCGTCCGCTGTGGCGCGGGCAATCTGAAGCACCTCGGCCTCGGTGAGCCGAGCGGGAGGCGTCTCCCAGCCGAACGCCCGGTCCAGCACTCTCCCGACCGCCAAGATGGCATCCGTAACCCGGCTCATGGGCTCGGCAGCGGTTGTCCGCGGTTCCGCACTAGTATGGCGCGAACCCCTTGTGGTACACGGCACCAGTCTTGTCACTGATATTGACGTTGACGTTGCCAGCTCTGCAACGGGCGTTCGTCATGATATGCCACCTGCCACCCTTGCGACGGCTGCCGGGTGCGTAAGTCACGGAGACCGGGTCCTCCCACGGCCACGCCTGTTCCTGAGCCTTCATGCGAGCTATCCCCAACACCTCCGCTTCGGTGAGCCGCGGCGGCTCCTCCTCCATGCCGAGCGCCTTCTCCAGCACCCTCCCGACCGCCATGATAGCGTCCTTCAAGCGGCTCATGGTTCGCCGCCTAGCGGCTACCTTTGTGCGAAGCCCTTGTTAAGCACAGTGCCCGTCTCGTCGTTGATCCGTATGGTGATATTCCCACCCATGCCGTCCGCGCCCGTGAAAACCCGCCACTGGCCTGGCTTGCGGCCCGAACCGGGCGTGAAGCCCACCGTAGCCGGCTCCGTCCACGGCCAGCCCTGTTGGTCGGCTGTGGCCCGGGCGATCTGAAGCACCTCGGCCTCCGTGAGCCTCGGTGGAGGCTCCTCCATGCCGAGCGCCCTGTACAACAGCCTTCCGACCGCCAGTACGGCGTCGTTGAGGTGGCTCATGGCTGCGTGATCGCTGGGCGTTGAATGGAGACATACGCGTTGTAGAGCATCCCTCCGACGTTGATCGGCCCAAGGAGCATGCCTCGAACCTCAGACCCGATCGCGGACAGCGTCACATAGTTGCCACGGACCGGGAAGGTTAGGCCCCGAATGATGCCGCGAGGCCCGTTCACGCAGGCTTGCGCGAACGTCTCTGCGAGCGCCTCCTCCAGGTACTGGAGCAGCGCAGACTTGGCATATGAGTTCGCGCGCATCCGGACGCGTAGGCCCCTAAGCGGATAGAGCTTCGGAGTGAGGATGGAGTGCACCCGCTCGTGGAGCTCGGTCAATCTCGTTTCCCGACCCGAGACGCGCCACGAGATGAGGACGTCACCCCAATATGTGGTGATGCCGGCTTTCTCGGGCGGCAGGTTGACCCCGCGCGTGATCCTCGGCTGGTAGATGAAACGGCCGCGACGTGGCGGCGGAGGGCCGAGGCGGACGTTGGGATGGCGAAAGACCTTTGGCTTCCGAATCAGGACGGCGAGGACGGCCTGCACACCGAGCACGGACACGGCCCGCGCGAAGTGACGGGCGGCCTTGTCGAGGTCCGCTTCGGAGTCGGCGCCGATAGCCGTGGTGGCGAACGCTACGAGCTCGCGCGCGCCTTCGACCGCGACGGTGCCGAGGGCCACGACTCCAACGATCACGATGAGCACGTCGGCGACCTCGCCCACTCCGACGAAGTGGGAGCCGGCCCAAATCACCAGCACGCCCGTCATGACGGCGAGCGCTTGCGGCGTGAGGAGGGCTTCCAGCTGGCCCCGGACCTCGGCCGGGAGCAAGGGCAAGGAACGCCGAATGGCGGCCTCCACCTTTCGCTGCCGGGGCCAGGCCGAAACCGGCGTCGCGCCGGTCAGCGGCATCACGGCCGCGCCGATGGGGACCTCCGCGAGGCAGGTAGCGGACCATCGAGTCGGGGGCCTGCTGGTCGCCGCCACGCGCGCGCGCTGCTCGTCGCCACGGCGGGGAACGTGGCGCAGGCGGCGATGCATAGATCGTAGGCGGTTGGGACACCCGCAAAGTCCACGACGACCGCATAGTAGTCCCCGGCCGCGACGGGGGTCACGATATTGAGATCCTCGGTGGCTCCGGGAGTCGTTCGCGAGGCGATCTGAAGCCCGAAGTCTCCCGGGTTCGGCACCCTGATCAGGTAGAGGTCGATGTCTCGGCCGATCGTATCACCTGGCGCCACCACCGCCGTCGTGCGCAGTCGGAGCGGCCCGCCCGGCCACGTGAAGCGGATCCAGTCCACGTCGACCGGGTTGTCGATTGTGAGCGTGTCCCGGAAGGGTAAGGTCACGCGCTTCGCGGGCGGGTCGGCGGCGCTGCAGTAATCGTCCTCCTCATGCGCGTCCCGCGGAGCCTTGAGGCTGTCGGTGACGACGTAGCCTTCGATCAGCGCCAGCCCGTAGGCCCCGGCGCGGGTGTACTGGGAGAGGATGTGGATGTTTATCCGTGGCAACCCCGCCAGAGCCACGATGGTGGAGTCGGGAATGCGCTGCCTGGGCGCGAACCCGAGGCCGTGGCAGGCGTGCGACTGAGGCCCGATGCTCCACGAATCGGGGCCGATCAGGTAGGTGCCCGATCCGGTATCGAGCTCGAGTGAATCCGTCAGGAACGTCGCGAAGGTTCCGGCGACCGTCGGGGAGGTTAGCACGATTGTGAGGTCGCGCGGCGTAGCCGACAGGAAGCGATACCAGTCGGTGCCGATGGTGTCCGCCACGCCGAGCGGCTCGAAGGCCAGCGCCGGATTCACGTAGATCAACGACGGGACCTGAGGAAAAGGCCGTGGACCGTCCAATCCGATGTTGATCGGGAAGGTGTCGCTCGGCTCGTAGATGTCGCGCCGCACGACTGCGGTGGTCTCGGCCACGCTGCCGAAGACGCCAGGGCCGATGTAGGAGAGCCGGTCGGTTTGAGCCGGGAACGGCACCCAGAAAGCACGCCGCGCGACCCCGGCGCTGTCTCGCCGCGCGGAGAACGGCACCGGAAAGAGCTTGCCGCCCGGACCCAGACTCACAGTGAACAACAGTGAGTCAACCCCGATGCCGAAGACGGTGACAGTGTCGCCGTAGCGCACGAGCATCGGCCGGACGCTGTCGACCTCCAGCGCCGTCGCGACGCGCATCTGACGGGAGCCAGCCGTTGACCGCTCGAAGGGGACGGCCTTGACGGTGATATCGGCCACGCCGGTGTTCACGCCAGTCACATCGGCGGCGCCGGAGCCCAGATCGGCCACTGTCGCCACGGTCGGATCGGAGGTCGCCCACTCGAACGTGGTGTTGGGAACGGCGACGGTGTCCGCGCCGGTCACGCGAACGGCGCGGGCAAACAGCTGCACCTGGTCGCCCCGGAGCACCACATTGGTCGGGGGCGAGATCACGACCTCCACCCGGTCGCTGTCGTCAGTCGGGTACGAGCAGGTCGGCCCCGCAATTAGCAGCGCCACCGCGACAGCCAGGCGGACCCGCCTGCGGAAACCATGTTGAAAACTCATGTTGACAAACCAAGGCCCTGCCGAGGGGGGAGGAACATACCACTCGGCCAACGACTTGGCCAGACAGCTATTTAGAGGGTCCCCCGGCGCTTCAGCTCGAGGTATTGACGCACGACGGCCTGTGCCGCCCGCTCGGGGGCGACGTCGATAACCACCACCCCCGCGCGGCGCATGTGTCCCAATGCTTCGTCGCGGGCACGCAACAACTCCTCGGCGGCCGCCCGGCGGAAGGCGTCGCGGGCATCCGCGGGTCGCGCGGCCGCCACGGCATCCAGCTCGGGGTTGCGCAGCGTGACCGCCAGCGGAAGGTGGCGGGGCCGGAGGGTCGCCACGTTGGCGACCAGGGCCTCGGACGCGAAGCGATCGATCACGTCGGTGAACAGCACCGTGAGCGCCCGCTTGCGCGTGCGCGCGGCGAGATAGCGGAAGGCGCCGGGATAGTCGGGCTCGACGAGGCTGGGCTCGACCGCCGCGAGCACGTCCAGCACGCGCCGCAGGCCCACCCGGCCCCGCTGGGGAGCGACGTAGTGCTGCACGCCGTCGGCGAACACCATGACGCCCACGTTGTCGTCGTGTTGGGCGGCGGCGTAGGCCAGCTCGAGCGCGGCGCGGACGACGTAGTCCATGCGCGCCACGCCGCCCACATCGGCGGTCATGAGCCGCCCCGCGTCCAGGATCAGCAGCACCTGTTGCCGCCGCTCGGCCTCGTACTGGCGCGCGATGACCTTGCGGCGGCGCGCGGTGGCTTTCCAGTCGATGTGCCGCACGTCGTCGCCCGGCACCCACTCGCGCAGGCTCTCGAACATGCGACCCTCACCGAGGCGGCGCACCGGGCGCTGCCCCAGGGCGCGGCGCTGTGCCCGGGCCACCGACGCCTGGAGGCGCGGCGTGACCAGCGGCGGGTACACGGTGACCTCCCAGGGGAGCGCGATCGCGCCGCGCCGCAGGCCCAGACCGAGGGGCCCGACGGAGTCCACGGCGAACCCGCCGGCCGTCTCGTGCCCCCGCCGCTGCGGCACGACCGCGAGGCGCTCGGCCAGGGCGCCGCGCGACGGAACGCGCAGAGGCCGAGGCGGCTGGACCCCGCCCACAATGACTGGGCGGACCTCGCGCACTCGCAGCCGCGCGATGCGCCGCGCTCCGTTGCGCCACCGGTAGGAGACCTCGCCGCCGCGGCCGAGCGACAGCGCGGCGGGCGCTTCGCGAGCCACGGCCAGCCGGGGAATCGCGGGTGCCAGCCGGGCGTCGAGCCAGACGGCCGCCAGCAGGGCGCCGTCGGCCACGAGCATGGCGTCCACGGCCCAGGGCACCCACAGGCCGACGACGCCCCACGCCGCGAGCGCCGCGCCCAGCCACAGGGCGCGGTGGGTGCAGAGCATCACGCGGTCGGCACCTCCGTCTTATCGAGGATCGCCTTGAGCGCGGCGTCGGCCGTGACCCCCTCGAGCTCCAGCTCGGGCGCGACGCTGACGCGGTGGCGCAGCACGGCGGGCGCGAGCTGCTTGACGTCGTCGGGAATCACGTAGTCGCGCTCCTCGAGCACCGCCGCGGCCCGCGCGGCCTTGAGCAGCAACACGCCCGCGCGGGGGCTCGCGCCGAGCGTGAGCGAGGCGGCGTCGCGGGTGGCGCGTACGATCGCCGTGATGTAGGCCGTGATCTGGTGCTCGACCCGCACCGCCTCGACCGCCCGCCGCAGGCGCTCGAGGCCCTCGCCGTCGGTGACTGCGGCGATGCCGTAGGTCGCGGGGCGGTCGGCCTCGAAGCCCTCGACGTAGCGCGTGAGCACACCCTGCTCCACGTCGGCCGGCGGGTAGCCCACGAGCACTTTCGCCATGAAGCGGTCGAGCTCCGCCTCGGGCAGCGGGTAGGTGCCCTCGAACTCGATGGGGTTCTGCGTGGCGAACACGGTGAACACGGGCGGCAGGGGATGGCTCCGGCCATCCACGGTGACGGTGCGCTCCTGCATGGCTTCGAGCAGCGCCGCCTGCGTCTTGGCGGGCGCGCGGTTGATCTCGTCAGCCAGGAGCAGATCGGCGAAGATCGGCCCGGGGCGGAACGTGAACTCGTGGGTGCCCGTGAGGATGCTGATGCCGGTGATGTCAGCTTCCTGGA
>CAZVSO010000159.1:0-6678 GCA_964629425.1 uncultured Gemmatimonadaceae bacterium
GTGGTCGCGTTCGTGAATGTGCACGTCATCCCGATGGAGCGCGAGGGCGTGCTCGAGCGGCAGACCGTCGTCATCCGGGACGGGCGCATCGTGGCGCTCGGGCCCGCCAACCAGGTGCGCGTCCCGGGGGGGGCGGTTCGCATCGATGGCCGGGGCAAGTACCTGATGCCCGGGCTCGCCGAGATGCACGCGCACCTCCCCAACCCCAACGCGCCGGGCGCGAGCCCGGCGCTGACCGAGACGGTGCTGTTCCTGTACGTCGCGAACGGCGTCACGGTGGCGCGCGGCATGCAGGGTCACGTGAGCCAGCTCGAGCTGCGTGACCGCATCGCCAAGGGGGAGCTGCTCGGGCCGCGGCTCTGGGTGGGCAGCCCCGCGCTCAGCGGCAACACGGCGCCCACCGCCGACAGCGCGCGGCGCCTCGTGGAGCAGCGGCAGGCGGCGGGCTACGACCACCTCAAGATCCACGAGGGTCTCTCGCGCGAGGTGTACGACACAATCGTCGCCGTGGCCCGCCGCGTCGGGATTCGCTTCGCCGGGCACGTGCCCGACCCAGTGGGCCTCGCCCGCGCGCTCGAGGCCGGCCAGGCCACGGTCGACCACCTGGACAACTACATCCTCGCCCTCGAGGCGGACGACTCACCCATCAAGAACGAGTCTCCGCAGGTCCGGGCGCAGCAGATCATCTATCATGTGGACGAGGCCAAGCTGCCGGCGATGGTCGCCGCGACCAAGGCCGCAGGCACCTGGATGGTGCCCACCCTCGCATTGTGGGAGACCTTCTCCGGCACCGAGAGCCTGGAGTCGCTGCGCGCGCTGCCGGAGCTGCGCTACGTGCCCGCGCAGTGGCGGGACGCCTGGGCACAGGCCGTCGCCACCATGCGGCAGAACAACCCCGATGCCGAGGCCGGGACGCGCGTCGTGGAGCTGCGCCGCCGCATCCTCAAAGCGCTCAACGACGCGGGCGTCGGGATTCTTCTGGGAACCGCCTCCCCCCAGCTGTTCAGCGTCCCGGGGTTCTCGATCCACCGCGAGCTCGCCAGCATGCGCGCCGCGGGTCTCACCCCCCAGCAGATCCTGCGCGCCGGTACCCGCGACGTCGCCCGGTACTTCGGGGCGGCCGACCAGTTCGGGACCGTGGCCGTGGGCATGCACGCCGATCTCATCCTGCTCGAGGGCAACCCACTCGACGACCTGGGCAACGTGGCCCGGCGCGCGGGGGTGATGATGAACGGGCGCTGGCTGCCCGAGGCCGAGATCCAGGCGCGGCTGGCGCGGATCGCGGATGGGTTCGCAAACTAGGGGGAAGAGGGAAGGGTCCACCCCCTCCCCCTCCCCGTTCCGTCGTCCGCTTGTTGTGCAACCGCGCCGGCGCCCGGCGTCCCATAGCCAGGTCGTTGCCGACGCCACCCCGGGCAGGAGGATACGATGAAGCGTTCCACGGTACTACTGGTGTTGGGCATTGCAGCGCTCTCGAGCGTCGTGACCCTGGTCGTCACGGCGCCGCGGTTTGCGAATCGCGCGGAGACAGCATACGACATGCTCGACTCCCGGGAGGGCAGCGCTGCCCCCGTAGCCGCGCGCGCGCCGGCGGCTCCAGCGGACTTGCGGCAGGACGCGGACCGGCTCTCCCCGGTCGTGTTCACCCCGGCTCAGGTCGCCACGGCCACCCCCAACATGATCATCCGCACGGGGCGTGCGGCTATGCAGGTCGATTCGCTCGAGCCCGCCGTTGCGCTCGTGCGCGACCTCGCCGCCCGCCTGGGAGGACTGGTCGCCAACGCGAGCATGCAGACCGGGTCCGGCCAGCTGCGCTCAGCCACCCTCGAGCTCAAGATCCCGACCACCCGCTTCGGCGACGCGCTCGACGGGCTCCGTCCCATCGGCAAGCTCGAGTCCGTGGACGTGCAGGCGGAGGACGTGGGCGAGGAGTACGTGGACATCGAGGCGCGAGTCGCCAACTCGCGGCGGCTCGAGCAGCGCTTGATCGCCATTCTGGCCACCAGGACCGGCAAGCTCCAGGACGTACTCGAGGTCGAGCAGGCGCTCGCCCGGGTACGCGAAGAGATCGAGCGGTACGAGGGGCGGCTGCGCTACCTCCGCGCCCGCGTGACACTGAGCACTCTGACGGTGTACGCCCATGAGCCCGTTCCCGTGGTGGGACGGGTGGGATCGAGCGTCGTGGGCGAGGCGTTCAAGCAGGCGTGGAGGAACTTCGTCGGGCTGTTGGCGCTGGTGATCCAGTCGCTGGGCATCGTGATCCCGCTGGGCGGGCTGGCGGCGGGCGGCTGGTTCGCCTACCGGTGGTGGGGGAAACGGCGCACGGCGTAGCGCCAGCGGGGACGAGGGAAGGGGACGGGGGAGGGGTACTGCGTGTACCGTACCCGTCCCCCTTCGCCCTTCCCCGCGGTTACGGTAGCGGCGGCGGGTTCAGCGGCGGCTTAATCCGGACGATCCACAGCCCGTTGTACATGTCGTTCACGTAGGCCAGGCCGTCCTTCACCACCACGCCCCAGGTCATCGCCGTGTTCTTGGTGTTCCCCTCCATGTCGGCGGTGTTCAGGTGCACCATCTCGCGCTGCTGGGCGCGCAGGTCGCCCAACAGCTCGCCCGACACGTCGAAGGCGTGGAACCCGCCGTTGTACGCCCCGATGTACAACGTGTCCCCGGCCACCCACACGTTGTGCACCCCGCCGTACTCCGGCTCGTACCAGGCGACGGCGCGGGGATGCTTCAAGTCCGTCACATCGATCACCTGGAGGCGGCCGAACGCCCGGCCCGCCGCGGCGTCCCTGGCGCCCTCGACGGTTCCGGCCGGGAAGACCTCGTCCGCGATGAAGACGTAGTTCTTGTGGCGCCACGCGGTGTGCGTCCCGCGGATGAAGCCCGGCCCGTGGCGCAGCTCCACGTCGCGGTACAGGGCGTTGAGGTCGTACTTGTACTGCGACACGAGCTGCGGGCTGGACGGGCTCCCGCCCGCCATGCCGTTGCCGACGTCGAGAATGACGAGGTTGTCGTTCCAGTACGACAGGTAGGCGAGCCCATCCTGCACGTCCACGTCGTGCAGGGTCCGGCCCGCATCGGGCCGGTTGGTGCGCCACTGGGCGACCTCGGTGGGGTGATATGGGTCGCCGATGTCGATGACGTGCAGCGCGCCGGTACCGTCGTTGGTCAGGTAGACGTGGGTCCCGTACTTCTCCTGCCGGTAGACGAAGGCCGAGTGGACGCCGGCCGTCACGCCCTCGGTGAACTCGGCGATCGGCTTGGGGTGCGCCGGGTCTTCGAGCGAGGCGACCACGATCCCGTTCTTGCGGTCGGCGGCGCCCTCGCGCGTGAAGACCATGAACTTGCCGTCCGGCGTGGTCATGATGTCGTTGATCCGCCGCGTGTTGGCCACGATCGAGTCGGTGACGACGGGCTTCGCGGGGTCGCTGATGTCGATCGCGTACATCCGGTCACCGCCCGAGCCGGTGCCGAGGTAAGCGGTGCGGCCGTTCGGGTGAACCCACACTTCCTCGGTCGTGAAGAGGGTGCGCGGCACCCGCCCGACGACTTGCACGGGCCGGCGCACGTTGCGCGGATCGAGTGTAACCGGCACCTGGGCACTGGAGCGCCCGAAGCTGGCCGTGACCAGGTACTCGCCGGTTTCATATCCGACGAAGCGGCCGTCCTGATCGAGCATTCCCTGACCCGGCGAGAAGCTCCAGGTCGGCGTGAGGCCGGCGATCTCCTTGCCGGCCGCATCGAGCGCGCGCACGGTGAACCGGGTGACATCGCCCTGCCGGGCCGTTACGTCGCGCGGGTTGATATCCACCGTCCGGATGGTATTGGCGACGACCTCGACGACCATCCGTTCGACGACGCTGCCCACGGTCGCCGTGAGGGTGGCGCGTCCGGCAGCGACGCCCGCCACCACGCCGTTGCCGTCGACCCGGGCCACGCCGGGACTCGAGCTCCGCCAGCTCGGCCGATCGTCCCGCCGGTCCCCGTCCTTCGAGAACGCCGTCGCCGTCAGCCGCAGGCGCTGCCCGGCCACGAGCTTGGTGACGCGCGGCGCGATGGCGATCCGAGCGGCGGGGCCGGCCATGACCTTCACCTCGACCCGCTTGACTGAGGGCCGGGAGCCGGGGACGATGGCGACCGCCGCCACGGGGATGGTGCCGGTCGAGCCGGCGGTGACGAGGCCGGTCGAATCCACGCCGCCTTCGAACCGCCCACCCGCCGCGACCCAGCGGATGCGCACATTCTCCATCGGCCGGCCGGCGGAATCGCGCGCTTCGGCGCGGAGCCGGAGCGTGTCCCCCGGAGCCAGGAGCGCGCCGCTGGGGGTCACGACCAACTCGGCGACCGGCGACGCCGGGAGCTGGGCCGCCGGCGCCTGGGGGGTCTGTACCTGCTGCGGCTGTTGCATGGCGACAAGGAGCGTCAGGGCGTTCAAGATCATCGCAGAATCCGTTGGTCAGGGGTTAGATTGGCCAATGTACAACGACTCGGTTCGCCTGGGGAGGTCGCACCACACGATGCGCTTGTTCACTCTTGCGACGTTGCTGTCGGCCGCGCCCGCGCTCGCGCAGACGCCGGCCGCCGGGAAGCCCGACCGGGACTATCTCGTGTTCGTCGCCGCCGAGGCGGCCGACCGGATCGCGCTGATCCGGTTCGGGCCCGGCGGCGCCCGGGTCGAGCGCGAGCTGACCGTTGGGTTGCTGCCGACCGACCCCGACGGCCCCCACGGGCTCGCGGTCTCGCCCGACGGGCGGGAGTTGTACATCACGACCGCGCACGGGCAGCCGTTTGGCCACCTGTGGAAGTACGACGCCGAAACCGGGCGCGTGCTCGGTCGCGTGGAGCTCGGCAACTTCCCGGCCACGCTGCAGCTCACCCCGGACGGGGGCTTCGCCTACGTCGTGAACTTCAACCTGCACGGCGACATGGTGCCGTCGTCGGTCTCGGTGGTCGCGGTAGCGGCGAAGGCCGAGGTGGCGCGGATCCCCACCTGCACCATGCCGCACGGCTCGCGCATCAACCCGCAAGGCACCATGCAGTACTCGGCGTGCATGATGGACGACATGCTCGTAGAGATCGACACGCGCACGCTCGCCGTCTCGCGCCGGTTCGTGTTAACCAAAGGACAGGAGCACGGAGAGGCGGGGCCGTTCGCGACCGCGCCGCAGCCCAGCGCGCCGCACGCGGGGCATGGCGCGGGGGCGAGCCGGACCGTCACGTGCTCACCGACCTGGGCCCAGCCGTCGGCCGACGGCTCGAACGTGTATGTCGCGTGCAACAAGGCGAACGAAGTCCTGGAGATCGACGCCGGCAGCTGGACGCTGACGCGCCGGTTCCCGGCGGGGGAGGGGGTCTACAACCTCGCCGTCACGCGCGACGGGACGCTGCTGCTCGCCACCAACAAGCGGGGGCAGTCGGTGTGGATCTTCGATCTGGCGGGGGGCCGCGACGTGGCGCGCATCGCGACGCAGCGTAAGGTAGTCCACGGACTGGCGATCTCGCCTGACGACCGCTACGCTTTCGTTTCAGTCGAAGGGATCGGCTCGCAACCGGGGACGGTGGAGATCATCGACCTGGCGGCACGCGCCCGTGTCGCGTCGGTGGACGTGGGGCAGATGGCTGGGGGGATCGATTTTTGGAAGATCGAGGGGCCGCGGTAGGCAGGCCGGGCGTTTTCACACCAAGCAACGGAGGACACCCATGGCAGCCATGACCCGATTCCAGCGGCTCACCATGCAGGCGGCGAAGCGGGCCAAAGCGGCGGCCGCCAAGGCCGTACGGGAGGCCGATCGGTTGCTCAAGGAAGCGCGCCGCCGCGCCACCGACGCAGCCACCCGCCGCAAGATCAAGCGCTCACTCCAGCGGACGGGACGGGTGTTGCGCGCCGCGAGCACGGCGGCGGTCGCGGCGGGCACCGCTGCGGCACGCGTCGAGCTGAACAGGGGCAAGCGCAGGAAGGGTGGGCGCCGCACGCGGCGGCGGTAGGCTCAGTCCTCGGGCCCCGGCCCCCGCCCCAGCGCTCTCCGCCCGAACCGCTCGCGCACCTCGTCGATCACCCTCGACAGCACCCGGTCGCGCTCGGTCTCAGGGCCCGCACCCGGCGGCAGCTCCAGCAGAGAGAGCTGCGCCTCGGCCTCGACGCGGACGAGCTGCGAGAGCGCAATGCCCAGGAGTCGCGCCGGCGCGCGCCGCGCCGAGCGCAGCTTGGCCAGCAGCTCCCGCGCCACCGCGTACACCGCCCGATCACTCTCGACCGGCTCGACCAGCGTCCGGCTCGCCTGCCGGGTCGTGAAGTCGGCGTCCCGGATCCTGACCGTGACGGTCCGCGCCATGAGCCCGTCCTCACGGAGGTCGGCCGTCGCGCGGTCCACGCGCTCGAGCAGCTTCCGCGCCAGCGCGTCGTCGTCGTCCAGATCGGCGGGGAACGTCTCGTCCCGGCTGATCGATTTCGGCTCGCCGTGCGGCTCGACCGCCGAGTGGTCGATGCCCCGCACCCGCTGGAACAACCATTCTCCCTCGCGCTCACCGAACCCTGCCGCGAGGGTTCGCCGATCAAGCGGCTGCACGTCGGCCACGGTCCGCAGGCCGCGGCGCTCCAGCCGCTCCTGGAACCGCGGGCCAACGCCGGGGAGATCCGCGAGCGCGAACCGGCGCAGGAACGCCTCCTCGTGCCCC
>CAZVSO010000160.1:0-4696 GCA_964629425.1 uncultured Gemmatimonadaceae bacterium
CTCTCGCAACGCTGGCCCACGTCGCGGTCGTCCCGCTGCTCCTGGCCGCCGCGCGGTCGCCGGCCGGTTCCCCACCGCCGCACTGGCTCCACGGCTACTGCCCGATCTGCGCGGCCTGGCCGATCCTCGCCGAGATGCGCGGGCTCGACCGCTCGCGCCGGCTGCGCTGCGGCCGCTGCGCCACGGAGTGGACCGTGCCCTGGCTCCGCTGCGCGTACTGCGGCGAGGCTCGGCACGAACGCCTCGGCTCGCTCGTGCCCGAGGCGGAGATGGAAACACGCAAGGTGGAGACCTGCGAAACGTGCCACGGCTACCTCAAGGCCGTGACGACGCTGGAGGCGTTCGCGCCGGTCGAGCTCTTCGTGCGCGACCTCGAGACCGTGGAGCTCGACCTCATCGCCGTGGATCGCGGCTTCGCCCGGCCCGACGGCCCGGGCTACCCGCTCGACGTGCGGGTGACCCCGGTGGGGCCTTGATGAATCAAGGTCCCATACGGGCGGACTCCGGCTCCGCTCCCCGCCCCGCCGAGGTGTGCCGCCAGCTCCTGGCCGCGCTCGACGCCGCGGAAGGGCGGCGGCGGAAGCGCAAGCGCAACACGACCCCCGATGCCGTGGGACTCGAGATCAAGCGCCAGCTGCTCGAGGACGCCGCCCACGAGGATCCCGATCCCGCGGCGTTCGAGGGGTGGCTGCTCGAACGCAGCCTGGCCGAGCCGGCGAGCGGGCCCACGCGGGCCATGGCGATGGCGATTCTCGAGGAATGGCGTCTGGCGCGCGCGTCGCCGGCGTTCGCCGACTGGCTACGGGAGGGCGCACCGTCAGAGGATGCGAGCGGTTGACCCCGCGTTGACTCGCCGCGCACACGTTGTGCCCAAGCCCTCGACAGTCGAGACCGGGTTTGGGCCGCCGCAGAGGACATCCGCAGCGACTGGCCAGCTGGGACTACGCGTCGGCCGGCGCCTACTTCGTGACCTTCGAGGTTCGAGACCGCCGCCCATGTCTCAGCACGGTAACCGGAGGGCGAGTGCAGCTCGCGCCGACGGGACGGCTGGTGGAGGCATGTTGGCTGGACCTTCCATCCAGATTCCCTGGCCTGGTTCTGGACCGCATGGTGATCATGCCGGACCATGTACATGCAGTGGTGTTTCTCTGTGGGGCCTTGATTAATCAAGGCCCCACACCCGCTGCTGGCCCCACACCTGCCGCTCCCCACACAACTGATCCTGGGGACCGTGGGGCCTTCATTGATTGTGGGGCCTTGATTAATCAAGGCCCCACATTTTCCCTGAGACCCCTCATGGCCCAGCCAGGACTGCAGCTTGGTAAGGTAATCCGAGCCTGGAAAGCCCACTCGACCCGCCTGATCCGTCAGGCTGGTCAGCGGGGGTTCGCATGGCAATCGCGTTACTGGGAACGGGTGGTTCGAAACGATTCCGAACTGCGCCGCATTCGCCGCTACATCGCTCTGAATCCCGCGACATGGGAGAAGGCGAGGCCTAAGAAGCCCCAGGGCGATTCCCTTGCCGGGTCGAGGGGCCTTGATTGATCAAGGCCCCGAGCGTCATCTACCGCCCCCGGGCTTGCTCGACCAGACGAAGAAAGCGCGGGTCCGACCGGATCGGATCGAGCTGTGGGAATCGAGACCAGAACGCGAACTCGCGCCCGAGCGTGTGCTGATGGACCGCTTCCATGAGCGCGATGGCGCGCTCATGATCCCCGAGGGCGACGAGCGCGTAGGCGACGGCTGCCCAGGTTCCCGCGAACGAATCGGACGGAACCGGGGCGAGGACGCTGTCGATCAGTGCCCGGGCGGCGATCGTGTCGCCCAGCGCGACCATCACTTCCGTGAGCGTGGTGCGCTGCCGGATGGGATCAGCGGCCACGAGCCCTGCCGCCTTCTCCACGTCCCGCAGCGCGGCAGCGGGATCGCCCAGCAGCAGCCAGATCTGCGCACGTCTCAAGTAGCCGGGGTGAAAGCTGGGATCCACGGCGAGCGCGCTGTCGAGGAGACCGCGCGCCTCATCGTACCGGCGCCCGTTCTCCGCGAACCACGCGAGGCTATGCAGCGTGATCGGTCGTCTCGGCTCGAGTGCGAGGGCGTGGCGGAAACCGGCGACGGCCGCCGAGTCTTGGAGGTCAAAAGCCAGCGCCAGTGCGAGAAAATGCCGTGATTCTGCGTCGCGCGGATCCAGGCTCACTGCCCGTTCAAGAGCCGCCAGGGCACTGTCGGGGTTCTTCGGATAGCGGTATCTGAGCAGGTTGCCCCGAGCCCGCCACGCCGGCCCGCTGGAGGGGTTGACTCGCACGGCCCGCTCGGCCCACGCAAACCCGCGAGCCAGGAGTGAGTCGCGCGACAGGGTGGGATGCTCCCATCCCCAATTCATCCATACGTAGTACGCTGTCGCCGCCCCGGCCGCCGCCGCGGCAAATGTCGAATCGAGGATCGCCGCGCGCTCGTACTCCGCGATGGCCCGCGCCACCACAGCCGCCTGCCGTTGGCGCAGGTAAAAGTTGGCGCGCAGGTAGTGGTCGTACGCCGCCGGATTGCGCGTGGGACCGGCCGCCAGCGCCTGACGCTCGGCCGGCGCGAGGCGGCCCGCGATGGCGGTGGCCACCGCGCGGGCGACGTCCTCCTGGATCGCGAGCGCGTCGGTCTCGGCCCGGTCGTACTGGTCGCCCCAGACGCGCAGCCCGGTCGTAGCGCGAACCATCTCCACGGTCACGCGCAGCCGCGCCCCGGAGCGTCGCACGCTTCCACTGACGAGGTAGGCCACCCCGAGCGCACGCCCCACGGCGGTGGGATCCACGTCCGCGGCGCCGCGATAGCGGCGGACCGCGTTGCGGGACTTCAGTTGCAGCCGCTCAAGCTGTCCGAGGCGGGCGATGAGCTCCTCGGTCAGCCCGTCGGCTAGGTAGAGGTCGCTCGAGTCGCGGGAGAGGTTGTCGAAGTAGAGCACGGCGACGCTGCTCGGCGGCGGCGTAGGCGCGGCCCGCGTGGGCTGCGCCCGACACGGCGGCGGGGAGCCGTCGGGGCACTGGGCGGGCGCTTGGCTGGGGAACACGACAGCCCCCAACGCCAGAGCGAGCATTAGGGTGGGGTAGCGCATGGGCCGCTCGAAGCGTACGGCACGCCGAGCCTACAGGCAACCAGGCCCTAGCCCCTCGGGGCCGAGGACGCCCCATCGAACGACGTTAGCGCCTAGCGATCCACCTCCACGTCGCGAAACGTTGACGAAGCCGAAATCGGTTTTGGGCCCAGACGGACGGTCAGTCGGCGAGCGCCTCGCAAGACCGCGCTCCGCAGCCGGCCCAGACCCCCCCGCATGATCAGCCTCATCGCCAGCAACCCGATCAGCACCAGTCCGTAGATCGTCGGCCGAAGCACGTCGGCCTTCTGCGACCACATGAAGTGCACCACGCCCGCCAGCGCCGTGACGTAGATCAGGCTGTGCAGTGTCACCCACTTCTTGCCGAGCCGGCGAACCGCGGCGGCGGTGGACGTGACCGCGAGCGGGATCAGCAGGACGAACCCCGTGAAGCCCACCGTGATGTAGGGCCGCTCGGCGATGTCCTCCAGGATGTACGACCAGGCGAAGAACTGGTCGAGCACCAGATAGATGAGGAAGTGGACGCAAATGTAGGAGAACCCAATCAGGCCCAGCATCCGCCGGTAGCCGGCGACCCAGTTCCACCGGGTGATGCGCCTGAGCGGCGTCACCGCGAGCGTGATCGTGATGAAGGTCAGGCCCCAAAAACCGGTGCGATGCGTGATGTCCTTGATGGGCTCCGCCGGCAGCCGGTCGAGCAGGGCATCGGCGACGATCATCCCCAGGGGCACGAGGCACGCGAGCAGCACCACGGGCTTGGCCACCCGTCGGACGAGGCGCGGGATCACGAGGGCTTCGGGTCTCAGAAGTTGCGGCGCAGGTCCAATCCGCCGTACAACGACGCCACCTGATCGGCGTAGCCGTTGAACGGGAGTGTGGGCCGGCGGCGGAACTCCCCGATGCGCCGCTCGCGCGCCTGGCTCCACCGCGGGTGGTCAACCTCGGGATTGACGTTGGCGTAGAACCCGTACTCGTGAGGCGCCACCACGTTCCACGTGGTCTCGGGCTGCTGCTCCGTGAAGCGGATGCGCACGATCGCCTTGCAGCCCTTGAAGCCGTACTTCCAGGGCACGACCAGGCGCAGCGGCGCGCCGTTCTGGTTGGGGAGCGGCTTGCCGTAGAGTCCGGTGGCGAGGATGGTGAGCGGGTGCCTCGCCTCATCCATCCGCAGGCCCTCGACGTACGGCCAGGGCAGCACATCGCGGCGCTGGCCGGGCATCTGGTCGCGGTCCAGCAGCGTGGTGAACTCGACGTAGCGGGCCCGCGACGTCGGCTGCACGCGATCGATCAGGGTTCGCAGGGGGAAGCCGATCCACGGGATGACCATGGACCAGGCCTCGACGCAGCGCATGCGGTACACCCGCTCCTCGACCTTCACGGGACGGAGCAGGTCGTCGAGGTCGTAGCGGGCCGGCGTGGCGACCGCTCCCGCGATCTCGACCGTCCAGGGCCGCGTGCGGAAGGCCGTCGCGTTGCGCCAGGGATCGTCCTTGCCGGTCCCGAACTCGTAGTAGTTGTTGTAGGTAGTGACGTCGTCGAACGGCGTCAGCTCGTCGGTGAGCCCTTGAGTGCCGGACCCGTCCAGGGTGG
>CAZVSO010000160.1:4706-6589 GCA_964629425.1 uncultured Gemmatimonadaceae bacterium
TGATCAATGGTGCACCGAGAAGGCCGGCCGCCGCCGCCGTCGCGGTCGCGATGAACCGGCGGCGGTCGAGATAGACCGACTCCGGCGTGATCTCGGACGACGGGATGTCGGGCGGGCGGCGGATCAGCACAGTCGGGCTCCGGGGGCCGTTGACCGAAGTATACGCCGGCGGCGGCAAGACTGGTTCCCCGTTCCACGTGCAGACGTCAGGCATCAGACATCAGACATCAGACGTCAGCTTCTGATGTCTGATGTCTGACGTCGTCTATCGTTCCGACAGCCCTTCGATATGCCGCAGCACTCGCATGTGGATCCGCTCCACGATCGCGTCGGCGAAGAGCGCCCAGTACGCCTGCGGGTACATCCGGACCTCGTAGCGCGTGGTACCCACGAGCAGCGTGCGCCCGCCCGGCAGCTCCTGCAGGTCGAACCGGCCCCACGTGGCCCGGAAGTAGCCGTCGAGGTGCGCGGCCCGAACGTGCCGGTAGGGGCTGAGCTCGCGCATCGGCGCGGCCTGGCGCACGATGTCGAACGCCAGCCGGCGCGGCGCCTCCCACTCGGTGATCGGCTCGACGAAATCCCCGGTCGAGAACTCGCAATAGCGCACCGCCCCGACCCCCGACCCTTCGATGCGGGCACGCCGTGGATAGGCCACGCCGAGGCGGAACAGCCACTCCCGCGGCTCCTCCAGCTCGGCGAAGGTCACGACATTGTGCCACACGACCTCGCGGGGCGCGTCGATCACCACGCTCGTGACCACCTCATGGGGAGGGGTGGGAGCGTGCCGCGCGTCCACCACCGCGAGCGCGGGCAGCCCGATGACGATGAGCGCGGCGTGCGTGGGCGCATCGGGTGCGTGGAGCGCAATGGCGCGGCCGAGCACCGACCCCAGCACGGCCACCACGCCGGCGAGCGGAAGCGCCATCAGCACGCACAGCGCCCCCTCCAGGGCGAAGAGCAGCACCGTCCCCGAGAGCAGCACGAGTCCCGCGAACACGACCTCGAACGTGTAGCCCAGCGACCGTGGGTGCGTGCGGTTGAGCACGTAGGCGCCGATGGCGCCGAGCGAGAACGGGGTGCCGAGGAACAGCGGCGTGGAGTAGCTGCGCACCACGAGCACGCTGATGAGCACCGTCGGGACCGACACGGCCAGCCCCGCGGCCAGAGCGAGCAACGCCTCGCGCAATTTGGCGTCGGACGCGACGTCCTCGACGGCGCGCCGGCCGGGCGTGCGCGGCTCCGACCGGAGCGCGCTCAGGACCAGCATCAGGAGGTAGTTGACGTACGGAACGAAAAAAAGGAGGCACAGCCAGGCCCACTGCCCTGCGTCGATGGCCCGGCGCATGGTCATGCTCACGCCGATCCAAAGGAAGGGCAGCGTCCACAGGGTCATGGCCGCCATGAGCCACGTCGGACTCCCGGCGAGCGCCGCCTCTCGCGTGCTCCACACCGGGCTGACGTAGTCCAGGGGCGACCACCACGCGCCCGTGGCGAGCCGGACGATCCCGGCGTCGACCGCGTACTTGAGCGCCATCAGCGCGGCGCCGTGGACGAAGTAGCGGCGCCGGTCCACCGGCTCGGTGAGTGAGAACCAGAAGCGGAGCAGAGCCATCAGCGGTCAGCGGTCAGCGGTCAGCCGTCAGCCGTCAACTGCTGACGAGCTGGGGGAAACGCGGGGTCCTGCCCCGCCGTATCTTGGTGCATCCTCTCACTCGGAGTGACCATGAGTCCAGCGCTCCCCGCGCGCGGCCTGCTCGCCGCCGGCCTGCTGTCCGTCCTCGTCGTCACCGGGGCCGCGGCCGCACCGGCCACCGGGCCCGACTCCCAGGTGGTCGCGTTCGTGAATGTGCACGTCATCCCGATGGAGCGCGAGGGCGTGCTCG
>CAZVSO010000161.1:0-6545 GCA_964629425.1 uncultured Gemmatimonadaceae bacterium
TACATGACCCGCGCCCATTTCGAGCGGGACTTCGAGGGATGGCTCAAGGGCAACCCCGAGTTCGAGGTGCACGTCCTGGGGCAGCGGGGCACAACGGATTCGCTCGCCCCGTTGCAGTGCGCGGGCGAGCACGCGGGGGGCCCGTTCACCTTCGACCAGAACGACGAGGACTGGAGCGGCAGCGTCCTGCTGTTCAGCAAGACGCAGATCGACACGTACAACGCAGAGCACCCGAATCAGAACTTCCGGGTGTTCGTGGTCGAGGACGACGATACGGCCTGCGATATCAAGGTGGACGCGGAGCGTGCCAACGCCGCGCTGAGCGTCATCGAGCGATACTATCCGGGACTGACCGGTGGCAACGATTCCAGCGGCGCCTTCGGCAAGTGGTTCAAGCGGGCCCATGCTGCCCAGAAGATCTGGAACGCGATCGTGTCCCTGATCAGGACCAATGACGAGATCGTCGGGAACGCCGTCGAGGACGTCGTGGTCGGTGCCTTCTATCCCGGCTTCAACTGGTTCATCAAGGGCGAGCACAACATCACGAACGGCTGGATCAGACTCGACATGCGCTGATGCCCCGCGCATGGTTGACACTGCGTTGACGGGCGGGCGTCAATCTACGGCTTTCTGCTGACGCTCTGATCTCGGTAATCGGGGAGGTGTGATGGGTTCCGTCAGTCGGTTGGCACTCGTCCTGCTGGCGGTGCCGGCGCGCGGCCTGGGGGGCCAGTGGCTCATCGGCGCGGACGTGACCGCCATGTGGTTCGGCGGCACGTCGTACGATACCTCGGCCGCCAGCGACGATGAGTCGTTCCGGCCCCACCGGCCCACCAGCTTCGGGCTCGGCGTAGACAAGCGATTCACGAAAATCGGGGTGGGACTCCGGCTGAGCTACGCCGAAGCGGCAGTGGCCGACGAGGGCGCCGCGGGGTTCATCGGGCTCAACAACTTCTTCGCCTGCTACGAGGCGGCGCCGGAGCTGTCCTACCGCGTGGCGCGAACGGGCACGGGAGCGGAGTTCCACGTGCACGGCGGACCGCTGCTCGACCTCTGGAGCGTGACCGGCGAAAACGACCTCCGTTCCCGGTGGGGAGCGCACGCCGCGGTCTCGGTCGAGTTCCCGTTCGGTCGACATCTGGCGGGAGCCGTCCGCGCCGGCGGCGCACTCACTCCCTCGGTCTTCAAGCCCGGCGAGCTGCCACCCCAGTTCGTGCGGCAGACAATGCGACGAGGATCCGTCACTCTCGGCCTACGGTACAGACTGTGAAGGTGATTACTGACCCCGGGCGCAAGCCCGGGGATGCGCAAAAGGTGGTCCGGGTCTCCCCGGGCCGCCTTACTCTTCCCCCTTCCCCTTTCCCCTCTAGCCGCCCAGCATCTTCCGCCGCAACATCGCCATCCGCCGCCTGATCGAGCCGTCGAAGATCCGGTCGCCGACCCGCACCACGATGCCGCCGATGATGCCCTGATCCGCGCGGAAGTGGGCGCGCACCTGCTTGCCGAGCGCCGTCTGGAGCCGCTCGACGATCTGTGCCTGCAGCTGCGCGTCCGGCTCGGCCGACAGCGTCACCGCCGCGTGCACCCGGTTCAGCGTCAGGTCCACCAGCGCCAGGTACTCCCGGGCGATGTCCGCGAACAGCCCCTGGCGGCCACGGCGCACCACCGCCTGGGGAAACCGCACGAACTCCAGCGCCGCGACACCCTCGAGGGCGCCCGCCAGGAACTTGCTCTTCTGCGCCTTGGCCACGCGCGGCGACTCGAGCGCGAGCGCCAACCGGGCGTCCGACGCCACCGCGCCGGCCACGGCATCCATCAAGCGCCCGTAGGCCTCGACCTGCCCGCTCGTCTCCGCCGCCGCAAGCAGCGCCTCGGCGTAGTTCCGCGCGACCGTGCTCGCCCTCACCGCCGGGGGCCTCCCTGGCCCTCCAGGCTCGCCAGGTAGTCCAGCGCGAGCTTGCGGTTGGCCGCGGTATCGAGGTTGGCCTCCACCAGCTTCGAGGCGGCAGCGATCGAGAGGTCCACCGCTTCGCGCCGCAGCGCGAGAATCGCCTTCTGCTTCTCCTCGTCGATCTCGCGGCGGGCCCGCGCGACCATCGCGTCGTGCTCCTCGCGGGCCTTCGCCAGCAGCGCCTCGCGCTCCTTTTGGGCCACGGTCTTGGCCTTAGTGATGAGCTCCTCGGCCTCCATCCGGGCGCCGGCCACGAGGGCCCTGTGCTCTCCCAGCAGCTGCTCCGCCGCGACCCGAGCCCGCTCGGCGTCCTCGAGCTGCCGCTGGATCTTGCGCTCCCGCTCTTCGACCGAGCGCAGGATCGTCGGCCAGGCGAAGCGCCACAACAGCACGAGCAGCAGGCCGAAGACGATGAGCGTCCAGAAGATCAGCCCGGTGTTGATGTCGAACGGGCCCGGGACACGCGTCTCCCCGCCCGCCGCCTGCGCGGCCTCGTGCTGCAGGGCCAGGAGCGCGCCGCAGGTCACTTGAGCAGCTTGAACATCAGGGCGAACACCAGCGCGGCGAGCGTCGCACCTTCGATCAGCGCCGCCGTCAGGATCATCGCGCCGCGGATGTCGGCCGACGCCTCGGGCTGCCGCGCGATGGCCTCGACCGCCTGACCGCCGATCCGGCCGATGCCGAGCCCCGCGCCGATGATCGCGAGCCCGATCCCGATTCCCGCGCCCAGCAGCGCGTTCGTGTTGAGCGCCACCTGAGGCGTGACCTCCTGAAGCACCATCAGCAGGTTGTGCATGCGTGTCCCCGTGTGAGTTCCCAGTGAGTGTCCAGTGCTGACAACTGACGACTGACAACTGACGACTGTAGTGATCAGTGCTCGTGCTGCATCATCCCAATGAACACCGACGTGAGCAGCGCGAAAATGTACGCCTGCAGGAACGCCACCAGCAGCTCGAGGCACATCATGAACAGCACGAACAGCACCGTCCCGCCGGCCACGAGCCAGCTGCCGAAGACGAAGATCAGGCCGAGCAGGGCGAGGATCACGAAGTGCCCCGCCGTCATGTTGGCGAACAACCGCAGGCACAGCGCGAACGGCTTCACGAGCTTACCGAGGAGCTCGACCGGGGTCATGAGCAACGCCATCATCACGGCGCCGACGCCCTTCAGCCCGGGCGGCACCATCACGATGGTCTTGAGGTAGCCCTTGGGGCCCAGGGCCACCATCCCCGAGATCTCGATGGTGAGGAACGCGGTGAGCGCGAGCGCCCCGGTGACCGCCAGGTTGCCCGTCGGTGACGCGCCCCAGGGGACGAGTCCCAGCAGGTTGCAGTACAGGATGAAGAAGAACAGGGTCAGGATGTAAGGGGCGAACTTCTCGCCGCCGTGCCCGATGTTGGCCATCGCCACGTCGTTGCGCACGAACAGCACCATCGCCTCGATCGCCCCGCCGAACCCCCGGGGCGCCCGGCCCTCGGCCTGGCGGCGTCGCACCTGGCGCGCCGCCAGCAGCATTGTGAGGAACACCAGCGTCGCGGCCAAGACCATGAAAACGACGTGTTTCGTGGGGGAGACGTCCACCCCGAACAGCATCCACCCGGTGGGCAGGTGCCACTCGATCCCGAACGGCAGCTCCACCACGTGGCTGTCGGCCGTGTGGTGCAGGATCATGCCGCCGATATCGGGCGTCTGGATCATCGCAGAAACCTGGCCTCGAGAAACAAGAGCGGCAACAGCACCCCGAGAAAGCCCAGCCACGTCTCGAGCAGGGGCAGCATCCCGGGCTGGGTCACCGCGACCACCAGCAGGCCCGCGAGGGCCAGGGCCCGCACCCCCATCCCGCCCAGCCAGCGCGTCATGAACTCCGGCTGCGGCGCCCGCATCGCGGGCCGCAGCAGCGCCACGGCCGCGATCTGCGCCCCAACCGCCACCAGCCCGCCGACCGCCGCCCCACGCCCGCCCAGCATCGCCGCGACCGCCACCAACAGCGCGCCGAGCGCGATCATCAGCGCGTACGACCTCACCCGTCCCTCGTCCCTCGTCCCCCGTCCCCCACGCGCTTCCCCATTCCCTTTTCCCCTTTCGCGGCGTCTGTATCGGCTTTGACCCGGTAGTAGATCCGCAGGAATCCCAGGAACCCGCCGAGCAAGCCGCCCAGGATCGCGAACAGGGGCCGCGTATGGAGCCAGCCGTCCAGCGCCCAGCCCGCCGCGCCGAAGGCGACGATGGCGACCGCGAACGCCAGCGCCATCGCGAAGTAGGCGTAGCCCTGGCCGTAGCTCCGGGCCGCGGGGTCGCCGCGCTCGTGGTCGGCAGGCGGACGGTCCATCAGGCCGCGCGAAACTTAGGGGCTTGTGAAAAGTTTCGCAAGCAAAGGGACAAGGCCGCAACCTTATGTGGAACTTGAGAGTAGGATGTGCTATCCTTCGCGCCTCATGGCCACAAACCCGTCCCCCGTCCCCCGTCCCGCGTCCCCTCCGCACGGCGACCTCGAGCTGCTCGAGCGTCTGGCCGCCGCGCGCGCCGACCTCCTGACCCAGGTCGGCCGCCGCATCGTGGGCCAGCGCGAGGTGCTGGACGGCATCCTGACCGCCGTGTTCGCGGGGGGCCACACCCTGCTCGTCGGCGTCCCCGGGCTCGCCAAGACCCTGATGGTGCACACGGTCGCGCAGCCGCTGGACCTGGCGTTCTCCCGCATCCAGTTCACGCCAGACCTGATGCCGTCCGACATCACGGGCACCGAGGTGCTGGAGGAGGATGTCGCGACCGGCCGCCGCGCCTTCCGGTTCGTGCAGGGGCCCGTCTTCGCCAACATCGTGCTCGCCGATGAGGTGAACCGCGCGCCGCCCAAGACCCAGGCCGCGCTGCTCCAGGCGATGCAGGAGCACCAGGTGACGGTCGCGGCCCGGACCCATTCGCTGCCGGCGCCGTTTTTCGTGCTCGCGACCCAGAACCCGATCGAGCAGGAAGGGACCTATCCGCTGCCCGAGGCGGAGCTGGACCGGTTCATGTTCGAGCTGCGGGTCGAATACCCGACGAAGTCCGAAGAAGAGGAGATCGTCGAGACCACGACGGGCGACGTGCTGGCGGAAACGCGCCGGGTGCTGACGGCCGAGGACGTCCTCGCCCTCCAGCACCTGGTGCGGCGCGTGCCCGTGAGCAAGTCGCTCGTGACCGCGGCCGTGACGCTGGTCCGCATGAGCCGGCCCCCCGATTCCGAGGCGCCGGCGTTCATCCGCGAGTTCGTGTCGTGGGGCGCCGGACCGCGTGCGTCACAGTACCTCGTGCTCGGCGCCAAGGCCCGCGCGGCGCTCGACGGCCGCCCGATCGCCGATTTCGACGACCTCCGAGCCGTGGCGCCCACCGTGCTCACCCACCGGCTGGTCCTGAACTTCGCGGCCGAGGCGGCGGGCCGGACGGCGCCCGATGTGGTGCAGGAGCTGATGACCGGCAAGTGGGGAGCTTGAGGAGAGCGCGAGACACATGACCAGGCTCGCTCTTGTCGCCGCGGCCGTGTTTCTCCTGCAAGTCTGCGACACCGCGGGCCCCGGGCCTGATGGCTCGGTGATTGTCGGCACCTGGGGCGGGGAGAACGCGGGGCTCATCGCCGACGACACCAGCGCGCACGTCCACATCGCCTGCACGTTCGGCGGGATCCACCAGCCGATCGCGCTCGACCCCGCGGGCCGCTTCGACGTCCCGGGCGAGTACGTGCTCCGGGCGTACCCGGTGTTCGTGGGGCCCGCCCACCCGGCGCGATTTCACGGCACGGTGAGCGGACGCGCCATGGCCCTCACCGTCACCGTCACCGATACCGTCGCCGACTCCACCGTCGTCCTCGGCCCCGTTCACATCGAGCAGGGGGAGGAGCCGAGGATGCCGATGTGCCCCATCTGCCGGGTCAGGCGCCCATTGAGGGAGAACGCCGCTACAGTCCCCCGGAGGTCGTAGGAACTGAAAAGCATTGGGTGATGGCCAGCCCGACAAGCGCACGTCTCAACGAGCTTCGCAGAACGGCAGAACGTTACCATGCAGATGAACATGCGGAGACTGACGCGATTGACGAACGGCCACTCAAAGAAGATCGAGAATCACGGGCACGCGGCGGCCTTGCACTACATGTACTACACCTTCTGCCGGAAGCACGAGACGTTGACCCAGGCACGCGCCGGGGTCCACTGCACCCCGGCGATGGCAGCCGGAGTCACGAACAGGGTCTGGAAGGTGTCGGATATGGTCGCCCTGTTGGTAGCACCAGAAGCCTTGGAGGCAACCAGCGCATGACGCGACGCTCCCCACTCGTGGATACTCGGATCATCTACTGCGGGGATTGTGTGGACCGGCTGCGGACCCTCCCCAACGCGTGCGTGGATATGATGTACATCGACCCGCCGTTTAACTCCAATCGAGACTATGAGGTCTTTTGGGGTGAAACCAAAGAGAGGCGGGGCTTTGAGGACCGACACGCCTCCACACAAGCCTACATCGAGTACATGCGTCCGCGCTGCGTCGAGCTGGCCCGTGTGCTCAAGAATACTGGCAGTTTCTATTATCACTGCGACTGGCACGCGAGCCATTACGTCAAAGTCATGTT
>CAZVSO010000162.1:0-6466 GCA_964629425.1 uncultured Gemmatimonadaceae bacterium
TTCCGTGGCGGAGAGGACGTAGCTGACGTCCGGGTCCTTGGTCTTGGACAGCGGCGTGGGGACGCAGATGCAGACTGCGTCGGGCTCACCCAGCCGCGCCAGGTCCGTGGTCGGCTCGAAGCGACCTTCCCGGACGGCCCGCGCCACGTCCGCGGGGGCGACGTCCTGCACGTGCGAGCGGCCCGCGGCGAGGCCTTCGACCACCTCGCGCTTCACGTCGAAGCCCAGCACCCGGTAGCCTGCGCGCACGCACTCCATGGCCAGGGGCAGGCCGACGTAGCCCAGGCCCAGGATGCCGAACACGGCGGACCGAGCGCGCGCTGTGCGGAGCAGCCGCGCCGCCGGTGGCGGGGGGGGAGGGGGGGCCGCGCGACTCACAGGGCCACCGGCGCGCCGCCGTCGGCCAGCGAGCGCGACGCGGCCTCGAGCACCCGCACCACCCGCACCCCGTCCGCCGGTCCGGCCCGCGGCGCCTCGACGCCCCGCGCCACGCGGACGAAGTGCGCCAGCTCGGCCCCGAGCGGCTCGGCGCCCGACACCTTGGGAACGAAGATGTCGCCTTCGCGGATGGCGAGGCTCTCGCCGTAGGAGCCGTACTCCGGCGCGCGGTCCACGCCGCGGTCGTAGACCCGCACCTTCTCCCGCGCCTCCATGTCGTCAAACACCACCATCTTCTTGGTCCCTACGACCGTCAGCTTCCGCTCCTTGTGCGGGTCCAGCCACGACATGTGGGCATGGGCCAGCGCCCCGCTCGCAAACCGCAAGATGAGGAACACGACGTCCTCGACCCCCGGCTGCAGGTAGCACTGGCCGTGGGCGGTGACCTGCACCGGGGCCTCGCCGAGCAGGTCCAGCGCCACCGAGACGTCGTGCGGGCCGAAGCTCCACAGCGCGTTCTCGTCGGCCCGTACCTGTCCCAGATTGACGCGGAGGCTGTAGCAGTAGAGCACGCGCCCCAGCTCTCCGCCCTGCACCATGGCGTGCAGCCGCTGGATCGCCGGATGGTGCAGGAGGAGGTGGCCCGCGAGCACGGGCACGCGCCGCTCCGCGGCCCGCCGCGCCACCGTCTCGGCGTCCCGCAGGCTCAGGGCGAACGGCTTCTCGATGAGACAGGGCTTCCCCGCGTCGATGCAGCGCAGCGCCAGCTCGGCATGCGTCCGGGCCGGCGACGCCACGACCACCGCCTCCGAGCGCTCCAGCACCTCCCCCACGTCCGCGGTCACCCACGCCGCCGGATACTGGCGCGCCGTCCGCTCGCGCACGGCCGGGTCCGTGTCGCACACCGCCGCGAGCTCGGCCTCCGCCAACCCCGCGACCGTGCGCACGTGGTTCCGGCCCCAGGCCCCGGCGCCGATCACTCCGACCTTCAGCCGGCTCAACGGTAGAACTCGCGGACCGCGGCGATCACGGTGTCGAGCTGCGCCTGCGTCAGCTCGGGATAGATCGGCAGGGAGACCACCTCGCGCGACGCCCGCTCGGACTCCGGCAGCGACCCGTCGCGGTAGCCGAGGTGCGCGAAGCACGGCTGCCGGTGCAGCGGGATCGGGTAGTACACCGCGTGCCCGATGCCCCGGCTCTTGAGGTGCGCCTGCAGCGCATCGCGCCGTTCCACGCGCAGGGTGTACTGGTGGAAAATGTGCTCGTTGTTCCATTCGACGACCGGGGTCCGGACCTGCGGCAGCTCGGCGAAGGCGGCGTCGTAGTACCGCGCGTGGGCGCCGCGCCGCGCCGACCATGCCGCGAGGTGGGGCAGCTTGGCCAGCAGGACCGCGGCCTGCAGCGTGTCGAGCCGCGAGTTGGTGCCCACTTCCTCGTGGTGATACTGCCTGGCGCCGCCGTGGAGCCGCAGCCTGCGCAGCCGCTCGGCCGCCGCGCCGTCCGAGGTGACTATCATGCCGCCGTCGCCCCACGCGCCCAGGTTCTTGCTGGGGAAGAAGGAGAAGGCGGTGGCCCAGCCCAGCTCGCCGGCCACCCGCCACTCGCCGTCGATCGAGCGGCGGGCCCCGATGGCCTGGCAGGCGTCTTCGATCACGCGGAGGCCGTGTCGCTGCGCGACCACCAGGAGCTCCTGCATCGGGGCCATCTGCCCGTACAGATGGACGGGCACGATCGCGCGCGTGCGCGGTGTCACCGCGGCCGCGACGGCGGCGGGATCGATGTTGTAGGTGTCGGGGGCGATGTCGACGAACACGGGCGTCCCGCCCGCGTTGTGGATCGCCCCCGCGGTCGCGAAGAACGTGAACGGGGTCGTGATGACCTCGTCGCCCGGCCGCAGATCGAGCGCCCGCAGCGGCAGGAGCAGCGCGTCGGTCCCGCTGGCGCAGCCGATGCCATGGGTGGCGTGGCTCAGCCGGGCGATCTCCGCTTCCAGCCGTCCGACGGCCGGTCCCATGACGAACTGCTGGGACTCGACCACCGCCTGCACGGCGGGGACCAGCTCGTCCTGAATCGTGCGATACTGCGCCACCAGGTCCAGCAACGGGACGTTCATATCGCGCACATCCGGAAACAGGGGACGACCGACTAGCCGCGCGGCCGCGGCGGCAGCGTCTGCCGCAGTGCCCCGGCCGCTTCCTCGTAGCCCGCGCCGCACCGCGCGCACGCCGCGCGGGTGCCGCCGAGCACCAGCCGCTCGCCGCACTGGCACATCCAGCCGACGCGCCGGGCGGGCACCCCGACCATAAGGGCGTAGGCGGGGACGTCCGAGGTGATGACGGCGCCGGCACCGATGAAGGCGTACTCGTGAAGCGTGACGCCGCACACCACGGTCGCGTTGGCGCCGATGGACGTCCCGCGCTTGACGAGCGTGGGGCGGTACTCCTCGCGCCGCGACACGTGGCTGCGGGGGTTGAGCACGTTCGTGAACACGCACGAGGGGCCGCAGAACACGTCATCCTCCAGCACGACGCCCTCGTAGATCGACACGTTGTTCTGGATCTTCACGTTGTCGCCGATGCGCGTGCGCGGCATGACCACCACGTTCTGGCCCAGATTGCAGCGCTCGCCGATCACGGCGCCCGGCATCACGTGGCAGAAGTGCCAGATCTTCGTCCCCCGCCCCACCACGGCGCCCTCGTCGACGTAGCTCGAGGGGTGCACGAAATAGTCCGCCACGCTACGTCCCTACGACCTTGACCTCGAGCGCCAGCTCCACACCGGTCTTCTTGAGCACCGTCTTGCGTACGTGCTCGATGAGCTTGAGGACGTCGCTGGCCGTCGCGGTCCCCAGGTTGACGAAGTAGTTGGCATGGAGCGGCGAGATCCGGACTCCGCCGACCGTGAAGCCCTTGAGCCCGCATTCGTCGATCAGCATGCCCGCGGTCTTCGGCCCGCCCGGGTTCCTGAACGTGGACCCCGCGCACGCCTGGTCGAACGGCGTGCCGGCCTTGCGCCACCGCAGCAGCCGGTTCTGGACCTCCTTCAGCTTCGCGGGCGCCTCTTCGCCCAGCCCGAGCTTTCCCTCGAGCACAACCACCTCTCCCAGATTGCTCGACCGATACTTGTAGGAGATCTGCTTGCGCGCGAGCGTCTTCACCCGGCCGGCCCCATCCATCACGGTGACCTCCGTGACCACCTCGGCGAACTCGGCGCCGTGGCACCCGGCGTTCATGTAGATGCCACCGCCGACGCTGCCCGGGATCCCGATGAACCGCTCGACGCCCGAGAACCCGGCTTCGGCCGTGCGCCGCGCGAGCAACGGGGTCGGCAACCCGGCGCCGACGATGGCCGTGGCGCCTTTCATCTCGAAGCGGTCCATGCCCTTCCCGATCCGGAGCACCACGCCGGGGAACCCCTGGTCTCGGAACAGCACGTTCGACCCCAGCCCCAGCACGAGCCACGGCAGCCCGTGGTCGCGGGCGAGCTGCAGCCCGCGCTGCACGTCTTCCGCGTCGGCGGGAGACACGAGGTAGCGCGCCGGCCCGCCGATCCGCCAGGTGCAGTAGCGCGCCAGCGGCTCGTGCTCGAGCACCTTGCCCCGAAACTTGACCTTCGGCTGGGCCGGCGCCGCGGGCGCGGGCGCCCGGGTGGCGGCGGCCTTGGGTCGCTTCGCTAGACCGGGACCGCCCCGGGCGCCGGGCGCGGTGCCAGCCCGCTTCGGGCGTCCAGCGGCTCGCTTGCGGCGGTCGTCTTTTCGTGCCATTCCTGAAGGCTCCTCACACTCCCGGTTCGACTGCGCACGGCGATGATCGCGTCGCACGCGGCGCTCGCCGCGGACATCGTCGTCGTGTACGGGACCCGGTGCTGCAGCGCCGTGCGCCGGATCGCGTAATCGTCCGCCTGGGTGAACTTCCCCAGCGGGGTGTTGATCAATAGATGTATCTCGCCCGACACGATGAGATCGATCGCGTTGGGGCGTCCCTCGTGGACCTTGAGCACCCGCTCGGCCGGCACGCCGCGCGCCCGCAGGTAGCGCTGCGTCCCCTCAGTCGCCAGGATGCGGAAGCCCAGCTCGTGCAGCCGGCGAACGATCGGGACCACCGTCGGCTTGTCCGAGTCGTTGACGGTCACGAACACCGTGCCCTCGAGGGGCAGGGTGCCGTCCGCGGCGATCTGGGCCTTGGCGAACGCCATCCCGAAGCTGTCGGCGAACCCCATCACCTCGCCCGTCGACCGCATCTCGGGCCCCAGGACTGTATCCACGCCGGGGAGCTTCGTGAAGGGCAGGACGGCCTCCTTGACCGCCACGCCCGGCAGCGGAACCTCGTCAGGCACGGCCAATGCGTCCAGGCTCCGCCCCACCATGACGGCGGCGGCCAGCTTGGCGAGCGGCAGGCCCGTCGCCTTGCTGACGAACGGGACGGTCCGCGAGGCCCGGGGGTTCACCTCCAGCACGTAGACCACGCCGTCCTTGACGGCGTACTGCACGTTGATCAGCCCGACCACGCCCAGCGCCGCCGCGAACGCCTGGGTGTGGCGGCGCATCGCGTCGACCTGCCGGTCCCCGATGAGGTAGGGCGGCAGCACGCACGCGGAGTCGCCGGAGTGGACGCCTGCGTCCTCGATGTGCTGCATCACGCCGGCCACGACGCAGCGCGTCCCGTCGGCGATCGCGTCGACGTCCGCCTCGAACGCGTCCTCGAGGAACCGGTCGATGAGCACGGGATGGTCGGGCGCGACGCGCGCCGCGACGTCGAAGTACACGCGCAGCGACGGCTCGTCGTACACGATCTCCATCGCGCGCCCGCCGAGCACATAGGAGGGCCGCACCAGCACGGGATACCCCACCCGGGCCGCGACCGCGACGGCCTCCGCGACGGAGCGGGCCGTCCCGCTGGGGGGCTGCGCGATGCCCAGGCCGCGCGCGAGGGCCTCGAAGCGCTCCCGATCCTCGGCCGCGTCGATGGCGTCGGGCGACGTGCCCAGGATACGGACCCCGGCCGCCTCGAGCGGCTTGGTGAGCTGGAGCGGCGTCTGGCCTCCCAGCTGCACCACGACCCCCAGCGGCGCTTCGAGGCGCACGATCTCGAGGACGTCCTCGAGGGTGAGCGGCTCGAAGTACAGCTTGTCCGAGATGTCGAAGTCGGTCGAGACCGTCTCCGGATTCGAGTTGATCATGATCGTGCGATAGCCCAACTCCCGAAACGCGAGGCCGGCGCGGACGCAACAGTAGTCGAACTCCACGCCCTGCCCGATCCGGTTGGGGCCGGAGCCGAGGATCACGATCCCGTCCGGACCGAGGGGCGTCGACTCGTTCTCGTCGTCGTAGGACGAGTAGAGGTACGGTGTGGACGACGGGAACTCGCCGGCGCACGTGTCCACCGTCTTGTACGCGGGGTGGATTCCGAGGGCCCAGCGGCGTTCGCGAATGTCCGCCTCGCGCGTGCCCCGAAGATCGGCGAGCTGCCGGTCACTGAACCCCAAGCGCTTCATGCGCCGCAGCTCGGGCGCGTCCACGCGCTCGAGGCCGGCGAACCACCGCTCGGCCTCGACCAGCTCCGCGAGCTGGTGCAGGAACCAGGGGTCGATGTGCGACGCGTCGGCGATCTGCTCGACGGACAGCCCGGCGAGCAGCGCGCGCTTGACCTGGAAGATCCGCTCCGGCGTCGGCGTGCGCAGCGCGACCAGCAGGTCTTCGGGGCTCTGGCCCGTCAGCCGGTCGTCGGCCGGTGTGGCCCCGAGCACCCACCCCGGGCGGCCGATCTCCAGGGCGCGGATCCCTTTCTGGAAGGCCTCCTTGAAGGTCCGGCCGATCGCCATGGCTTCGCCCACCGATTTCATCTGGGTCGTGAGGCGGTAGTCGGCGGTGGGGAACTTCTCGAACGCGAAGCGCGGGACCTTGAC
Source organism: uncultured Gemmatimonadaceae bacterium (assembly GCA_964629425.1). Taxonomy (GTDB): domain Bacteria; phylum Gemmatimonadota; class Gemmatimonadetes; order Gemmatimonadales; family GWC2-71-9; genus CAZVSO01. The sequence continues at coordinate 6,283 of CAZVSO010000162.1, forward strand.
GACGACGTAGTCGAGCACCGGCTCGAAGCAGGCCGGGGTGGTGCGCGTGATGTCGTTGGGCAGCTCGTCGAGCGTGTACCCCACCGCGAGCTTCGTCCCGATGCGCGCGATCGGGAAGCCGGTGGCCTTTGAGGCGAGGGCCGACGAGCGCGAGACGCGGGGGTTCATCTCGATCACCACCATC
>CAZVSO010000163.1:0-6408 GCA_964629425.1 uncultured Gemmatimonadaceae bacterium
AATCCGCCCGCCCAGGCGCTGGAACTTCTGCGGGTCCTTGAGGAAGTCGATGATCTCGTCGAGCTCCTGCTTGGCCTCGTCGCAGCCCGCGACATCGGCGAACGTCAGCTTCGGTGTGTCGCCCGCGAGCAACCGCGCCTTGGACTTCCCGAAGGCGAACGCGCGGTTCCCGCCCTGCTGCATCTGCCGCAGCATGAAGATCATGAGCCCGGCGATGAGGAGAACGGGCCACAGCGCGAGGAGGATGCCGCCGAGCCCGGGCTTGTCCTGCTTGGCGCGCACCGCCACGCCCCGGGCCCGCAGGCTCGCCACCCAGCCATCACTCGACTCGAACGGCAGGAGCAGGGTGAAGCGCTCCACCCGGCGGCGCTCGATGACGACCGGCTCCCGGAATTCCCCGCGCACCTCCTGGCGGGCGGTGATCTCGACGGCGGCCACGTTGCCCCGCTCGAGCTCGGCGACGAACGCGGGGAGATAGTCGATCACCGGCGCGTCCGGCCGGCGGCGCGCGAACACCTGCGCCAGCGCGACGAAGCCCGCGACGAGCAGCGCCCAGAACGTCACGGTGCGCAGCGCGCGACTCCAGTTGAATTCCCGCGGCGGGGGGACGCGATCGGCCATCTCAGTCCAAGCTCGCGATGTACGGCAGGTGCCGGAAGTTCTCGGCGTGGTCGAGTCCGTAGCCCACGAGAAACGCCCGCGGGGCGTCGAACCCGACGAACGCCGCCTCTTGCGCCAGCTCTGCAGCCACGTGTTTGTGCAGCAACGCGCAGATCTCCAGGCTCCGGGGCTCGCGCGCCCGGAGCAGCACGAGCAGCCGGTTCAACGTCCTCCCGGTGTCGATGATGTCCTCGACCAGCAGGAGGTGCCGGCCGCGCAGCTCCGTCTCCGGGTCGTACAGCAGCCGTACGGTGCCGCTCGACTCCGTGCCCGAACCGTAGCTGGCCGCCACGAGAAAGTCTACCTGAAGGGGACGCTCGATGCGGCGGACGAGGTCGCTGAGGAAGATGAAGCTGCCCTTCAGCAGCCCGAGCACGAGGAGGTCGCCGTCGGGATAGCGGGCCGTGATCAACTGGCCCAGCTCGCGCACGCGGCGGTCGAGGGTGGCTTCGTCGAACACGATGCGCGCCAGCTCACGCCCGCCGGTCTGCCTCAGCCGCTGCTCGCTCCCAGGTGACATGTACCCGCACCGCCGGGGTTCCGGGCGGCGGCACTTCCGCCGCCCCACGAGTGATGCCCGGTACCCACAGAATGGTCTCGCCGCGCGCGAGCACCGGATAGCTCGCGCGGTCACCGCGCGGCACCCGCGCCTCCATGAGCAGGCGCCGTACCGGGCGGTGCCCCACGCCTCCCAGCGGCACGAGCCGGTCCCCGCGCTGCAGAGGGCGCACCTCCCATCCCGGCCCCGCCAGCCAGGTCACCCAGCCGCTTCGCTCCATCGCGCGCGGCGCCGGCTCAGGCCGCCAGCTCACCACGTGCGCGCCGAAGACGGCGCTCCCCTGCTCGCTCGTGACGACGACGCGCTCGGCGGCGCACGCCAGCGCGCGGGTCACGCGCAGCCGGTCGAACGCTACCTCGGCGGTCCAGCCAAGACCCAGTGCCAGGCGCCGGCCCGAGGGCCGGCCCGCGAGCTGCACGAGGCGGCGCGCGCGCTCCGGCCCGAGCACCAGTCCGACGCGCCGCGCGGCCGCGGTGACCAGCGCCGCGGCCGCCGCGTCATCATAGTGCGCGAGCCCCCGCCGGGCAACGGCGAAGCCGCTCGGCTCGACGCGAAACCCAAGGTCGGGAACGAGTTCCAGCATCGCGTCCCACGCCCGTCGGTCCCGCGCGGCGTAACGGCCCAACCGCAGCAGGTCCGCGCCTGCCCGCGCCCCGAGCCGCTCGTCCAGCAGCGGGAGGAGCACCGTGCGCGCCCACGAGCGGAGGATTCGGGGATCGCGATTGGCGGGGTCGTCGTGCACCGGCAGCTCGCGGGCCGCGGCGTGCGCCGCGAGCTCGGCGCGGGTGAACGGCAGGAGGGGACGCACGAGGCCGCCCCGCGCGCGCGCCGGGATGCCGGCCAGGCCCGCCGGGCCGCTGCCGCGCAGCACGCGCAGCAGCACGGTCTCGATCTGGTCGTCCCGGTGGTGCGCGGTGACGAGGTAGCGGGCGCCCCGGCGCCGCTGCACGTCGCGCAGCCAGGCGTAGCGGGCGCGGCGCGCGACGGTCTCGCTCGCCTGCGGCCCCAGCGAGAGACGTCCGAGCTCGAACGGCAATCCGTAGCGCGCGGCCAGGCGTCGCACCTGCTCGGCGACGCCGGCGCTCGCCGGGTGGATTCCATGGTCGGCGTGGGCCACGGCCAGCGTGACGCCCGGCAAGGCCGCGTCGTGCAGCAGATCGAGCAGCGCCAGCGAATCGGCGCCGCCGGAGACGGCCACGATCGCGGTGCCGGGTTCGGGAAACAGCCCGGCGCGTCCCGCGTGGGCGCGGACGCGCTCGACCAGCGTGGTCATGCATTAATGATATCTTCCCGGCGGCCTCCATGCCCCGGGAACCGATCGCCATGCAGCCCGACGACGTCTATCAGCTCCTGCGCCACCTCACGTCGCCCGTCGTGGCGGTCACCTCGGAGCTCGGCGGCAAGCGCAACGGAATGATCCTCGATAGCGCCATCCGCGCCTCGATCGTTCCCACCGTTCCGCGGCTCTCGGTCTACGTCCACAAGTTCAATCTCAGCCACGATCTGATCTTCGACACCGGGCGCTTCGTGCTGCACCTCCTGCGCACCGATCAGTTCGCGCTGGTCCACCGCCTCGGCTTCGTGAGTGGCCGGACGCAGGACAAGCTCGCGGCGCTGGCGCACCGCGTCGGGACCCTGGGCGCCCCGGTGCTAGACGATTGCCACACGCACTTCGAGTGCCGCGTGATCAACGTGATGGACACCGGCAGCTCGACCTGCTTCCTGGGCGACGTCGTGGAGGTGGGCCACGGCGCCGCGTCCGCCCCGCAGGGCGAGGTGCTGACGGCGGCGTACTTCCGGACGCACATGCCTCCCGAGTGGCACCGCGAGTACGCGGGACAGCTGGACGCCGCGCAGCGCTTCGCCGAGGCGCGGTCGCGGGAAATCCGGGCGGTGACCTGGAAGGGACTGCCACAGTCCTGACGCGAGCGGGGCTTGTCGGGCGCCCACCCGGAGCCACCCTGCCGACGACAGCGCTCCGGCTCTACGCGCCCGAGGAGTTCGCGGCGGGCCTGACGGTCCAGCGGTCCTGCGGTCAGGTGCAGGCGCAGCCGCCGTCCCGCATCTCCTGCACCAGCGTGCGCACGCCGTCGTCGAAGTCGGCCTTGCGGACGAAGCCGTCAGCCCCGGCCTCCACGGCGGCGTTACGGTGCTCCCAATCGTCGTACAGCGTGACGATGACGACCCGGATTTGCGGATCGAGCGTCTTGAGGCGGCGGGTGACTTCGAGGCCGTCGGTGCCCGGCATGCGCAGGTCCACCAGCGCCAGGTTGGGTTGGTCCGCCTGGGCGAGGGCGACGGCCTCGTCGGCGGAGAACGCCCAGCCGATCACGTCGGCCCCGGTCTCGAGCGCGAGCGCGCGTCGCGCGGAGGCGACGAACGCGGGACTATCGTCAACAAGGAGAATACGGACGCGGCACATGTGGGCGGACAGTAGCCGCGACCCGGCGTCGGAGGTATCAGGAAATCCCTGAGACGGGTGGAGGACAAGCCTGTAGTGTCGCGGTCACTCGGGCGACACGTGTCGGAGCGGCTACGACTCGGGCAGAACCAGCTTCGCGCGGATCGCGTAGCGTACCAGGCCCGCCACGTCGTGGATGTCCAGTCGTTCCATGAGCTGCGCCCGATGGGTCTCGACGGTCTTCACGCTCACCCCGAGCTTGTGGGCGATCTCCTTGGTGGAGTGGCCCTCGGCGATGAGCTGGAGGGTCTCGCGCTGGCGCGGGGTGAGGCGCCAGCGTTCGGCTGCCGCCCCAGGCCCGACGGTGCCGGCCAGGACCTGCTTGGCAACGGCGGGGGTGAGGTACGATTGCCCGCGAGCGACCGCCCGCAGGCCGAGCTCGAGCTCGACGGCCCCTCCGCTCTTCATTACGTAGCCAGCCGCGCCCGCCGCGAGCGCCGCCGCCACGTACGCCTCGTCGCCGTACATGGACAGGATCAGCACCCGCACCTCGGGACATTCCTTCGTGATCTGCTCCGCCGCCTCGAGGCCGTTGAGCTCCGGCATCGCGATGTCCATGACGACGACGTCGGGGCGGTACTGCACCGCCAGGCGCACGGCGTCGCGGCCGTCGGACGCCTCCGCCACGATCTCGACGCCCTCGAGTCCCTCGAGCAGCGCCCGCAGGCCGGAGCGCACCAGCGTGTGGTCGTCGGCGAGCACCACCCGGATGGCGCGCGTCACGAGGGGTGCGGCTCGAGGGGCAGCGTCGCGCGGACCACGGTGCCGCGGCCACGCGTGGATTCGACGGCGAGCCGGCCGCCCACCAGCGACACGCGCTCCTCCATGCCCAGCAGCCCGAGGCGCTGCACCGGGGTCCGCTCGTCGCGGGCCGCCCGCGCGTCGAACCCCACCCCGTCGTCGGTGGCGATGAACTCCAGCTCCCGGTCGCGCGACCGCAGCTCGACCCGCACCCGGCGCGCCCGCGCGTGGCGCACGACGTTGGTGAGGGCCTCCTGCGCCACGCGGAAGCACGCCGTCTCGATCTCTTTCGGGGGACGCCGCACGAGCGTGTCCGCCTCGAAGGCGGCCTCGAGCCCGGCGCGCTCGGCCAGCCGGGTGGTGTACCAGCGCACCGCCGCGACCAGCCCGAGATCGTCCAGCAGCGACGGCCGCAGGTCGAGGGCCAGATCGCGCACTTCGTCCATCGCGGCGTCCAGCACCGCGACCCCCTCCGCCACGTGCGCCGCGACCCGGGCGTCGGGCGCCAGGCGCCCGATGCCCTGGAGGTTCAGCTTCACGGCGGTGAGCGCCTGCCCGATCTCGTCATGCAGCCCGCGCGCGATCGCCGCGCGCTCGGTCTCCTGCGCCCCAAGCAGCCGCCGCGACAACGCCTGCAGCTGCTCGCGGCTCGCCCGTAGATCGCGCTCCGCCCGCTTGCGCTCCGTGATGTCCATCGAGATCCCGAGGACGTGCGGCTCGCCCTCGAGGTCGATCAGCTCCGCCGAGAAGAAGAAGTCGCGGTACTCCCCCGCCGCGGTTCGGACGCTCACCTCACGAGCGAGCACCCGCCCGTGGGCCTCGAGCTCCGCCACCACGGCCGCCCGGTCGGCTGGCGTCGGCCAGATCAGCGCCGTGGTCGTACTCCCGATCAGAGCCTCGCGCGAGTAGCCGCTCGTCTCGATGAAGGCGTCGTTGACCTCGACCACCAGCCCGTCGCGCAGCCGCGTGATCAGCGAGGGACCGGGGCTCAGCCGGAAGGCCTTGGAGAACTTCTCTTCCGAGATCCGCAGCGCCTCCTCGGCCTGCTTGCGCTGCGTGATGTCGCGGATCGCCGACACACGCGCGTCGCGACCCCGGAAGCGCACCGCCCGGCCCTGCACCTCGACGGGAAAGACCGACCCATCCTTGCGGCACGCCAGGTGCTCGTACGGCCCGTCCCGGTCCGCGCCCTCGCCGCCCATCCGCTGCCGCACCAGCTCGCGCGCTTCCGGGGCCACAAACTCCAGCACCGGCGCGCCGATCACCTCCCGCAGCTCGCGCCCCAGCATCTCCGCCAGGCGCCGGTTGGCTTCAACGATCACGCCGTTCTCATTCACCCCGATCCCTTCGAAGGCCGCCTCCGACAGCATGCGGAAGCGCTCCTCGCTGTCGCGCACCCTCGCCTCCGCACGCCGCTTGCGCCGCGCCGCAACGATGCCCAGGACGACGAGCGCCGCCGTCAGGCCGCCGACGGGCAGGGCGAACAGGGGCCGGAGGACGAGCGGCAGCGGGATCTCGATCTGTGCCGTGGCGCCCGCCGGGTCGAACCCCCCGAACAATCCCTTGGCCTGGACGTGGAGCTCGTGAGTCCCCGGCGCCAGATCGGGCAGCACCACGCTGCGCGCCCGGGTCCACGCCGACCACGGGCCCCCGTCCACGCGGTATCGGGTGTCGAGACCAGCCCGCATCGTCGCCCCCCAGCCGGAGAAGGCGCTCCAGCGCACATGGGCCACCCCCTCGGCGATGAGCGGGGCCAGGATCGCGATGCGAGGTGCAGGGTCGGTCGCCTCCACGCGACTCAGGATCTGCAGCCCGCTGCCCAACGTCCCCACGTAGACGCGGTCGGCCAGTGGCAGGACCGGCCACATCCGGGGGGTGACGAGCCCTCCGTCCGGGTCGAAGCGCGACCACACGCCGTCGCGGTAGTGCGACAGCCCGCCACTCGTGGCGATCCACACGTTCAACCTGGAGCTCTCGGGCCCGGGAA
>CAZVSO010000164.1:0-4186 GCA_964629425.1 uncultured Gemmatimonadaceae bacterium
GCAGCGTCGCGGCCGAGGCGTTCGGCGCCGCGCGCGCCCGGGCGCGGCTCGAGGCCCTGCTGTCCGATGCGGACGGCCGGGTCGTGGCCCAGGCGCTCCAGGCGTTGCAGCGCGTCGTGCCCGCGGCCGACACCGCGATCCTGCCGCGGGCCCGCGCCCTCCTCACGCACGACGACCCGGCCGTGCGCAGCGTCGCGGCCGATCTGGTGGCACGGCAGCCCGACCCGCGCGACGTCGAGCCGCTGGTCCAGGCCTACCGCCGCTCGGCCGGCGATCCGTTCAACGATGCGCGGCTCTCGGCCGTGTCTGCCCTCGCGGCGATCGCTGGCGCGAGCGCCGCCGGACGCCTCGAGGTGGCCAACCGCTTCGTCGCGACGGTCCCCGCGAGCGACGACTATCTGGTGCGGCGCTTGGCCGCGGAGCGGATGCCCGATGCGGCCCTCGCCTGGGGCGCCGCGACACCCATCGCCACCGGCCGCACCGCGGCGGACTACCGCGACGTGGCGCGGCGCTACCTCCTGCCGGCCCTCCAGGGCGAGCTGCCCCGCGTCGTGCTCGAGACCGAGCGCGGCACGCTGGAGCTGCAGCTCTACCCGGTCGAGGCGCCCCTCACGGTGGCCGCCTTCCTGTCCCTGGTCGAGCGCGGCTACTTCGATGGGTCCCGCTGGCACCGGGTCGTCCCCAACTTCGTCGTGCAGGACGGCGATCCCCGGGGCGACGGCTGGGGCGGCCCGGGCTTCGTGCTGCGGGACGAGGTGAATCCCGTGCGGTACGAGACGGGTACCATAGGCATGGCGCTCTCCGGCCCCGACACGGGCGGCAGCCAGTTCTTCATTACGCACGGCCCCCAGCCCCATCTCGACGGCACCTATACGGTGTTCGGCCGCGTGGTGGCGGGCGCCGGGCTGCTCGGCGCCATCGTGCAGGGCGACCGCATCCGGACGCTGCGACGGTGAGCGCGGCACGCGCGCTCGCCCTGGCGGGCCTGCTGCTCGGCGCCGCCGCCCCACTGGCCTCGTTCCTGCCCACAGGAACGGGGCTGGCGGCGCAGTTCGGCTATTTCGGCAAGAACAAGATCCAGTACCGCGGTTTCGAGTGGCGCGTACTGCGCGGCGCACACGTGGACCTGTACTACTATCCCGAGGAGGAGGAGCTCGCGCGCGTGGCGCTGGCCCACGCCGAAGAAAGCTACGACGTCCTTTCACGACGGTTCAACCACAGCATCACGCACCGCATCCCGCTCATCGTCTACGCCTCCCACACCGATTTCGAGCAGACCAACCTCCTGCCGTTCGTGCCGCCGGAGGGATTGCTCGGCTTCACCGAGTTCATCAGGCGGCGCGTCGCCATGCCGTTCAAGGGGAGCTACGCGCAGTTCCGCCATACGCTGCGGCACGAGCTCGTGCACGTCTTCCAGCTCAGTCTGTCCAGCGAGACCGGCGAGCGCTATCCGCGGCTGCGCACCATCGGCGCGCCGCTGTGGTGGAGCGAGGGGCTCGCGGAGTTCTTCTCCGAGGGCGAGGACACCCAGGACGAGATGGTGCTGCGGGAGCTCACGATCTCGGGCCGGCTGCCGGGGCTCGCCGACCTCGCCTATCTGTCGGGCGGCATCGTGTACCCGATCGGCGGCAGCATCCACCGGTTCCTCGCCGCCACCTTCGGGGAGTGGCGCATCGAGCGGTTGTACCGCGATCTGTGGAAATACCAGAGCTTCGAGGACGCGGTGCGGGGCGTGTACGGCCAGGATCTGGAGCGCGTGTCCGCCGAGTGGCAGCACTGGATGCGGCAGCGCTACTACCCGGCTGTGGCGGAGGGGCTGCCCCTGGCGCTCACGGCGCGGCAGCTCGCGCGGCTGGCGATCAAGCCCACCGCCTACCGCGCGGCGGATGGCGCCGCCGGGATGATCTACTTCTCGCCGTCGCGCGGCTACACCGACATCTACACGCAGCGCTTCGACAGCGGAGGTCCCGAGACGGTGGTGCGCGGTGAGCGGGGCGAAGACTTCGCATCCTTCCACCTGTTCGACTCGCGCGTCGACGTGAGCGCCGCGGGCATCGTCGTGGCGAGCAGCCGCTACTTCGACCGCGACGCCCTGTTTTTCTGGAGCCTGGCCGATCGGCGCGTGGTCGGGCGCTATCAGTTCCCCGAGCTGGTGTCGATGCTGTCGCCGGCCTGGGCCCCCGACGGGAAGAGCGTGGTCTTCTCCGGCCTCTCGGTGTCGGGGTATTCCGATCTGTACCGCATGTGGCTGCCCGAGGGACGGCTGGAACGGCTGACGTCCGACCGCTACCAGGACATCGACCCCACCGTCAGCCCGGACGGCGGCACCGTCGTCTTCTCGTCCGACCGCAGCGCCTTCGGTGCCGAGGGGGCGCGCAACCTCTTCGCGCTGGACCTCGCCACCGGGACCGTCCGCTACCTCACCTACGGCGACTGGCACGACGACGGCCCGCGCTGGTCGCCCGAGACGGGCCAGATCTGGTTCACCAGCGATCGCGACGGCCGCTTCGAGGTGTACGCGGTCGACTCCACCGGCACCGGGCGGCGCATGACCAACACGCTGAACGGCGCCTTCGACCCGCAGTGGGTCGAGTCCGAGCAGGCGATCCTCTTCGGCGGCTACGCCGACCTGACGTTCAATCTCTATCTCGCCGCGCCGGAGCCCGAGTCCACGGCGCCCGCGATCGCCTTGAGCGGCGAGCCGGAGCCGTCCGGCTGGACGTGGACCGAGCTGGCCGATGGACGCTACTCTCGGGTCGACGCCTCGCCGTACGAGCGCAAGCTCTCGCTGGACTTCGCCGCCGCCGACGCGCTCGTCGCGCCCGGCCTCGGGTCGGCGGGGGGCGCGGTCTTCCTGTTCAGCGATCTCTTGTCGGATCACCTCGTCTTCGTCGGCATCTCGGCGGCGCAGGGCACCAGCCTCGGGAACCTGTTCGAGAACGTGAACGGCACGGTCTTGTACCTCAACCAGGCGCGGCGCCTCAACTGGGGGGTGGGCGCGTTCCGGCTCCGCGGCTACTTCAGCGAAGGCGACTTCTTCGACACCTATTACGAGACCTCGACCGGCGTGTTCGGTCAGCTGCGCTATCCCCTGTCGCGCTTCCGCCGGATCGAGGGCGAGTACCGGCTGGAGTACTCGGATCGGTTCGACCTCACCACCGGCACCGACGCCCCCGACCCGCGGCGGGTCGCCTGGCTGGCATCGAACTACCTGAGCTACGTCAAGGACAACACGCTGTGGCTCAGCACCGGCCCGATCGACGGCGAGCGGTTCCATCTGACGGGCGGCATCGTGAACGACGTGAGCCACGGGCGCTTCGACTCCTACGTGGCTTCGGTGGATCTGCGGAAGTACTTGCGCACCTCGCGGCGCGGCGCCGTGGCGCTGCGCGCGCTGGGTTACCACGCGGGCGGCGAGCGGCCCCGCTCGATCAGCATCGGCGGCACTTGGGGCATCCGCGGGTACCCGCGCTACCGCTACGTGGCCGGCACGAGCGCGTGGATGCTCAACGGCGAATGGCGTTTTCCCGTCACGGACTTCCTCGCGCTCGGCTTCCCCTTCGGCATCGCCCGGTTCCCCGGTGTCCAGGCCGCACTGTTCGGCGACGTGGGGCGGGCGTGGAATCCCGGCGGGGTGGACCGAGGGGCGGTGGGGAGCGCGGGTGTGGGGTTCCGCATGCCTCTGGGCGCGCCGCTGGTGCTCCGGCTCGACTTCGGCTGGCGGTTCGGCGACCCGGCGGGCTACGGCCTGCCGCGCGAGTACCGGGACGGCGAGTTCGTGGACTTCTTCTTCGGGTTTAACTATTGAGCCGGCAACGGCTTCCGCTTGACCCCCGGGGAGCCGCCTTCTACATTGGCGCCGGGCTGGTGCTGCTGGCTCGCTGTACCCCGGGCCCCGCGCCCCTCGTGCCCGCGCCGCTGGGGCTGGTCGATCGCGATGCAGCGGCGGCCTGGGCCGCGAGCACGACGCCGGCGCAGCCGACGGCGATCCGCTTTCGCTGGCGCTACCGCGACGAGCGGTTGAGTGCCGCGGGGCGGGGCATGGCGCGGATCGCGCCGCCCGATTCGATGCGGTTCGACTTCGCGGCCACGCTGAACTGCCTCGACCTCGCGGGCCATGAGCCTTCCACCTTCGCGCCCGCCGAAGCTCCGCTGCGTGAGGACGTGGTGAACGGCCGCAGGCTTC
>CAZVSO010000164.1:4196-5002 GCA_964629425.1 uncultured Gemmatimonadaceae bacterium
GCCACGCTGAACCTCGCCAGCGGGGCGGCGGTGGTGGTGGGAGACTCGGTGCTGTGGGCGGAGCCGGCGCGGGATTTTCGCTCGCTGGTGCCGGCGATCCCGCTCCTGTGGGCGGCGTTAGGCGTTGCGCGGCCACCCGCGCTCGGAGCGGACGTGTTCGGACGCAGCGATCCGCCGCGCACCATTTGGCGGTTCGTGCGCGCGGGCGACACGCTCGACTACGTCGCCAGCGACGGTCCCGGGATGCCCCTGCTCGAGGCCGAGTGGCGCCGCGGTGGGGCGGTGGTGGCCCGCGGCCGGACGCAATTGGACGGCCGGCGTTTGCCGGCCAGCGCCCGCATCGACTTTCCGGAGGCGGCGGCCCGATTTGAGCTCACGGTGGTGGCGGTCGATACCGCGGCGGTCATTGCGCCGGCGCTGTGGCGCGGCCGGCGCTAGCTTCGCGGCGGCCTGGCTCCTGGGATGCGGCGTCTACGGCTTCGCGGGTGGCGGTTTCGCGCCCCACCTCAAGACCGTCGCGATCCTCCCGTTCGACAACCAGACGCCCGAGCCGGGCCTGACCCTGGAGGTCAGCGCCGCGGTGCGTGAGGCGATGGAAGACCGCCTCGGCCTCCGGCTCGCCGGGGAGGCCACCGCCGACGCAGTGGTGCGCGGGCGCATCGCGCGCTACGACCCGGACGTACCGATCGCCGTGCAGGCGGGCGTCGGCGAGGCCAACGTGACGCGGCGCCAGGTCCAGCTCACCGTGGACATCGAGATCGTGGACCAACGTGAGGGCAAGCCCGTCTGGCAACGGCAGGGCCTCA
>CAZVSO010000164.1:5012-6264 GCA_964629425.1 uncultured Gemmatimonadaceae bacterium
AGGTGCTCGAGGGCCGGCGCTTGGCGCTCCAGAAGCTGCGGGACGAGATCGTGGACGGAGCGCAGTCGCAGTGGTGAGCGCTTCCTGGCGTGGGCGCCGCGGCGCGAGCAAGACCGGGTGTCTCGTCTCGCTGCTCGTTTTCGTCGGCCTGCTCTACTACGGCGTGAACATCGGCGAGGTCTGGTTCCGCTACTATCGCCTGGTCGACGAGATGAAGGTGCAGGCCCGCCTCTCCTCCGCCCTGGACGACGGCACGATCCGCCGCCGCATCGTGGCGGCGATCCAGGACATCGGGCTGCCGCAGGCGGCGACCACCAACCTCAGCGTCCTCCGCACCAGTCAGCCCCGGGAGATTCGCATCGAGACCAGGTACGGCGAGGGGGTCAAGCTCCCCTTGTTCAATCACACGTTCACCTTCCGGCCGAGAGTCACCCAGCCGCTGTAGCGTCGTCGGGACCGTCTCGCCCCCCTCGCCACTCCGGGAGCGCTCCGCGTGAACACCGCGGCCAAGATCCGCACGCTCGAGGATGCCGCCGCCTGGCGGGCCGCCCAGCACGGCGCCGTCGTCTTCACCAACGGCGTGTTCGACCTGCTTCATGGGGGGCACGTCCAGCTGCTCGAGGTGGCGCGGGCCGAGGGTGGGGCAGGGGGAACGCTCGTCGTCGGCCTCAACAGCGACGCCTCCGCACGGCGCCTGGGGAAGGGCGCCGACCGGCCGGTCGTGGCGGAGCGGGAGCGGGCCCGCGTCGTGGCGGCCCTGGCGGCCGTCGACTGCGTCGTGCTGTTCGACGACGACACGCCGCTCGCGCTCATCCGCGCCCTGCGCCCCGACGTTCTGGTCAAGGGCGCGGACTACCCGCGCGACGCCATCGTCGGCGCAGCCGAGGTCGAGGGATGGGGCGGGCGGATCGTCCGCGTGCCGCTCGTCGCCGGCCAGTCCTCGACGGCGCTGATCGAGCGGTTGCGGCGCGGCGGTACGTCCTGAGCCATCCCCCGTCCCCCGTCCCCCATCCCCCGACGTCCTTCCGGCTGTTCGTGGCCACCCGCAGCGAAGGCAAGGCCCGGGAGATCCGCGACATCTTCGCCGGCCTCCCGTTCGTGCTCGAGTTCCCGGCCGACCGGCTGTTCGAGCGCCGGCCCGAGGAGGCCGACCTCGAGCGCGGGGCGACCTACGCGGAGAACGCCGTCGCCAAGGCGCGCTACTTCGCCGAGCGCAGCGGGCTGCCCACCTGTGCCGACGACTCCGGTGTCG
>CAZVSO010000165.1:0-6083 GCA_964629425.1 uncultured Gemmatimonadaceae bacterium
GGTTCAACATCGTAGCTACAAACCTGAACCTGCGGGCGCCGGGCATGCGGATGCTGCGTCTCCCACCCTTCACCTGGATGACGCTGGTCACGTCGTTCCTGATCATCACGGCGTTCCCGGTGATCACGGTCGCGCTCGTGCTCCTCATGTTCGACCGGTTCTTCGGTACCAGCTTCTTCGTGCCGGCGGGCGGCGGCGACCCGATCCTGTGGCAGCATCTGTTCTGGATGTTCGGTCACCCGGAGGTCTACATCCTCATCCTGCCGGCGATGGGGATCGTGTCGGAGGTGCTGCCCACCTTCTCCCGCAAGCCGCTGTTCGGCTACACGGTCGTCGTGTACTCAGGCGTGCTCATCGGGTTCATGGGCTGGGGCGTGTGGAGCCACCACATGTTCTCGGTCGGCCTCGGCCCCATCGCCGATTCGGTGTTCGCCGCCACGACGATGCTCATCGCGGTGCCCACCGGGGTGAAGATCTTCAACTGGATCGCGACGCTGTGGGGCGGGCAGATCCGCTACACGACGGCGCTGCTCTTTGCCGTGGGCTTCATCGCGATGTTCATCATCGGCGGGCTGTCCGGCGTGTCGCACGCGTCGCCGCCCGCGGACCTCCAGCAGACCGACACGTACTACGTCGTCGCCCACATTCACTACGTGCTGTTCGGCGGCACCGTGCTCGGCCTGTTCGCGGGCACCTACTACTGGTGGCCCAAGATGACGGGGCGGCTCCTGTCCGAAACGCTGGGCAAGTGGCACTTCTGGCTCACGTTCCTCGGGATGAACCTGGCCTTCTTTCCGATGCACTTGAGCGGCCTCCTGGGGATGCCGCGGCGCATCTACACCTATCCCGCCGAGCTGGGCGTGGGGCGGCTCAACCTCGTCTCGACGATCGGCGCGTTCGTGATCGGTGTCGCGATGCTCGTCTTCCTGTACAACGTGTGGCGCACGCGCCGACGCGGGGCCCCGGCGCCCGGCGACCCGTGGGGCGGGGCGACGCTCGAATGGGCCGTGCCCTCGCCTCCGCCGGTCTACAACTTCACGGTCATTCCTCAAGTGTCGGGCCGGTTGCCGCGCTGGAAGACCGACCGGCACCCGGCGCTCGCGGAGCTGCCGGCCACCCCGCCGGCGCCGATCCACGTGCCCGGCGGCTCGTGGTGGCCGCTCGGCGCCGCCTGCGGGCTCCCGATCATGGCCACCGGCGCCATCCTGCACCGCACGTTCGGCCTGGGGCTGCCGGTGCCGTGGATCGTGCTGGCCGGCCTGCTCGTCACGGTGATCGCCGTGTATCGGTGGGCCTACGAGCCCTTCGAGGTCTGAGATGACGCACGCCGCGCACCACACCAGCATGGGGCTCGACAGCCGTAAGATGGCCTTCTGGGCCTTCATCGGGTCGGAATGCCTGCTGTTCGGCTCGCTCATCTCGACCTATCTGGTCTACAAGGGAAGGAGCCTGGTCGGGCCCACCCCTCGCGAGATCCTCAACATCCCGTTCACCTCGGTCAGCACGTTCGACCTGCTGATGTCGAGCCTCACGATGGTGCTGGCCCTCGCGGCGGTGCAGCGCGGTGACATGAAGTGGGCCAAGGTGTGGATCTTCGCGACGGCGTTCCTCGGCGCGTTGTTCCTGGGAGGGCAGGTCTACGAGTTCAGCTCGTTCGCACACGAGGGGCTCGGCCTCACGACCAACCTCTTCGGCTCCACCTTCTACGTGCTCACCGGCACGCACGGCGCCCACGTGACCGTGGGGGTGCTCTGGCTGCTGACGCACTGGGTGCAGGCCCTGCGCGGGCGCCTCGGCCCCCAGCAGGCGATGACCATCGAGATCACGGGACTGTACTGGCATTTCGTGGACGTGGTCTGGATCGTGATCTTCACGCTGGTTTACCTGATTCAGTGACGGGAGGCCCCGTGGCGCACGACGCTCCCCCGACCGAGCCGCACGCGCACCCCCACCCGACCGCCGGCACCTATCTGCGGGTCGCGGCGGTGCTGGTCATCCTGACGGTCCTCGAGGTGGGCGTGTTCTACGTGCCGGCCTTCAGCGGCGCGCTCGTGCCGATCCTGCTGGTCCTGTCGGCGGTCAAGTTCCTGCTCGTGGTCATGTTTTACATGCACCTCAAGATGGACAGCCCGTTCTTCTCGTTCCTGTTCGGCGCCCCGCTGCTGCTGGCCGTGGGCGTGTTCATCGGGCTGTTGTTCCTGTATTACGGGGCGGTGCGCCTGCGGGCCGGGACGTGACGCCGGCGTGGACACGCTGGGAGCTGCATCCCAGCGTGCTGATCGGGCTCGCCCTGCTGGGCGGGCTCTTCGTTTTCCTGGGCGGGCTGGCCGCTCCCCGCCGCCGGGTCGGCGCGTTCGGGGGCGCGCTTCTCGTGCTGTTCGCCGCGCTCAACGGCCCGCTCCACGACCTGTCCGATCGCTATCTGTTCAGCGCGCACATGGTGCAGCACCTCGCGCTCACCCTGCTATTCCCGCCGCTGCTGCTGTACGGCACCCCCGCCTGGGTCATCCGGTCGCTCCTCCGGTCCGCCGCGCTCGCGCGCTTCGGCCGGCTCGTGACGCGACCGCTGGTCGCGGCGGTCTCGTTCACCGCGCCCATCGTGCTGTGGCATGTACCGGTTTTCTACGAGGCGGCGCTGCGCAACCACGACCTTCATGTCGCCCAGCACCTCGTGTTCCTCGTGACGGCGGTGGTGATGTGGTGGCCGGTGCTCTCGCCGGTCCCCGAGCTGCCGCGCGCGGCGTACCCGGCGCAGATGCTGTATCTCTTCCTGCTGGGTATCCCGATGTCGGTGACCGGTGCGCTGATCACGCTCTCCGACCGGGTCCTGTACCCGTTCTACGCGGCGGCGCCGCGGGTTTGGGACCTGCCACCCCTCGTCGATCAGCAGATCGGCGGGTTGATCATGTGGGTGGCGGGCGGGTTGGTGCTGTGGGCAGCGATGACGGTAGTGTGGTTCCGCTGGTCGGCGCGCGAGGAGCGGGGTGAGGCCGAGCGCGCCGTCCCCCTGGAGGCGTACGCGTTGAGGAGGCGTTCATGACTTCATCCTGGCGGCCGTCGTTCTATGGGCTGGCGCTGCTGGCCGGCACCCTGCTGCTGGTCACGGCGGGGCTGCGTCATCCGGTGCTCGAGGGCGACGGGGCGGCGCAGCTCGCCCTGATCGCTGCCACGCCCGCGTGGCGGATAGTCCACCTCACGCTGCTGCTCGGCATCGCGCTGGTTGTGGCGGGGCTGAGCGGCGTGGCGGGCCGACATGTGGCGGGGCCCGGCGGGCAGCCGGCGCGCGCCGCCCTCGTCCTCGCGGTGCTCGGCTACGGCGCGCTCGCCGTCAACGTCGCGTTCATGACGGGTGCGGGCGCGGCCCTGGCGGACGCCTACGCGCGATCCGACCCCGGGCTCACTGCCACCCAGGCGGTGTTCGTGTTCGACATGCTGCACCCCTTCGGGCTCGTCGTCCAGCGGTTCGGCGCGTTCGTCGTGGGGCTGTCCACCTGCGCCCTCGGCTGGACGGTGGTCAACGGCGGGGCGTTCCCGCGGTGGTTGGGTTGGGTGGGCGTGGCCGCCGGCGCGCTCGGCGCGGTCGCGGCGCTGGGCTGGAACGAGAACGCCCGCCAGGTGCTGGCGGGCGTGGTCCTCGCGACGGTGTGGCAGGCGGCGCTCGCTGTCCTGCTGCTGCGAGCGCCGCGGCGAGAGCCTACGGGATCCTGAGCCGCACGATGCGCTTCGTGCCGAGCCGCGGGTTGAACACCTGGAGCGTGACGATGTCGCCCGCCTTGGCCGCGCGCACCGCCGCGCGGAACTCGGCGAGCGTGCGGCTCGGCTTGTCGTCCACCGCCAGGATGATGTCCTCCGGGACGAGCCGCTCGTAGGCCACCCCGTCTGGCGACACGTCGGTCACGACCAGGCCACCGCCCGCCCGCAACACCGCGATCAGCGCGGGAGCACGGGCGTCTTCCTGCGACAGCGGCTCGACCCGGATCCCGAGCACCTCCTCCTTGGGGGCGGCTTCGCCTCCCTTCGGGGGCGTCCCGGCCGACGCGACCGGCCGGTCCGGATCCGCCGGCGGCTCGACGAGCCGGACGCTGTAGGTGTGCCGTTCGCCGCCGCGGCGCAGCACAGTGACCTGCACCGTCTCGCCGGGCCGCTTGAAGCCCACGCCCTGCTGCAGCTGGGGCACGGCCTCCACCGGCTGCCCGTCGAGAGCGATGATCACGTCGCCGGGCTTGATGCCCGCCGCCCGCGCCGGTGAATCGTCACCGACGTAGTCCTGGACCACGACGCCGCGGATCTCCGACAGCCCGACCACCGCCGCGTCCTCCGCTTCGGCGTCCCGGATACTCACGCCCATCACCGCCCGGCGCACGCGTCCGGTCTCGATCAGCTGGGTCATCACGGCGCGGGCCAGGTTGATCGGGATGGCGAAGCCGTAGCCGGCGTAGAAGCCGGTCTCGCTGGCGATGGCCGAGTTGATGCCGATCACGCGGCCGCCCACGTCCACGAGCGGGCCCCCGGAATTGCCCGGGTTGATCGCGGCGTCGGTCTGGATGAAGTCCTGGATGCTGTAAGTGTTGTCGCCCCGCAAACCGCGGAGCGTGCGCCCCTTGGCGCTGACGATCCCCGCCGTGACGGTGAAGCTGAACTCCAGCGGGTTCCCGATGGCGAGCACCCACTCACCGATCCGCGTCGAGTCGGAGTTCCCGAAGTCGACGGTCGGCAGGCGCGTGGCGTCGATCTTGATGACGGCGACGTCGGTGTTCGGATCGGTGCCGACGACCCGGGCCGGGAACCGCCGCTTGTCGAACAACCGGACCTCGACGCGGGTCGAGCCCTCGACGACGTGGTTGTTCGTGAGGATGTAGCCGTCCGGCGACACGATGAAGCCCGTGCCGGTGCCCCGCTGGATCTCGGGCCGTCGTGGGAAAAAGTCCTCGAAGCCCGGGGGGAGCCGCCGGGTCGCGCGGTCACGCCGCTCGGAATCGATGTACACCACCGCCGGCTTCACGTGCTCCGCCACCGCGGTGAATGCCGCCCCCAGCTCGGCCGCCGGCCGGGCGGCCGGGATCGGCGTCTGGCCGGGGCGCGTCACCTGGGTGGGTGGGGCCTGCACCAGCTCCGCGGCCCGGCCGGCCCGGGGCAGGTTCAGGGCCGACGCGAACGCCAGGCCGAGGATGAAGGCGACCGCCACCAGGCCGCCGAATTTCAACCAATCGCGAGTTCGTCCGGACATCGCCATCTCACGCGTTGAGGGCTCTGGGAATAATACTCAAGTCTTCTTGTTCTTGTCGTCGTCCACGATCTCGTAATCCGCTTCGACCACTGGCTCCCGGGGCGCCTCGGCGCCCGCCGGTCCCGCCGCCCCCGCGTCGGGGGCCTGTCCCGCGGCCTGGCCTTCGCCGGCGCCTCGGGCCGCCGCGTACAGCGACGCGCCGGCGGCCGAATAGGCCTGCTGCAGCTCCTCGAGGGCCCGGCCGATCTCGTCCGCGTTCCCGGCGCGCAGCGCCTGCTTCGCCTTGTCCACGGCGCCGTCGAGGCGGGACTTGAGCGACGCGTCGAGCCGGTCCACCCACTCCTTGGAGTTTTTCTCGACCTCGTACACCATCGTGTCGAGCCGGTTACGGCGCTCGATCTCCTCGCGCCGGCGCCGGTCGTCCGCCGCGTGCGAATCGGCGTCCTTCATCATCCGGTCGATGTCCTTGTCGGAGAGCCCCGAGGACGCCTCGATCCGGATCTTCTGCTCCTTCGCGGTCGCGCGGTCCTTCGCCGACACGTGCAGGATGCCGTTCGCGTCGATGTCGAAGGTCACCTCGACCTGCGGCACGCCCCGCGGCGCGGGCGGAATGCCCGTCAGTTGGAACTTACCGATCGTCCGGTTGTCGAGCGCCATCTGGCGCTCGCCCTGGAGCACGTGGATCTCGACCGTGGTCTGGCTGTCCTCGGCGGTCGAGAAGACCTCCGACTTCTTGGTCGGAATCGTCGTGTTCCGCGGGATCAGCACGGTGGTGACTCCGCCCAGCGTCTCGATGCCGAGCGACAGCGGCGTGACATCGAGCAGCAGGACGTCCTTGACTTCCCCCGCCAGCACC
>CAZVSO010000166.1:0-5829 GCA_964629425.1 uncultured Gemmatimonadaceae bacterium
GCGCCGGCGGCGCACCGCCGCGCGCGCGTGCGCCCCCGAAGGGCGCCACGTCCTCCCGCTGCGCGCCCGTCAACTGGACGAAGCCGATGCGTCGCGGCGCCGCGAGCGGCGCCAGCAGCAGCACGGCAACCACCGCGACGTGGAGGGCCAGCGCGGCCACCAGCGTCCGTCGCGACCAGAAGCTCGGGTACCGCGGAAGCTCAGACAGCGGTCAACACGCGGCCGAGTCGCTCGGCCGCCTCCTCGAGACGCGCCGCGCCGACCGTGAGCGCGATCCGGATGAACCCCTCCGCACCGGCGCCGAAGCCGCTGCCCGGCAACGTCACGACGCCCGTCTCGTCCATGGCGCGGCGCTGGAACGCGGCGGAGGCGACCCCCTCGGGCAACGGCACCCAACAGTACATCGTCGCCCGCGGCGTCTCGAGCTCGAACCCGCGGCCGCGGAGCGCCGGGACCATGGCGTCGCGACGCGCCTGGAACTCGGCCACGTACGGCCGCACCAGGGTTTCCGCCTGCGCCAGCACGGCGGCCCCGGCCGCCTGCACCGCCAGGAACGGCCCCGTGTCCACGTAGTTCTTCACGCGACCAAGCGCCCCGATCAGCTCCGCACGGCCGGCGGCCCATCCCAGGCGCCACCCGGTCATGCAGAAGCTCTTCGACAGCGAATGGAACTCGATCGCCGTCTCCTTCGCCCCCGGGATCTCGAAGATGCTGGGCGCCACGTAGCCGTCGAAGGTGATCTCGCAGTAGGGGTTGTCGTACGCGAGGACGATGTCGTGCCGGCGGCAGAACGCGACGGTCCGCGCCAGGTAGTCGCGGTCCGCCACCGCGGCAGTCGGGTTGTTCGGGTAGTTCAGGTACACCAGCCTCGCCCGTTGCACCACGTCTCGCGGCAGCTCCTCCAGCTCCAGGAGGAAGCCGGTGCGCGGCGTCAGCGGCACCAGATGCACCTGCGCGTCGGCGAGCACCGTGCCGCCATGATAGACCGCATACCCCGGGACCGGCACGATCGCCACGTCGCCCGGGTCCAACACGGCCAGGGCGAGGTGTGCGAGCCCCTCTTTCGACCCGAGCAGCGGGTGCAGCTCGGCGAAGGGGTCGAACGTGACGCCGAAGCGCCGTTGCAAGTATGCCGCGGCGGCCTCGCGGAACGCCGGGAGCCCGAGCTGGAAGCCGTACCGGCTCATGGCCGGGTCGCGCGCCGCCCGGGCCAGCGCCTCGACGGCGACGGCGGGGGGCGCCAGGTCGGCATCGCCCGCGCCGACGTCGATGACGTCCACGCCCTGCGGCAGCCGCCGCTTGATGACGGGAATGTCGGCGACCGGGTAGGTCGGGAGGGCGGGGAGGCGCTGGCTCAGTCGCGTCATGATCGGATCAATCTACACGTGCAAAGAACTCCTCCACCGCCCCCCGGACCTCCTCCCACGGCCCGACCACGCGGGACGCCGGCGGCAGCCCCTCGAGCATGACGGCGCCGTAAGGTCTGGTGAGCACGCGGCGGTCGAGCAGGATGACCGCCCCCACGTCGCTCTGCGAGCGGATCAGGCGGCCGAAGCCCTGCTTCAGCTTCAGGGCGGCGTGCGGCACGAGGTAGTGGGTGAAGCCGTCGATCCCCTGCTCCGCCAGACGCTCGAGTCGCGCGGCGACCAGCGGCTCACCCGGCGCCTGGAACGGCAGCTTGGCGAGAATCAGCACGCGTAGCGCGCGGCCGGGGACGTCCACGCCCTCCCAGAACGAATCGGTGCCGAGCAGGATCGCCGAGCCGGCCTCGCGGAACCGGCGCAGCAGGTGGTCGCGCTGTCCCTCGCCCTGCACCAGGAGCGGCCAGCGGCCGCCAAGCCGGCCCCGCACGGCGGTGGCCGCGCGGCGCAGCGCGCTGTGGCTCGTGAAGAGGCAGAAGATGCCGCCGTCCGATGCGTGGGCCAGCTCGACGAGCACGCGCGCGACGGCGGCGTCGTGGCCCGGTTCGTCGGTCCGGGGCTCGGGGATATCGGACGGGATGCCGAACAGGCACTGGGTGCGGAAGTCGAAAGGCGAGGGCAGCACCTCTCGCGTGGTGACGCGGGAAGGCGGCAGATCGAGGCCGAGCCGTCGCTCGAGGAAGTCGAACTCACCGCCGGCCGCGAGCGTCGCGCTGGTGAGCACCACGGTGTCGACGCGATCGAACAGGTGCTTCCGGAGCAGCGGCGCGAGATCGAGGGGGACCGCCGCGAGCACCAGGTTCGACCCCTGCTTCCCGCGCCGCTCGACCCACCGGACGGCGGGCGGCCCGCCGGGGGGCGGCGCGAGCGCGGCGGTGAGCCCCCGGGCCGCGCCATCGAGCCGGCGCACCACGCCCTGGAGCTCGCCGATCAGCTGGGTGCGCCGCTCGGCGGCATCCTCGCGGGCCAGCCGATCGGCGATCGTCTCCACGCCGTCCCGCAGGCGGTCGAGCGCGGCGAGCAGGTTGTCGAGGGCGACCTGCAGGCCCGCCGGCCAGACCGCGTCGCCGGCGAACGCGTCGTCGAGCCGCAGGACGGACGTGTCGAGCCGGCGGTCGAGGGCGGCGAACACCTCGTCGGCGCCGCGCCGCGCGGCGGCGAGCGCGTCGTACAGCCCGCGGCGCAGCAGCTCGCGGCTCGCTTCGCTCAGCAGATCGTCGCGGCCGACCAGCTCGAGGGCGAGCGCGGGCAGCAGACCGCGTCCGTTGCGCTCGAGCCGCTGCAGCAGGCGCTGCACGCCCACGCGGCTCACCTGCGAGCCGAGATGGTGGGCCGCGACATCTTCCACGTGATGCGCCTCGTCCAGCACGAGCCGCCGATACGGCGGCAGGACCGCGGCCTCGATCCAGTTGTCCGACGCCATGCGCACGGCGAGGTCGGACGCGAGCAGGTGGTGGTTCACCACGACCACGTCCGCCTCGGCGGCGTGGCGCCGCGCGCGGAACACGAAGCAGCGCTCGAAGTACGGGCACCGCAGCCGCGTGCAGAGATCCGATTCCGCTGCGACGGCGTCCCACACTTCCTCCGACGGCTCGTCGCCCAGGTCGGCGAGGCTGCCGTCGGCGGTGCGCGCGGCCCATCCGGCCAGCGCCTCCAGCTCGTCGATACGCTCCGGGCCGAACAGCGAGTCGCCGCCGTCGCGCGCGTGCTCCAGGCGCGCGAGGCACACGTAGTTGCGCCACCCCTTGAGCAGCGCGAAGCTCGGCGTGTGGTCGCCGGTCGCCAGCGCGCGCGCCAGCAGCGGCAGGTCCTTGCCTACCAGCTGCTCCTGGAGGTTGATGGTGTTGGTCGAGACGACCGTGCGCTCGTGATTCTCGCGGGCCCAGACGAGCGCCGGCGCCAGATAGGCGAACGACTTCCCGACCCCGGTCCCCGCCTCGAGCAGCGCGACGCCGCCGTCGTTGTAGGCGTCGGCCACGTGGGCCGCCATGTCGCGCTGGCCGGGCCGGTCCTCGAAGGCGCCGAGCACGCGGGCCACGGGGCCGCCGGGCCCGAGCAACCCCGCGCTCGCCACGGGGTCGATGCGCGCAAGCTGGCGGCCGCGCGGGACCTCGACCACGACGTAGCACCGGGTCACCTCGTTGTCGACGATCGCGAAGCCCACGCCCGCGTCGTGCAGGCGGGCGGCGACGCTGAGGTCCGCGCCGGACGGCTCGAGCAGGCCGCTGGGATGGTTGTGCAGCAGCATCTCGCCCCGCCCCGCCGCGCCGGGGAGGGCGAGCACCGCGTCCACGGTGCCGCGGGCGACCACGCGGGCGTCGAGCAGGGTGCCGTCGGGATCGGACCGCGCGACGAACGAGACCTCGCGGCCCAGCGCGGCCGCGATCTCCCGCCGCAGAAGCTCGCGCACCGGCGGGGCGAGGCGCTCGAGGCTCACGTCTTCAGCTCGCGCTTCTTCGCGGCGGGAAACAGGACGTTGTTGAGGATGAGCCGGTACCCCGGCGAGTGCGGGAACAGCGACAGGTCGGTCGGCGGATCGCCGATCTGATGCTGCGGGTCCTCGGGATCGTGCCCGCCGAAGAACGTCCACGTCCCCTTCCCCAGGTCCCCGTGCACGTACTTCACCCAGGGCGCCCCGGCCTCGTCGGCCAGGACGGTCACGCCGGGCTTGAGGCGCGACCGGAGGAAAGAGGTGGTCAGGCCGTAGAAGTCCGGGATCACGGACCGGTGGTTCTGCACCAGCATCGTCGGCACCGGGTCGATCTTCGCGCTGAAGTTGAACAGCGTGTAGGCGCCGAGCGGCTGGCGCCGCGGGCCCGCGTTGACCTGGTGCCCGTCGATGTCCGAGAACGCCGCGATCGCCGGGTTGTGCTCGAGCACCGCGCCGGAGAAGGCGAAGGCGGCGCGCCAATCGAGGCGCGCGTCGGCGCCCGGGTCCATGGGCGACCCGTCGGCGAACGTGGCGGCGATGTCGACCCCCCGCGCCGCGAGGGTGAGGTCGATCGTCTCGGTGGCGGTGCACATCGCGAACAGGAAACCGCCGTTCGCGACGTAGTCGCGGATTCTGTACGCCACCGCTTTCTTGAGATCGGGCACGGTCTCGAAGCCGTGCCGCCGCGCGCTGGCGCCGTTCTGCTGCACCATCTCGGCCACCCAGCGCTGGCCGGCGTAGAGCAGGTAGAACTTGGAGTACTGTCCGGTGAAGTCCTCGTGGTGCAGGTGCAGCCAGTCGTACGTCGTCAGGCCGCCGTTCAGCACCTCCGGGTCCCACACCTTTTCAAAGGGAATGCCGGCGTACTGCAGCGCCATGGTGACGGCGTCGTCCCACGGCGCCGCGGTCGGCGTGACGTACACGCAGATCTTGGGCGCTTTCTCGAGCGGCACGGCGTCGGCGTTCGCCGCCTCGATCTCGCCGCGGATCGCCGTCACCGCGCCGGGCTCCACCGGCTCCACGGTCACGCCCGCGAGCGCGGCGTCGCGCCGCACCGCCGTGCCGTCGGGCAGCAGGAACGACCCGCCGCGGTAGTTGAGCAGCCACTCGGCGCGCATCCCCGCCTGAATGACGCGGTAGGTGACGCCGTACGCCTTGAGATGGTTGGACTGGGCGTCGTCCATGGGGACCAGGAGGGTGGCCAGGGACGGCCCAGGACGGCCCAGGACGGCCCAGGAGCCGAGACTCAAGCCGGCGGCCGAGCGGCCGAGAGCCTCGACAAACTCCCGGCGTCTCATGATCTGGGAATCGCTCCCCGTGCCCGCTCCAGCTCGCGCCGCGCTTCGGGAACGACCGCGCTCGAGGGATGGGTGAGGATGAGGTGCTCGAGATGGGCGACGGCCTCGGTCTGGCGCCCCTGCCGGATCAGGAGTCGCGCCCACTCGAGCTCGGCGGCCGGCGCCGCGGCACCCGTGCCGCCGGTCTCGACCACGTCGGCGAACAGCGCGGCGGCGCGCGCCTCGTGCGGGCCGCCCAGGCGGGCGGCGACTTTCCCCGCCAGCAGCCGCACGTCCGGACGCCCCCCGTCGTCACCCAGGCGCCCGGCGGCCTCGACGAGCCCCTCGACCGCGGCGGTGGAGTCACCCCGCGCGAGGAGGAGTAGCGCCGCGCCGAGCTCGGGGAAGCGCTCGCGGGGGATCTGCTGTAGCAGGGCGAGCATCGTGGAGCGCTCGGTGGCGGCCTCGCGCTGCCCCGCGTAGGGCCCCGCCGCACGAAACCGCTCGGCCGCGCGCCGCAGGTCGCCGCCGTACAAGGCGATCCAGCCGCGCATCGCGGTCGCCTCGAGCCCAGAGTCTCCGACCAGCGCGGAATCGGCCCGGGCGAGCTCGCCGCGGGCGATGCGCGCGCGGGCGAGCACCAGGCTCAGCGCCGTTCGCTCCTCGGCCGGCAGCCGGTCCCCGTCCGTCGCCAGCCGCG
>CAZVSO010000167.1:0-5810 GCA_964629425.1 uncultured Gemmatimonadaceae bacterium
AAGGCTGGGACAACATCGACATCTTCGGGTGGCTGGGCTACCCGATGCAAATCAAGGTCGATTTCCTCTGCCGGGACTCGATCTTGGCGGCGCCGCTCGTGCTCGATCTGGCCCTGTTCTTCGACCTGGCACAGCGGGCGGGGCTGGGAGGCATCCAGGAGTGGCTGTCGTTCTACTTCAAGAGCCCCCACACCGCGCGTACCCTGTACCCGGAGCACGACCTCTTCATCCAGCAGACGAAGCTCAAGAACACCCTGCGCTGGCTGATGGGCGAGGAGCCGATCACCCACCTCGGCATCGAGTACTACGAGACGGCGTGAGCGCCGCGCAGGTCGCCGTCACCCTGGCGGGCGCCGCCGCGATCGCCTGGGTCCTGTGGTATTTCCTCTTCGCGCGGCGCCCCGGGATCGCGGCGAGCGTCACGCAGGGAATCCAGGAAGTCCGCGTGATCGTGAGAGGCGGCTACACGCCCGACACGATCGTCGTGCAGGCGGGCCGGCCCGTGCGCCTCGACTTCTATCGCGACGAGACCGCCGACTGCTCCGAGCGCGTCGTGTTCGACGCGTTCGGCATTGACCGGCTCCTGCCCGCGTTCCAGACCACGACCATCGAGATCACGCCGCAGGAACCCGGCGAGTATCGCTTTCGTTGCGGAATGAGCATGCTGCGGGGCACGCTGGTGGTCGAGCCGGCCGGCGCCCCGCGGCCGCCCGACGCCTCACCGCACCGGTTCCATGAGTAGAGCCCGAATCGTTCTGCCGATCGAAGGCATGAGCTGCGCCTCCTGCGCCGTGACGGTGCAGCAGGCGCTGGCGGCCGCGCCGGGCGTGGCGGGCGCCAGCGTCAACTACGCCACCGCGAAGGCCGCGGTGGACTACGACGACGTCCGGGCCACCGTCGGCGGTTTGGTCCGGACGGTGCGCGAGGCCGGCTACGGCTGCGGCACGGCCACCGTGACGCTGTCGGTCGCCGACCTGCACTACGCCGCGAGCGTCCGGCCGCTGGAGGAGGCGCTCGCCCGCGTCCCCGGCGCGATCCGGGCGGCTGCGAACCAGGCCACCGAGTCGGTCGCCATCGACTACGTGCCCGGCGTGACGACGCCGGCCGATCTCGAGCGCGCGGTCCAGGCGGCGGGGTTTCGGGTAGCGGCGCCGATCGCCGTTGCGGATCCGGTTGAGCGCGAGCGGATCGCCCGCGCGAGCGAGGTCCGCGTCCTCGCCCGCAAGCTCACGCTCGCGGCTGGCGTCACCGTGGTCGCGATGCTCGGCGCCATGGTGCTCATGGCCGACGAGCCCGAGGGGGTGCCGGAAACGTTCAAGCGCTTCGATCTGCTGGGGCGGCTGCTCATGCCCGCCGCGCACGTCTTGCGCGACCTCGTGGCGCGGCGCTGGGGCACTGCGCCGCTCAGCTGGATTCCCTGGGTGCTGGCCGCCGTCACGCTCCCCGTGCTCGCCTGGTCCGGCCGCCAGTTCTTCGCGGGCGCGTGGAGCGGCTTCCGACACCGCAGCGCGGACATGAACACGCTGATCGCCGTCGGCACCGGTGCGGCGTATGCCTACTCCCTCGTCGCCACCGTCGCGCCCGGGCGCTTCGCCCGCGCCGGCCTCCCCGCCGACGTCTACTACGAGGCCGTCGCCGCGATCATCGCCCTAGTCCTCCTCGGCCGACTGCTCGAGGCCCGCGCGAAGGGCCGCACCTCCGAGGCGGTACGACGACTCGCGGGACTGCAGCCGCGGACCGCCATCGTGCGGCGCGACGGCCGCGAGCTCGAGATCGCCGCCGAGGCCGTCGTCACCGGTGATCACGTGGTGGTCAAACCGGGCGGGCGCATTCCGGTGGACGGCGTCGTGACCGAGGGCGGCTCGGCCGTGAGCGAGGCGATGCTCACCGGCGAGCCGTTGCCGGTCGACAAGCACCCGGGCGACGAGGTCATGGGCGGCACCATCAACACGACGGGCAGCCTCGTCTTCCGCGCCACGCGGGTGGGCAAAGACACGGCCGTGGGCCAGATCGTGCGGCTCGTCGAGGAGGCGCAGGCCGGCAAGGCGCCGATCCAGCAGATCGCTGATCGGGTGGCCGGAGTCTTCGTCCCGGTCGTGGCGTCCATCGCCATCGCGACGTTCGTGCTGTGGTTCGACTTCGGCGGGGCCAACCGCGTGCTGTTCGCCACGGTCGCGTTCGTGACCGTGCTGATCATCGCCTGCCCCTGCGCCCTCGGGCTCGCCACGCCCACCGCGATCCTCGTCGCCACCGGCCGGGCGGCGGAGCAGGGCATCCTCGTCCGCGGCGGCGCGCCGCTCGAGCGACTGGCTTCGGTGGACACGGTGCTGCTCGACAAGACGGGCACCATCACCGAAGGCCGGCCCACAGTGACCCGCCTCGTGACGGCGAGCGCGCCGGACGGGGCGGCCGTGGCGCCGGAAGACGCGCTGCGCTGGGCCGCGTCGGTCGAGCAGCGCTCCGAGCACCCGCTCGGCCAGGCGGTGGTCCAGGCGGCGCGCGAGCGGCAGGTCTCGCTGCTGCCGGTGGAGCGCTTCACGGTCCTCGAAGGGCGGGGCGTGCGTGGCACGGTCGAAGGGCGCACCGTCGAGGTGATCTCCCTGCGGCACGCGCTCGAGCGCCGCCTGGACCTCGGCTCGCTGGACCGCGAGGCCCGGCGCCTCGCCGACGAGGGGCGGTCGCTCATGGTGGTCGTCGTGGACCAGCGCCCGCAGGCGGTGCTCGCGGTGTCCGATGCGATCAAGCCGACCGCGCGTGCGGCGGTCGAGGGGCTGCGCCGTCTCGGCCTGGCGGTGCGCATGGTCTCCGGTGACACGCGGGCGAGCGCCGAGGCCGTTGCGCGCGAGGTCGGCATCGACGTCGTGCATGCCGAGGTGCTGCCGTCGCAGAAGAGCGATCTGGTCCGCACGCTGCAAGGGGAGGGTCGCCGCGTCGCGATGGTAGGCGACGGGATCAACGACGCCCCCGCGCTCGCTCAGGCGGACGTCGGCGTCGCCATCGGCACGGGGACCGACATCGCCATCGAGGCGTCCGACGTGACGCTCATCCGGGGAGATCCGCGGGCCGTGGTGACGGCCATCCGAATGGCACGGCGCACGGTCCGCACCATCCGCTGGAATCTGGTGTGGGCCTTCGGTTACAATGTGGTGGGAATCCCGGTCGCCGCGGGGGCGCTGTACCCCGTGTTCGGGATCCTGCTCTCGCCGGTGGTGGCGAGCGCGGCCATGGCGTTCTCCAGCCTGAGCGTGGTGCTCAACAGCCTGACGCTCCGGCGCTTCCGGCCCGGGTGGACTCACTGAGATGCGTTACTTCCATCGTACCAGCCTCGCCCCGGACCGGGTGCTCGAGCTCGCCGCCACGCACTTCGGCCCTCAGCTCGCGCCGGCCGAGGAGGCGCCACGGCGGCGCGCCTACAGTGGCAGCGTGGGCCGGGTGACCATCACCGCTCGACCCGAAGGCGGGCACTACACGTTCGTCGAGGTTGCGACCGACCAGGTGGGAGAGTCCGAGATCGACAAGCTCGCTAAGCGGTTCCTGGCCGAGGTGCACCGCGAAGCCGATCCGACGCACGAGGTCAGAGGGGCGTACTGAACTAGCCTCCCAGTTTGGCACCGTATCCAGCCTTCTCGACCGCCGCGATGAGCTGCTGCGTCGTCAGCGCGTCGTCGTCGAAATCCACCTCGGCCTCGCCGTCCGTCAGGTCCACTACCGCCGCGTACACGCCGCTGATGCCCTTCAAGGCCTGCTGGACTTTGGCCTGGCAGTGGCCGCAGGACATGCCTGTGACCCACAGCTTGACGTTCGCCATTGTGACCTCCTCCGCGCGGCGCCCGGGCGTCGCTCCGCTTGCTTCCTCGGTTCGGCCCCGCCAAGTTTCACGCCCACTATAATTTAGCCCATGACCTCCCGCGCCGCGCCGCTGCAGTCGCCCCCGTCGGCTCCCCTCCCGGCGGGGCTGTCGCGCGACCAGCTGCTGGAGATGTACCGCTATCTCCGCCTCACGCGCACGCTCGAGGAGCGGCTCACCGCGCTGTATCGCCAGACCAAGGTGATCGGCGGGCTGTACCGCTCCTTGGGGCAGGAAGGGGAGTCGGTGGCCTCCGCCTACGCCCTCGAGCGCGGCCGCCACCGCGATATCCTCTCGCCCTTGATCCGCAACCTCGGCTCGATGCTGGTGATGGGCGCCCGGCCGGTCGAGATCCTGCGGCAGTACATGGCCAAGGCCGAGAGCCCCACAGGCGGCCGCGAGATGAACGTCCATTTCAACGACCTCGCGCTCGGTTACCTGGGCCAGATCTCGCACCTGGGGGACATGATTCCCGTGATGGCCGGTATCACGCTCACGTTCAAACTGCGCGGCGAGAAGCGCGTCGGCCTGGTGTACATCGGCGACGGGGGCACCTCGACCGGCGCGTTTCACGAGGGTCTCAACTTCGCCGCCGTGCAGCGCTGCCCGCTGGTGGTGATCGGCGAGTACAACCACTGGTCCTACTCCACGCCGCCCGAGAAGCAGTTCGCCGTGAAAGACCTGGCCGAGAAGGCGAAGGGCTACGGGATCCCCGCGGTCACCGTGGACGGCAACGACGTGCTGGCGGTGTACGAGGCGACCAGATTCGCCGTGGACCGGGCGCGCGGTGGCAAAGGCGTGCACTTCATCGAGGTCAAGACCTACCGGCGCAAGGGACACGCCGAGCACGACGATCAGCGCTACGTCCCGAAGGGCGAGCCGGAACAGTGGGCCCTGGACAACGACCCGGTGGATCGCTACGTGAAACGGCTGCTCGACGGCGGCTGGGCGGACAAGCAGGACCTCAAGGACATCGACGATGGCGTGCGGGACGAGGTCGATCGGGCCACCGATGCGTGCGTGAACGAGCCGCTGCCCGCGCCCGAGTCGGCGCTGGACGGCGTGTACGCGAGCCCGCGGGCGGCGGAGTCGCTGTGGTTTCGAGCGCCCGTCGCATGACCCCTCCCTCGGCCCGCGCGGCGATGCTCGCGATGGCCGGCGCGCTGCTCGCCACCGCCGCCTGCGGCGGAGGCTCACCGGAGCCCCCTGCGCCGGCAGCCGCACCACGCGAGACGGTGTTCGCGGCCGGCGCGGTGGAGACGCCTCCGAGTCTGGCGACGGCGCTTACGCCTGCCTATCCCGACAGCCTGCGCCGGGCGGGAGTGGAAGGCGACGTGGTCGTCGAGGCCGTGATCGACCGCGCGGGCCGGCCCGAGCCGGCGTCGATCCGGGTGGTCTCGTCGCCCCACCCGGATTTCGAGGCGCCCGCGCGAGCCGTGATCGCCCAGGCGGTGTTCACTCCCGGCCGGGTGCAGGGTAGCGCGGTGCCGACGCTCGTGCGGGTGCCGGTGCGGTTCCGGCTGCCGAGCACCGCGCGGCAGGTGTTTCGCGAGTCGGAGGTGGATTCCCCCGCGCGCCTGCTCGGGGCCCCGGCCCCGGTGTCCACGGGGGTGCGGGGGGAGGTGGTGCTCGAGCTCGTGGTCGACACGACGGGGCGCCCCGAGATGGGATCGGTGAAGGTGGTGTCGTCGACCAATGCCGCGCTCGACGCTCCCGCCCGGCAGTCGGCCGCGAAGATGGTTTTCACGCCGGCGCGGGTGGGCGCTCGCGCGGTGCGGCAGATGGTGCGGGTGCCGGTGCGGTTCGGGGCGGGGGGCCCCTGATGCCTGAGATCACCTACCTCGAGGCCCTGCGCCAGGGGCTGTGGGAGGAGATGGAGCGCGACGAGCGCGTCTTCATCCTGGGCGAGGATGTCGGCGCCTACGGCGGCGCCTTCAAGGTCACCGAGGGGTTCATCGAGCGG
>CAZVSO010000168.1:0-5803 GCA_964629425.1 uncultured Gemmatimonadaceae bacterium
TCCACCCCAGCACGCTCCGCTCGATCAGCGTCGTGCGCACGGGCGAGCAATCGAGCGCCCATGCGACGAGGGCGTCCAGCTCGGACCGGTTGTACGCCACGCCGCCCCCCGTGCCCCCGAGCGTGAAGGAGGGCCGGACGACCACCGGGAATCCCGTGTCCGCCGCCGCGGCCTGCGCCTCGGCCACGCTCCCCACCGTCCGGCCCTCGGGAATCGCGAGCCCGATACGCCGCATCGCCGCCGCGAATTCCGCCCGGTCCTCGGCCATCCGGATGGCGCGCTCGGTGGCGCCGATGAGCCGCACCCCGAACTCCGCCAGCGTGCCGTCCTGAGCCAACGCCATGGCCACGTTGAGCGCGGTCTGGCCGCCCATCGTGGGCAGCAGCGCATCCGGGCGCTCGCGCTCGATCACGCGGCGCACCCACGCCGGCGTCACGGGCTCGATGTAGGTGCGATCGGCCAGCTCGGGATCGGTCATGATGGTGGCCGGGTTCGAGTTCACGAGCACGACCTGGTAGCCCTCTTCCTTCAGGGCCTTGACGGCCTGCGTGCCCGAGTAGTCGAACTCGGCCCCCTGCCCGATCACGATCGGGCCGGAGCCGATGAGCAGGATGCGCTGCAGGTCAGTCCGCCTGGGCATCGAGCACGTCCTGCAGCGTGTCGTCCAGCCGGGACCGGGGCGACCAGCCGGTCGCCGTGCGGAGCTTGGACCCGTCGCCCACGAGGTGCGGGATGTCGGCCGCCCGCATCAGGTCGGGATCGGCTTCGGCCAGCGGCCGCACGCCCAGCATGGCCGCCATCCTGAACAACAGGTCCTCGAGCGAGATCCCCTTGCCGACGGCGACGTTGTAGATCTCGCCGGGCACTCCCTGCACCAGCAGCCGGACGTAGGCGGACACCACATCCTTCACGTGGAGGAACTCGCGCACCGGCTCCAGGTTGCCCACCTTCACGACCGGCGCCCCGATCTTCTTGGCGAACCGCAGTCGCTGGGCGAAGGCCGGGATCACGAACCGCGTGTCCTGGCCCGGGCCGGTGTGGGCGAACGGCCGCGCGACGACGACGCGCAAGCCCGTGCGACGCCAGGTCTCGAGCGCGGCGATCTCCGCACCCAGCTTGCTCGCCGCGTACGGGGACACCGGAGTCGGCGGGTCGGATTCCTGCCGCAGGCCGCCGTCGCCCCGGCCGTACACCTCGGCGGTGGAGACCACGAGCACCAGCGGGTCCGCCGGCCCGTCGCGCCGCGCCTCGGCCAGCGCCTGCACGAGGCGGGCCGTCCCCGCGGCGTTCACGTTCCAGGCGTGGCCTGGGTCTCGGACGGCGTCCACCGCCGAGGCGACCGCCGCCAGGTGGGCCACCGCGTCGTAGGGATGCGCTACGCACCGCCGCACCGACTCGGCATCGGTCAGCTCGAGCGGGAGCCACCGCACCGCGGCGCGCTCCTCGGCGGTGAAGCCGTCGTCGACGCCGCCGGCCGCGGGCCGGACGGCGGCGGATACCTCCCGTCCATCGGTCAGGAGGCGGCGGACGAGCCAGCGCCCCACGAACCCGTCGGCCCCGGTGACGAGCACCTTCACGCCACCCGCTCCAGGTCGGCGTCCACCATCATGCGCACCAGCTCCGCGAAGCTGACGCGCGGCGCCCAACCGAGCACCCGCCGCGCCTTGGCCGGGTCGGCCTGGAGCAGGTCGACCTCGGCGGGCCGGACGAAGCGCGGATCGACCTTCACGTAGCGGCGCCAATCGAGCCCGGCGTGCCCGAAGGCGACCTCGCAGAGCTCGCGCACGCTGTGGGTCTCGCCCGTGCCGATCACGTAGTCGTCGGGCGCCGGCTGCTGCAGCATGCGCCACATGGCGTCCACGTAGTCGCCGGCGTAGCCCCAGTCGCGGCGCGCGTCGAGGTTGCCGAGCCGCAGCTCCGTGGCGCGGCCCCGCACGATCCGCGCGACGGTGTGCGTGACCTTCCGGGTCACGAACTCGAGGCCCCGGCGCGGCGACTCGTGGTTGAACAGGATGCCGCTGACCGCATAGAGCCCGTGCGACTCGCGGTAGTTCACGGTGATCCAGTGCCCGTACGCCTTGGCCACGCCGTAGGGCGAGCGGGGATAGAACGGCGTCGTCTCGCGCTGCGGCGTTTCCGCGGCCTTGCCGAACATCTCCGAGGAGCTGGCCTGGTAGAACCGGGCCTGCGGGTGCGCCAGGCGCACCGCCTCGAGCAGCCGGGTGACGCCCAGCGCGGTCACCTCGCCGGTCAGCACGGGCTGCGTCCACGAGGTGGGCACGAAGCTCTGCGCGGCGAGGTTGTAGACCTCGTGCGGCCGGGCGTCGCGGATGACGCCCGTGAGCGAGTGCTGGTCCAGGAGGTCCGCCGGCGCGACGTGGATCCGGTCGAGCAGGTGGCTGATGCGCTCGGTCGGGTCGTGCGACGTGCGGCGCACCACGCCGATGACCTCGTACCCCTTCTCGAGCAGCAGCTCGGCCAGGTACGAGCCGTCTTGACCGGTGACGCCCGTAATGACGGCCGTCTTGCGGGATTGCCGCGCCTGGGGCACGCGTTTACCTTTCGGCCGCTTCGCGATCCCCGGCCGCACGGCGGGGGGTTGTCGTTTAGCGCTCATTCCCGCT
The DNA here is from genome assembly GCA_964629425.1 of uncultured Gemmatimonadaceae bacterium. Classification (GTDB taxonomy): domain Bacteria; phylum Gemmatimonadota; class Gemmatimonadetes; order Gemmatimonadales; family GWC2-71-9; genus CAZVSO01. Next base: position 2,625 of record CAZVSO010000168.1, read on the forward strand.
CGGACGATAGCGTATGGCTCGCCGGTGCGACATCTGCGGCAAAGGTCCTGTGACTGGCCACAGCGTCAGCCACGCCAACAACAAGACGAAACGCCGCTGGTACCCCAACCTGCAGTCGGTGCGGGTGCTGGCCGGCGGCGTGGCGCGTCGCCAGCGCGTCTGCACGCGCTGCATCAAATCGAACCGGGTGCTGAAGGCATCGTAACGAAAAGGGGGGACCCGCCGGGATCCCCCCTTCGCGTTGCGCGCCCCGCCCCGCGCTGCCCCCGGCCTCACGCACTCAGCAGCTCGATCCGGGCGACGTCCGCCCCGTCGCCCGGGCGATGGCCCAGCTTCACAATCCGCGTGTATCCGCCGGGCCGGGTCGCGAAGCGCTTGCCGTAGTCGGTGAACAGCCGGTGGGTCACGTCGCGGTCCTTGATGCGGCGCTCGACCAGCCGGCGGGCGTGAAGGTCGCCGCGGCGCGCCAGCGTGATCAGGCGCTCTGCGTAGGGCCGCAGCTCCTTGGCTTTCGCCTCCGTGGTGACCACCCGCTCGTGGCGGAACAGGCTCGTGGCGAGGTTGGCGAGCAGCGCCCGGCGGTGGCTGGCCGTGCGGGACAGCTGGCGGTGCTTGGCGCGGTGCCGCACTCAGACCTCGTCGCTCGGCTGCGCCAGCGGCGGCGTGCCCGGATCCACGACGCGCAGCTCGCCAACCGATTCCTCGAAGCGCATCCCGAAGTTGAGCTGCTCCCGCCGCAGGAGCTCGGCGATCTCGCCGAGCGCCTTCTCGCCCACGTTCTTCACGCGCAGCAGGTCCTCTTCGCGGTACTGCACCAGATCCCGCAGCGTGCGGACGTTGGAGTTCTTGAGCGAGTTGACCGAGCGGACCGACAGCCCGACGTCGTCGATGGACCGGTCGAGCCGCTCGAGGAGCCCGCCCGCCACGGCCCCGCCGTTCCCCGCCGGCGCGGCCGCCACTACCGGCACCCGACCGAAGTCCACGAAGAAGCGGAAGTGCTCCTGGGCCAGCGCCGCCGCGTACGCCACGGCGTCTTCCGGCGTGACCGCGCCGTTGGTCTCGACCGTGAGCGTGAGCCGGTCGTAGTCGGTGCGCTGCCCCACGCGCGTTTCGGCCACCGTGAAGTTGGCCCGGCGCACCGGGGTGTAGATCGAGTCGATGCGAATCACGTCCACGGGCAGACTGCGATCCACCGGGTGCTGCTCGGCCTCCACGTAGCCCCGCCCCTTGTTCACATGCAGCTCGACGCCGATTTCGCGCTCGTCCTGCAGCGTGAAGAGCAGCTGGTCGGGGTTCCCCACGGTCACCGCGCCCTGCGCTTCGATGTCGCGGGCGAACACGGGCCCGGCCCGCTCGGCCTTGATGTGCAGCACCGCCTCGTCCACCTCGGGGGCGAGCACCAGGGTCAGCTGTTTCAGCCGCTGGATGATCTGGTGCACGTCCTCGACCACACCCGGGATCGTCTGATGCTCGTGCACCACGCCGTCGACGCGGAACGCCCACACGGCGGCCCCGCGCAGCGAGGACAGGAGCATCCGGCGGAGGGCGTTGCCCAGCGTGTATCCGTAGCCCCGCTCGAGCGGCTGAAGCCGGAACTCCGCCGCATTGGGGTTGTCCTCCCGCTTGGTCATCTCGACCACGTGGGGGCGCACCAGACCGGTCAGATCAAGAGTCGTCATCACTTGGAATAGAGCTCGACGATTAGCTGTTCCTGGGCCGCGATCGGGATGACGTCGCGGGTCGGCCGCTCGGTCACCCGCCCCGCGGCCTTGTCGGGGTCGACCTGGATCCATGGCACCGGCTGCGTGCGCCCGAACTGCTCGAGGGCCACCCGGACCTGCACGAGCTCGCGGCTCGCTTCGGCGACCCGCACCTCGTCGCCCGGCCGGACCCGGTGCGAGGGAATGTCCACCGTGTGCTCGTTCACCTGGATGTGCCGATGGCGCACGAGCTGCCGCGCCTGCCGGCGCGACGTCGCGAAGCCCATGCGGTACACCAGATTGTCGAGCCGGCTCTCGAGCGCGACCAGCAGGGCTTCCCCCGTCACCCCGGGCTCGCGCAGCACCCGCTCGAACACGTTGCGGAATTGCCGCTCGGAGAGACCGTAGATGCGTTTCACCTTCTGCTTCTCGCGCAGCTGCTTGGCGTACTCGGACGTCTTGCGCCGCCGCCCCGTCGACTGTCCATGCTCCCCGGGGGCGTAGGCCCGTCGCTCGATGGCGCACTTCTCCGTGAGGCAGCGCGTGCCCTTGAGGAAGAGCTTGGTGTCCTCGCGGCGGCAGAGCCTACAGACCGGGCCGGTATAGCGTCCCATGACTCAGACCCGCCGCTTCTTGGGCGGCCGGCAGCCGTTGTGCGGGATCGGCGTCACGTCGCGAATGGAGCGAATCTGCAGGCCCGCCGTGGCCAGGGCCTGGATCGCCGACTCGCGTCCCGAGCCCGGCCCCTGCACCCGCACGTGCACCCGCCGGACACCCATGCTCAGCGCCTCGCGCGCGGCCTGCTCGGCCGCGACCGTAGCGGCGAAGGGCGTGGACTTCTTCGACCCCTTGAAGCCCGCTTTACCCGAGGAGCCCCACGCGAGGGTGTTCCCCTGCGCGTCGGTAATCGTGATGAGCGTGTTGTTGAATGTCGCCGTGATGTGGGCGACGCCCTCGGCCTCGACGACCTTTTTCGCGCGCTTCGCGCCCGCAGGTTTCGGCTGGGCCGGCGGGGGCGACTGGGTCGACTGGGTCGACGCGGTCGGCGGGATCGGCTGGGTCGGCTGGGTCGGCTGGGTCGGCTGGGTCGGCTGGGTCATCTACTTTTTCATCATGGGCTTCTTCTTGCCCGCAATCGCGCGCCGCGGCCCCTTCTTGGTGCGCGCGTTGGTATGGGTGCGCTGGCCGCGCACCGGGAGGTTCTTGCGGTGCCGGGCGCCCCGATACGTGCCGATCTCCATCAGTCGCTTGATGTTCATCGCCACTTCGGTGCGCAGCGCCCCCTCGACCTTGAAGTCGCGCTCGATCACCTGCCGCAGGCGCGCTACCTCGGCGTCGCGGAGGTCGCGCACCCGCGCGTCGGGACTCACACCGGTCTCGGCGAGCACGGCCCGCGCGTTGTTGCGTCCGATGCCGAAGATGTACGGGAGGGCGTAGAGGATCTTTTTCTCGCGCGGCAGATCCACGCCGGCAATGCGC
>CAZVSO010000169.1:0-5741 GCA_964629425.1 uncultured Gemmatimonadaceae bacterium
CAGCACCTGCTGGTGGAGCCGGGTCAGCTCCTTCGGGGTGACGGGCTCGATCTCCAGGGGCTGAGGCGGCGCGCCGGCTCCGCCCCGTCACAGCCCGCGATCAAGCAGGGATCCGCGCAGCGCCGCCCCGTGGAAGGCACGCATGCCCGGAACCTCCTTCTTCCTTTCCGCCCGGCGCCGAGGTGCGCCAGGACCAGCGACTAGCGATGCCTCGAGTCCGCGCGTCTCGCGCTGGTCACTTCACCCTTTTGAAGGCAAACTGCGTAGAAACAAGCTCATCCGCTGAACACTTGGTCAAATCAACGGTGCCCGTTGTCCATGTGACCTCCGTCGAAACGCCATCGCTACCCGATCGCCATTTCTGCTCCTCTGCCAGTATGTTGGGATCGCTGGTCGGAGTCGCCGTCCAAACATGCTCGCCTAACGTGAACCCGACGAATTCCGACATCTTCCCCTGCTGGGTGAGGAATCCCTTGAATTCCTCTTGCTCGCTGTTCCATTCAACGCGCATCCGATAGAGGTTGTCGGGCTGACCTTGAGCCTCCCACTCTCCAATCAGTAGAGAAGCGGCTGGGGTCTGGCTCTTGCGACAACCCATCATGAGGGAGGTTGCGACGAGCAGAGCAATTATTATGCGGGAGTCGATCCCTAGCGACTTCTTCATCGCAACATCCTTTCGTTTCGTTCAAGCCGCCTAACAATCACTCTCATAGAACAGATATTGCGTTTCGGGATTGACCTGAAGAGGCCAACCTCCGCTAGGCCAAGTATCATCGGAGGGAGGTCTTGTCAATGCGTCACCGCTCCCCCGGCAGGTCCGCGACCACCATCCCGACGAGAATGAGCGCCGCTCCGCCCCACTGGGTGCCGGAGAGGCGCTCCCCCAGCCACAGCCAGGCCGCCACGGCGGCGAAGACCGGCTCGAAGCAGAACAGCAGCGCGGCGCGCGCCGACGACATGTGGCGCTGGGCGTGCATCTGCCAGCGCAGCGCGACGGCGGTGGCCAGGACCCCGGTGTAGGCCAGGGCGGCGAACATGCCGGGCGCCCAGCGGATGTGCGGGCGCTCGAGCACGGCGGCCGCGATCGCGACGGCGACGGCGGTCGTCGCGATCTGGAGCCACACGAGTCGGTCCGGGGAGTAGCGGCGGCCAAGCTCGCGCACTGCCACGATCTGTGCGCCGAAGACCAGCGCGGTGACTACGGTCCAGAGGTCCCCGCGGTTCAGGCCACCGGCCTCGGGTGCGGTCAGGAGATAGAGGCCCGCGGTGGCGAGGGCCAGGGCGCCGACGGTCGGCGCCCGCAGCGGCTCCCGGGCGACGGCGGTGGCGACGAACGGTGCGATGATCGACGAGGTCGCGATGATGAACGCGGAGCGCGACGGCGTCGTCGTCACCAGCCCGACTGCCTGGGTGGCGAACCCTACACCCAACCCGATCCCGAGCAGCAGGCCGGCCGTGAGCTCGGGGCCGGGGCGGAGCGCCCGCAGGCCGGCGCTCGGCGCGAGCACCAAGGCGGCCAGGGCGAACCGCACGGCGACGAACGCGAGTGGGCTCGCGGAGTCGAGAGCGGCCTTGACGACGGGAAAGCTCGCGCCCCAGATCGCGCAGGCGGCGATCAGGAGCAGCGCCGCCTGGCGCGGCGTCACGACCGCGCCGCCAGGTAGCGCCCCGTGGCCGACGTCGTGTTCGCGACCTCTTCCGGCGTCCCCTGCGCGACGACCCGACCGCCCTGCTCGCCCGCGCCGGGGCCCAGGTCGATGACCCAGTCGGCGCGCCTGATGACGTCGAGGTGGTGCTCGATGACCAGCACCGTGTGGCCGGCGTCCACCAGCCGGTCGAGCACGCGACACAGCACGCGCACGTCGTCGAGGTGCAGGCCGGTGGTGGGCTCGTCCAGGATGTAGAGCTTGCGCCCTGGGCGGCGGCGGGAGCCCGCCTGCGCCAGCTCACGGGCGATCTTGAGCCGCTGGGCCTCGCCCCCCGACAGGGTCGTGGCCGGCTGGCCGAGCCGCAGGTATCCCAGACCCACCTGCTGGAGGTGCCACAGGGCGCGGGCCAGGCGCGGGCGCCCTGGGAACTCTCGCAGTGCCTGGTCTACCGTCAGCTCCAGCACCTGGTCGATGGAGCGGCCGCGGAGCCGGACGTCGCGCACCTCGCGGCGGAACCGCCGGCCGTCGCAGATCTCGCACGGCACGAACACGTTGGCCAGGAACACCATTTCGACCATCACGTGGCCGGCGCCGTCGCACGCCTCGCAGCGGCCGCCGGCCACGTTGAACGAGAACGTGCTGGGCCGATAGCGCCGCTCGCGCGCCAGCGGCTGTGCCGCGAACAGGGCCCGCAGCTCATCGAATGCCTTGATGTACGTGACGGGGTTGGAGCGCGGCGTCCGGCCGATGGGTGCCTGGTCCACCAGCACCACGTCCGCCAGCGCCTGCCAGCCCTCGAGGGCCTGCACCACGCCCACCGGCTCGCCGAGATGCGCCTTGGCGCTGTGGCCGCCCCGCAGCCGGGCTTCCAGGTGGCGATACAGCACGTCGTGGACCAGCGTCGATTTGCCCGGGGCCGACACGCCGGTGACCGCCGTGAGCGTTCCCAAGGGAATGCGGCAATCGACGGCGTGCAGGTTGTGGAGCCGGGCGCCCCGCACCTCCAGCCAGGGCGGCCCCGCCGGGCGACGGGCCGAGGGCACGGCGATGCTCTTGTCGCCGCGCAGGTACTGGCCGGTCAGCGTGCCGGCCTCGCGCACGGCCGCCGCGGGGCCTTGATAGACGAGCTGCCCGCCGGCTTCGCCGCTCCCAGGACCCAGCTCCACCATCCAGTCGGCGGCGAGCATCGCTCGCGCATCGTGCTCGACGACGACGACGGTGTTGCCCGCGTCCGCCAGCCGACGCAGCAGCCCGAGGAGCCGGTCGATGTCCACGGGGTGCAGCCCGATCGAGGGCTCGTCGAGGACGTACAGCGTGTCCGTCAGGTGCGCGCCGAGGGCATTGGCGAGGGCGATGCGCTGCGCCTCGCCGCCCGACAGCGTCCGCGTCAGGCGGTCGAGGGTCAGATAGCCCAGCCCGACGTCGGTGGCGAAGCCGAGGCGGGCCGCCAGCTCGTCCCGCACGTCGGCGGCGACGGCGCGCGCGAACGGTGACAGCTCGAGGCCGGCCAGCCAGTCCCGCAGATCGGCCGTCGGGAGCGCCGCGGCCGCCGCGATCGTGCGGTCGCCGATCCGCACCGCGAGCGCCTCGGGCCGGAGCCGCGCGCCGCCGCACGCGGGGCAGGTCCGGGCGAGCTGGTACTGTCGCAGGAAGACCCGGATGTACTGCTTGTAGCGCTTGTCTTCGAGCCGCTTGAGAAACGGGAAGACGCCGACGTAGCGGCCCGCCCGGCCGTGCAGCAGGAAGCGCCGGGCCTCCTCCGGCAGTCTGCGCCACGGCGCGTCGAACGGGATGCGTCGTGCGCGCGCCGTGTCACGCAGGATGCGCCGCCGCCCCTCGTAGCGCGGCTTGGTCCAGGGATCGAGCGCCCCGTCGGCGAGGGAGCGGTCCGGGTCCGGTACGATGAGGGATTCGTCGTACTCCAGGACGGCGCCGAACCCGTTGCACCCGGGGCAGGCTCCGCGGGGGTGGTTGAAGGAAAACAGGTTCGGCGTCGGTGCCGGCGCTGGCTGGCTGCAGGTGGAGCAGGCGGGCTGCTCGGAAAACCGCCGCCGCGCCCCGTTCAACAGCGCCAGCGCCACCCCCTCGCCCTCGCCGAACGCGGTCGCCACCGCCTCGGCCAGCCGGCCGCGACTGGCCTCGGTGGCAGTGAGGCGGTCCACGACCACCAGCACCTCGCCGCCCTCTCGAACGGCCTGCTCGGCCCCGGGCTCGTCCAGTCGCACCAGGCCACCGTCAACCTGCGCCCGCACGAAGCCGGCGGCGCGCAGCTGCGCGGCGACCTCCACGTCGGGCCGCCGGGCACTCGGCGGCAGCGGAAAAGCGATGACGACAGGTGGACCGTCGGGCGGACGGACCGGCGGACTGCCCGGCTCTGCGGCGGCGGCCGCGCCCGGCTCCCCGCTTCCCGCTTCGCGCTTCCCGTTTCCCGAGAGAATCTCGTCCACCACCTCCTGCACGGTGTCGCTCTTCACCACGGCGCCGCAGTGGCGGCAGTAGGTCGTCCCCACGCGGGCCCACAGCAGCCGGAGGTAGTCGTAGATCTCGGTGGCGGTGCCGACGGTCGACCGGCTGGAGGTCGTCGGGTTGCGCTGCTCGATGGCCACGGCGGGAGACACCCCTTCGAGGGCCTCGACGTCGGGCCGGGGCATCCGCTCCAGGAACTGCTTCGCGTAGGTGGAGAGGGACTCGATGTAGCGGCGCTGACCTTCGGCGTAGAGGGTGTCGAATGCCAGCGAGCTCTTGCCCGAGCCGGAGGGCCCCGTCACCACGGTCACGGCCCGGCGCGGGATCTCGACGGTGATGCCCTTCAGGTTGTGCTGCCGCGCGTTGCGGATGATCACACGGTCGGGGGGCGCGCGCATAACCATCAAACATAACCGGCGCGGGGGGGCCATGCGGCCCTGGCGCGGCGGACACCGCGGCGTAGCTTCGGCCCCACATGGCGCTTGCCCTCACACCACGTCTGCTGCGGCGCGGCCTCGAACTGTTCGCCGCCATCTCGCTCCTTGGTGTCGTCGGCCTGCTGCTGTACGGCGACAATCTGCCGGCGTTCGTCTCCGCGCTGCTGCACCTGCGCTGGCGCTGGATAGCGTTGGGGCTCCTGCTGGCATCGATGGACTGGGTCGCGGGCGGGGCGCGGGTGTGGGTCGTGGCCCGCCACGTCCATCCCGGGGTTCGGCTGCGGGACATGATCGTGGCGAGCGGCATGAGCGCCTGGGGCGCCTACCTCACGCCGTTCCAGAGCGGCGCCGCCCCCATGATGATGTGGCGCATGCGGCGCGCCGGGGTGCGGCTGCCGGAGGCGATGACGTCGACCTTCATGACGTTCGTCGCGACGGTGGCCTTCTTCGCGATCGCGGGCCCGCTGGCCATCGCCTTCGGCGCGGGGCGCTCGCTCGAGCAGCACGGCGTGGCGCTCGGCATCACCTTGTACGATCTGTTCCGACTCAGTCTCACCCTGTTCGCGGTCATCGGGGCAGGCATGCTGTTCGCGATGTTCTTCCCCCGCTGGCTCCGCGACGCCGTGCACTGGGTCGCGACGCACCTCGAGCGCCGCAGCACCAGCGTCGCGGCGCGGATCGATCACCTGCGTGCCGGCATCGATCGGGCGCACGCCTGTCTAGTCGAGTTCGGCAGTCCCAAGGGACTACTGGCCCTGTTGTGGGCCATTCTGCTCTCGGGGCCCTCGCACGGAAACAAGCTCCTGGCGGGCTACGCGGCCCTGCGCGCACTCGGCATCGAGGCACATTTCCTGGACATCCTGCTGCTGCAGACCCTCATCACCTTCCTGCTGTACTTCGCCCCGACCCCCGGCGGGTCTGGGCTCGCCGAGCTGCTGTCGGCGGCGGTCATGTCCATCTACGTGCCGCGCCCGCTGGTGCCGAGCTACATCCTGATCTGGCGGTTCATCAACAGCTACATCACCGTGATCATCGGGTCACTCCTGTTCTGGCATTGGCTGCGGCGGGGGCTGATCGGCCGGGAGGCGGCCCTCGCGGACGCTGTGAGCGCCCCGCCGGGCGGCGGCCCCTAACACGCGTTTCCTTGCGCGGTTACGAGCCCCCGCGTAATTTGACGCCTTATCCCCCT
>CAZVSO010000170.1:0-5733 GCA_964629425.1 uncultured Gemmatimonadaceae bacterium
GCGGCCCGGGCGACCCCGACCGGGCGCACGCTCGATACCGCGACCGCGCGGAAGCTCGGGCTGCCCACCGGCCCCACGCGGGCGTTCCCCCCGTCCGACGCCGTGATGGACTCCCTGCTGCGGCAAGCGGGCTACCGGGTGACGCGATACGTCGCCGATACCCTCGTCGTCCAGGGCGACAGCCAGCTCATCGTCCTGCGGGGCGAGGCCTACGTCGAGCGCGAGGGCACGCGCCTCGAGGCCGATTCGGTCCGGTATCGGGAGGCGAGCTGCCGGCTCGATGCCCGCGGCTCCCCCCGACTGTTCGACGGGGGCACCGTGCTGGTGGGCGAGGGCATGCGGTACGACACCTGCATCAAGCGCGGGATCGTGGAGGACGCCCTCACGGATTTCCAGCAGGGGGGCGCGACCTGGTTCATGCGGGGCGATCTCGCCGTGGACTCGGGCGCCACGCGGGTCTTTGGGGCTTCCAGTGAGGTCACGTCGTGCGACCTCCCCGTGCCGCACTACCACTTCTCCGCGGGGCAGGTGAAGTGGCTCAACAAGAACGTGATGGTCGCGCGCCCCGCCGTGCTGCACGTCCGAGACGTCCCCGTGCTCTGGCTGCCGTTCATGTTCCAGGACATCCGCTCGGGCCGACACAGCGGCATGCTGGTGCCGCGCTTCGGCGTGAACGACCTGGTCCGCACCTCCCGGACCTACGAGCGACACGTGGCGAACCTGGGCTACTATTTCGCCATCAACGACTACCTCGACCTGCTGGTGGCGGGAGACTGGTTCTCGAATCGCAACGTCCGTGTGCACACCCAGCTGCAGTACCGCTGGCTGGATCGCTTCGTCACGGGCAGCCTCGCTTTCTCCCACATCGAGGAGCTCGATCTCGACGGCCGATCGAGCTACCTCGCCTGGAATCACAGCCAGAGCTTCAACTCCCGCACCCGGCTCAACGTCAGCCTGAGCTACGCCACGAACGGCCGGGTCGTGCAGCAGAATGTGGTGAATCCGTACGTCGCCACCGCCCAGCTGACGTCGAGCGCGAACTTCGACAAACGGCTCCGATGGGGGACCCTGAACTTCGGTGGCAGTCGCTCACAGAACCTCTCCAACGACCAGGTGCGGCAGACGTTCCCCGAGCTCCGGCTGACCCCGTTGCCCGTGAACATCGGGTCGGACATCACCTGGTCGCCCGCGTTCTCGTTCACCAACGCGCAGACCTACAACAACCCCGAGGCCGCGCTGCTCGTGCCCGGCGCGGGCGGGGTGCCGGACACGCTCACCGGCGCATTCGATGACCGGCTCACGACGGTGGCGTTCGGGACCCCGCTGCGGATCGGTCGTTGGAACTGGAGCAACAACGTCAGCGTGGTCGATCGGACCAGCGGCCAGCGCCGGGAGTTCGTGATTCCCGACAGCACCGTCCCGGGAGGCACGCGCCGCGTCGTCTATGCCCAGACGTTCGAGACGGGTGTGGACTGGACGACGGGGATCAATCTTCCCCAACTGCTGAGCGGGACTTGGAAGGTGCAGCCGAGCATCCAGATCCTGAACACGACGACGGCCGGTCCCTTCATGCTGCGCAACCAGTTCTCGGGCGGGGACTTCGTCGTCCAGGGCAAGCGCCTCGCGTTCAGCGCGGGCATCCGGCCCTCGTTCTTCGGGTTCTTCCCCGGCTTCGGGCCGCTGCAGCGCATCCGGCACACCTTCTCGCCGATCGTGGACTACCGCTACGCGCCGGGCGCGCGCGTGCCCGAGGACTACGCGCGCGCGCTCGATCCGACAGGCACGACCCTGAACGCCCGCACCGACCCCCAGCAGACACTGGTCGTCGGGCTGTCGCAGAACATCGAGGGGAAGCTGCGTTCACCGGCGGGAGACACCACCGGGCGCGATCCCCCGCGGATCCGGCTGCTCTCCATCAACACGAGCGCGGTGTCCTACAATTTCGAGCAGGCCAAGCAGCGGGGTCGAGTCGGCTGGCAGACCCAGTCCCTGACCAACACCTTCGCCTCCGATCTGCTGCGCGGCTTCAACCTCCAGCTCACGCACGATCTGTGGGACGGTCAGGTCGGGCTCGACACCACCGCATTCGATCCGTTCCTCGTCAGCGTGTCGGCCAATTTCGCCATCACGCCGGCGACGCTGCGGGGGATCGGGGCCGTGTTCGGCCTGGGCCGCGAGCCCCCGCCGGGCGCGCCGGCCCCGCCCATCGGCGCGGACACCGGCCGAGTCGGGCCCACGCTGCAGCCCAGCATCCGCAGCCGCTATCCCGGCGCCGGCCTCTACGGCGCCGGCATGGGGCAGGGGTTCTCGCTCACGGTCGGCTATTCGCAGACCCGCCAACGGGGGCAGCCGGCGAGCGACGCGGGCGGCCAACGGCAGCTCCAGGCGAACCTGACCTTCAGCCCGACGCCGAAGTGGCAGGCGGCGTGGAACACGAACTACGATTTCGATACCGGCCGTTTTGCCCAGCAGATCCTGCGGTTCGAGCGCGACCTGCATCGCTGGCGCGCGTCGTTCTCCTTCGTCAAGAGCGCGACCGGCAACTTCGCCTTCAGCTTCGGCATCGCGCTCATCGATCAGGCGGGGATCAAGTTCGATTACGACCAGGAGACCTACACCCGCTAGTGCCGTTCCAACTTGATGGGACTATGGGACCAGGGAACGCCCCTCAAGTTGAATCGTCGCTCCTCGTGGCGCCGCACTGTCCCGCGGCGGGGACACCAGCTCCGAGCAGCCGCACGTAACGTCATTTGCGGCAGCCTGTTACGCCTCGGCACGACGCCTGCTAAGGCCCTGGGGCGGACATTCTGCCCGAGAGGACTGCATGCGACTCGCGACCTACGCCACTGGGCTCGGCGCCCTGCTGTCGATGGCTGCCTGCCAGGCGACCACACTGTTCACCGATGCCCCGGCGCCGCCGGTGGATCTGACGTACCAGCTGGAGCCTAGCGGCGACCCCGACCGGCCGGCGGGGATTATCCTCGCCTGGGAGCCGGGCGTCGAGGGCGACATCGCGGCCTACCGGGTGTACTCGCGCGGGTCCACGAACGAGGGCTTCGCTTCACGCGGCGAGACCACCTCCAATACCTTCCACGACAACGGCGTCCCCCACCTGCAATACCACGTCACCGCGGTCGACTTCGACGGCAACGAGAGCGCGCCGAGCAACGCGGTCACGATCGACGAGCGACTGCAGCTGCCGGCGCCCACGGCCCTGACGTCCATTTCGCTGAACGGCGCCGTTCATCTGGGGTGGACCGACAACGCGTACGAGTCGACCCCCGCACGGTTCTCGTGGTACCGGGTGTACAGCACGAGCTACGACCTCGACCGCGGGCTGTGCGGGACCGAGTGGTCGCTCGAGGGCACGAGCGTGGCGCCCGAGTTCCTGGTGGGCGTGCTGGTCAACGGCGTCCCCCGCTGCTACGGGGTGTCGGCGGTGAGCCGGGAAGGATACGAGGGGCTCTGGTCGCCGCTGCGCCAGGACACGCCCCGCCCCGACGCGCGCAACGTGCTCGCGGTCGGGATCGAGGTAGATGCCGCGGCCGCCGGATTCCGTTTCTGGGACGACGGGAACGGCGACGGCATCGCCCAGTCCAGCGAGCTGGGGCTCGTGCTGGCCGGTGACCGGAGCGACATCGATTTCTTCGTGGCGTGGGACGCGACCCAGGGCATCGTCAGCCTCGTGCCCAAGTTCGCGGGCACGAGGGTCCGGTTGTACGACGATGCGCCGGTCGCCGACCTCACCTCGATCGACTTCGCGCCGGCGGCGGGCTACGCCCGGACCAGGCTGCAGGCGCTGCCGGGATTCGGCTACGTGTTCGAGATCGTGGAGGGCGGGTCCGTGCGTTACGGCGGGCTGCGCGTCACCCACGTCGGCCGGGGCTACCTGATCTTCGACTGGAGCTTCCAGCCCGATCCCGGGAACCCGGAGCTGATCCGGATGGCGCCGATCGCCGCCAGGGGTGCCGGGGCCCGGTAGGCAGTCGTCACAGCCGAATACACGTAGGGGCGCAGCATGCTGCGCCCCTACGTGTATTCCCCAACATCTCTGGAGTCTTGGCGTCTGAGAACCCCTCGGCGTACCTTCCTCCTCCATGCCTCAGCCGGTCACCCTGGACGGTCACTCTCTCACGATCCCGGACGTGGTGGCGGTCGCGCGCGGCTTCGCGCCGGTCGCGATCGCGGCGACCGCGCTGCGCGGCATCGCCGCCTCGCGGGCGACGGTGGAAGCCGCTGTGCGCCGCGGCGCGACGGTGTACGGCGTCACGACCGGATTCGGGAAGCTCGCCCACGTGCGCGTGCCGCCGGACCGGCTGCGCGAGCTCCAGCGCAACCTGATCCGGAGCCACGCCTGCGGGGTCGGGGATCCGCTTCCGGTCGAGGCGGTGCGGGCCATGATGCTGCTGCGGGCCAACGTCCTGGCCCGGGGAACGAGTGGCGTGCGGGCGGCGCTGCCGGAGCTGATCGTCGCGATGCTCAACGCGCGGACCCACCCCCGGGTCCCGTCCCAGGGCAGCGTGGGGGCGTCGGGCGATCTCGCGCCGCTGGCGCACCTGGCGCTCGCGATGATCGGCGAGGGGGAGGGAGGAGAGGCGCTGCGCGCGGCGGGCCTGACGCCGATCACCCTGGAAGCGAAGGAAGGGATCGCGTTCGTGAACGGCACGCAGGCGCAGACCGGACTGGCGGCGCTGCTGGTGTCCGACGCCTGGCGGTTGTGGCGCACCGCGCATGCGGCGGCGGCGCTGAGCCTCGAGGCCGTGCGCGGTACGCCGGACCCCTTCGATGCCCGGATCCACGACGCCCGGCCGCATCCCCTGCAGCAGCGCTCCGCGGCGCTGCTGCGCGACCTGCTCGCCGATAGCGAGATCCGCGAGTCGCATCGCGAGAACGACCCGCGGGTGCAGGACGCCTACTCGCTGCGCTGCACGCCGCAGGTGCTGGGCGCCGCCGGCGAGGGTCTCGCGTTCGCCGAGCGTCTCGTGGTGACGGAGCTGAACGCGGCGACCGACAACCCCCTGGTCTTCGGCGACGACATCGTGTCGGGGGGCAACTTCCACGGCCAGCCGGTCGCGCTGGCGCTCGACGTGGCGGCCATCGCGCTGACGACGCTCGCGAACCTCGCCGAGCGTCGCCTCGAGCGGATCGTGAATCCCGACCTGTCGTCGGGGCTCCCGCCGTTCCTCGCGCGCGAACCCGGGATCGAGTCGGGATTCATGACGGCGCAGATCGCCGCCGCCGCGCTGGTCGCCGAGTGCCGGGTGCTCGCGACGCCCGCGAGCGTGCAGTCGGTGCCCACCGAGGGGAACCAGGAAGACGTGGTGCCCATGGGGATGGGGGCGGCCTGGAAGGCGCAGCGGATCCTGGCGAATGCGAGCCGCGTGGTGGCGATCGAGCTGCTGGCGGGGGCTCAGGGGCTCGAGTTTCTCAAGCCCCTGCAGCCGGGCCGCGGCGTGCGGCGGACCTACGACGCCGTGCGGCGCGAGGCGCCGCCGCTCGATGGCGACCGGCCCATGGCGGACGAGATCGAGCGCGTCGCCGCCGGGGCGCTCGCGGGCCGCTTCGATCCGGAGGCGTCGTGAGCGCGCCGCGGACGGTGCGCGCGGCGCGCGGAGCCGGGCGCAGCTGCCGCGGCTGGATCCAGGAAGCCGCGCTGCGGATGCTGATGAACAACCTCGACCCCGACGTGGCCGAGCGGCCCCAGGATCTCGTGGTGTATGGCGGGACGGGCAA
>CAZVSO010000171.1:0-5666 GCA_964629425.1 uncultured Gemmatimonadaceae bacterium
CCCTGCTGTTCTTGAAGGATGACGACCGGCGTGTTGGTCGTGCGATCGAGCCCGAGGTGGGCCACGCGCACTTCGATCATCGCTCCGCCGTCAGGTGCCCAGGTCCCAGGACGCGAGGTAGTGCTGCTGGGTGGGCGTGAGGGTGTCGATCGTGACACCCATCGCTTCGAGCTTGAGCCGCGCGATCTCCCGGTCGACCTCCGCCGGCACGCGGTGCACCGCCTTCGAGAGGCTGCGCGCCTGCGTGACGACCAGCTCGGCCGCCAGCGCCTGGTTGGCGAACGACATGTCCATCACGCTCGCGGGGTGGCCCTCGGCCGCCGCCAGGTTGATCAGCCGGCCGTCGGCGAGCACGAAGATCCGCTTCCCGTCCATCAGCCACTCGTCCACGAACTCGCGGACCTGGATCGGCCCCTGCGCCGCCTTGCGCAGGCTCTCCAGATCGATCTCCACGTTGAAATGCCCCGAGTTGGCGAGGATGGCTCCGTCCTTCATGACGCGCATGTGCTCCAGCCGGATCACCTCGACGTTGCCGGTCAGCGTCACGAACACGTCGCCCACGCGGGCCGCCTCGGCCATCGAGACCACGCGGTAGCCGTCCATCTGCGCCTCGAGCGCCTTGAGCGGATCGATCTCGGTGACCAGCACGTTGGCCCCCGCCCCGCGGGCCCGCAGCGCGAACCCGCGGCCGCACCACCCGTACCCCGCCACCACCACGGTGCTCCCCGCGATGAGGAGGTTCGTCGCGCGCAGGATGCCGTCGAGCGTCGACTGCCCCGTGCCGTAGCGGTTGTCGAACAGGTGCTTGGTCTGCGAGTCGTTGACCGCGATCACCGGGAACTGGAGCACGCCGTCCCGGGCCATGGCCCGCAGCCGGATGACGCCGGTCGTGGTCTCTTCGGTGGACCCGATGACGCCGCTGACCAGCTGCTGCCGCTCGGCCGCGCCGAGCGTCTCCACCCAGCGACGCACCGGCGGGGCCAGGTCGTCGAGCCGGTTGAGGGCGATCATGTGCAGCGCGCTCACGAGGTCGGCGCCGTCGTCCATGGTCAGATCGGGCCGATGGGCAAGCGCCGCGCGGAGGTGCTCGTAGTAGGTCTCGTGATCCTCGCCCTTCACCGCGAAGACCTTGATCCCGTGATCGCGCACGAGGTGGGCCGCCACGTCGTCCTGGGTGGACAGCGGGTTCGACGCGCACAACGCCACGTCGGCGCCGCCGGCCTGGAGCGCAACCGCCAGGTTGGCGGTCTCGGTCGTCACGTGCAGGCAGGCGGACAACCGCCTCCCGGCCAGCGGGCGTTCCCGGGTGAACCGCGCGCGGATCTGCCGCAGCACCGGCATGGCGCGCTCGGCCCACTCGGTGCGCCGGCGTCCCTCGTCGGCCAGGTTGAGATCGCGGATGTCGTGGGCCGTCGGATGCGCGGTCGTCGTCATGCGGTCGTCTTGGCGGAGCGGTAGTGCTTCGAGCGCTGCACCGCGAGGCGCAGGTCCTCGACGCGGGTCGTCTCTTCCCAGGTGAACAGCTCGACCTCCCGGTCGCCCACCCGGCGGCGCTCCGGCAGCCGGCCGAAGTGCCCGTACGTGGCGGTGGGGCGGTAGATCGGCTGGCGCAGGCGCAGGGCCTCGATGATGCCGAGGGGCCGGAGGTCGAACACCTCGCGCACCGCGTCCTCCAGGGCCTCGGGCGACACGGTGCCCGTGCCGAACGTCTCGATCATGACCGACACCGGCTCGGCGACGCCGATGGCGTAGGCGACCTGCGTCTCGCAGCGCCGCGCCAACCGGGCCGCGACGACGTTCTTCGCCACCCAGCGCATCGCGTAGCTGGCGGACCGGTCCACCTTGGAGGGATCCTTGCCGCTGAAGGCGCCGCCGCCGTGGCGCGCCATGCCGCCGTAGGTGTCCACGATGATCTTGCGGCCGGTGAGTCCCGCGTCGCCCTGCGGGCCCCCCACCACGAACCGCCCGGTCGGGTTCACGAGCACGTCGTCGTCGGCGACGTGCAGGCCCGCCTCGGCGAACACGGGCCGCACCACGTGGGCGATGATCCCGTCGCGCAGGTCGTGGCTCGACACGAGGTCCGAGTGCTGGGCGGACACGACGACCTTGGTCACGGCGACCGGACGGTCGTCCTCGTAGGCGACGCTCACCTGCGTCTTGCCGTCGGGCCGCAGCCACACCAGATCGCCGCCCTTGCGCACGGCAGCCAGCCGCTCGGCGAGCCGGTGCGCCAGGACGATGGGCAGCGGCATGAGGGATGGCGTCTCGTCGGTCGCGTAGCCGAACATCATCCCCTGGTCGCCGGCGCCTCCCCGGTCCACGCCGAGCGCGATGTCGGCCGACTGGCGGTCGATGGTCGTCAGCACGGCGCAGGTCTGCGCGTCGAATCCGAAGTTGGCGTCGGTGTAGCCGATGGCGGTAATGGTGCCGCGCACGATGTCGGGCACGTGGACGTAGGTCGAGGTCGTGATCTCCCCGGCGACCACGGCCATGCCGGTCGTGACGAGCGTCTCGCACGCCACTCGCGCGTGCGGGTCGTGCGTCAGGATGGCATCGAGTACCGCGTCGGAGATTTGGTCGGCGATCTTGTCGGGATGGCCTTCCGTGACCGACTCGGACGTGAAGACGTGGCGATGTGTAGGCATGCGCGTCGAACGTCCCTAGTTAGGCGTTCAAGCTAGCGGAGCGACGTCCTGCGGGCAACCGCGCGTCGGCATCGAGCAGCCGCACGTCCACCGCCTCGGCGAGCGCGAGCCGCAGCAGGTCGAGCACGCGCTCGGCGGTACGCGCCTCGAGCGCTGCCGCCGCCGCCTCGCGCGCCCGCGCGAGACTCACCTGCCGCACGAGCCACTTGACGAGCGGCAGGGCGGGCGGCGCCACCGACAGCGTGTCGTAGCCGAGCCCGAGCAGCAGGAACGCCAAGAGCGGCTCGGAGGCCATCTCGCCGCACACGCTGGCCGGCTTGCCGGCCGCGCGGGCGGCGTCCGCGATCATCTTGAGCAACCGCAGCACGCTGGGATCGTGCGACGTGAACCGGTCGGCGAGCCGCGCGTTGCCGCGGTCCACGGCCAGCGTGTACTGGGTGAGATCGTTGGTCCCCACGCTGAGGAAGTCCGACTCCGCGGCCAGCCGGTCGGCCATCACGGCGGCGGCGGGTGTTTCCACCATGACACCCACCGGCAGCGACCGGGCGGCCCGCACCCCGGCGCGCTCGAGCCGCGCCGCCTCGTCCGTCACGAGCGCGCGCGTCTCCTCGACTTCCTCGAGGCGGGTCACGAGCGGGATCATGAGATGGATGTCGGCGTACGCCGCCGCCCGGAGCGCCGCCCGGATCTGCGTGCGGAACATCTCCGGCTGATCCAGGCACACGCGAATCGCGCGCCACCCGAGAAACGGGTTGGGTTCGGTGGGCCCGCGGAACGCCGCCGGGAACTTGTCGCCCCCGAGATCGTAGGTCCGCACGACGACCGGATGCCCCCGGAACGCCTCGCCGACCCGGCGGAAGTACTCCGCCTGCTCGTCCTCCGTCGGCAGGCTCGCTTGCCCCGTGATGAGGAACTCGGTGCGCAGGAGGCCGACGCCTTCGGCGTAGTGCGCCTGGGCCGGCGCGATCTCGTCGGGCAGGTCCACGTTTCCCCGCAGGAAGACCCGGACGCCGTCAGTGGTGACGGCCGGCTGGGAGACCACCTGCTCGAGGTGCTCGGCGAGCGAGCGCCGGCGCGCCTCGGTCTCCTCCGCCTCGGCCAGCTCCGCCGCCGTCGGGCTCAGCAGCACCGTCCCCCGCGTGCCGTCCAACACGATCAGCGTCCCGGGCGCGATCAGCTCCGTCCCCTTCGCGAGCCCGAAGATGGCCGGGATCCCGATCGAGTGCGCCAGGATCGCCGCGTGCGAGGTGCGCGTGCCCTCCTCGCTGATCAGCCCGACCACGTGCTCGCGATCGAGCTGCACCGTGAGCCCCGCCGACAGCTCTTTGGCCACCACCACCGACGGCTTGGTGATGCCCTCCCACAGGTCCTCGGCGCCGCGGTGCAGCAGGTGCGAGATCAGGCGGATGCTGACGCCCATCAGATCGGCGATCCGCTCGCGCAGCCGGGCGTGGCCCACGCCGGCCCACAGGTCGCGCACCTCGAGCGCCTTGAACTCGAACGCCTTCTCGGCGGTGAGGTGGTTCTCGCGGATCAGGTCTTCCACGCCGCTGAGCAGGTCCTGGTCCTCGAGCATCAGGATCTGCGCGTCGAAGATCCGCGCCTCGTCCACGCCGGCCCGATCCTGGGTGTGGGCCTTGAGCTCCTCGAGATGGCGCCGCACGTCGCTCACGGCGGCGCGCAGCCGGCGCACCTCTTTCTCGACCTGCGAGCGCGGCACCACGCGATGCGGCACCTCGGGCATGGCCCAACGCGCGATGACGGCCGCCCCGATGCCGATCCCGGGCGACACCCCGATGCCCTTCAGCAGCCGCTCGGTCACGACTCGCCGGCCTCCGCGTCCGCCGCGGCCGCGTCGCCCCGCAGATGCATCTCGTGGAAACCCGCCGCGACCAGGGCCAGGAGTGCGTCCATCGCCTCCTGCGCGTCCTCGCCGTCGGTCGTAATGAACAGCGAGGACCCGCACTCCGCGGCCAGCATCATGACGCCGAGGATGCTCTTGCCGTTCACGGCGAGGGAGTCCTTCCGCACCTCGACCGACGCGCGGAACCCGTTGGCGACCTTGACGAGCGCCGCGGCGGGCCGGGCGTGCATCCCCAGCGGGTTGACGATCCGGGCCTCGCGCTCGATCACGGCCATACCCATCCCACCACGAGGGCCGCGGCGACCAGGGCGAGCCCGACCCGCAGGCCGGAGAGGCGGTCCGGCCGCCACCGCAGCAGCAGGAACGCGCCCGCCGCGACCGCGGCGGCGAGCAGCCACGCCCCGGCGGTCGCGAGCCCCTCTCCGAGGAACGTGGTCACGAGGGGCAGCGCGAACCCGACGGCGAGCGCCATGGCGGGCCCGGTGAGCCGGGTGGCGCGGACCAGGGCGGGGTGATGCAGCGCCGCGGCCACGCGGGCGCCGTGCTCCCAGCCGGCGCGCAGCGCCCACCAGCGCAGCGCGACGTGCCCGATGTTGTAGACCACGAGGAACCCGGCGATGGCCGCCCAGCCGGCGCCGAGCGCGACCGCGGCGAGCGCGAGGCCGGACGCGAACGGGAGCCACCCCGCCCACACGATCCGGTCGCCGATCGACCCAAGGGGCCCGCACAGCGCAGCGCGCAGGCGCTCGATCTGATCGGGCGGAACGCCGTCGTGCTCGGCGCGCGCGGCGGCGCCGACGGCCAGGCCGGCGAGGTAGGGATGCGAGTTGAAGAACCGCGCCCCGCGCGCGACGGCCGCGCGATAGGCGGCGCCGTTGGTCGCGAGGTCGCGCAGCAACGGCTCCTCCGCGACGCCGAACCCCACGCCCAGCAGCCGCTCGTAATTCCAGGAGCCCTGCACCGTGAACAGGCGCAGGAAGGTGCGAGCCAGACGGGTGGGCGGCATTACCGCAGCCATGCGACCGCCACGCCGCCCACGAGCCCGGCGGCGAACCAGGCGCGCGCGGCGCCGTGGCCGACGAGCCTCAGAATGCCCGCGGCGCCGGCCGCCACGGCGGCACCGATCGCGGCCGCGGCGAGCAGGGTGGCGTCGCCCG
>CAZVSO010000172.1:0-4604 GCA_964629425.1 uncultured Gemmatimonadaceae bacterium
ATCGGCGCGGCGATGATCGGCTGGTTCGGCACCGCGATGCTGTGCTACGTCACGCGCAAGGAGCACCTCGGGCTGCCCAACGCCGAGGAGGTGCGCGAGGGCGTGATCGCGTACAAGATCGCGGCCCACGCCGCCGACATCGCGCGGCGCCGGCCCGGCGCCCGCGACCGCGACGACGCGTTGTCGCGCGCCCGATTCGCCTTCGACTGGAAGGAGCAGTTCCGGCTGGCGCTCGACCCCGAGCGCGCGCGGGAGCTGCACGACGAGTCGCTGCCCGACGAGTACTTCAAGTCGGCCGAATTCTGCGCCATGTGCGGGCCGAAGTTCTGCTCGATGCACATCACGCGGGAGATCCAGCGAAAACTCGGGAAGGGGGAAGAGGGACGGGGGACGGGTACGGCGGCGAAGGCGCTCGTGACGGGAGACTAGTCCCACCTGTCGCCGCTCGCGCCGCGTCGCGACTACCGGGGCTGCGGCTTCAGCTCCCACAGGACGTTGACGATCACCCAGCGGCCACTCCACTTCGCGAGGTGCATGTAGTCGATCCATCCCGACGCCACGACCCTCGCGCTGGCGGCGCCCTGGTAGATGTCAAGGATCGTAACGTCCTTCTGCTGCTGCTCCATCGGCGTGTCCCGGCCGCCTCCTCCTCGGGTGCTCTGCACCAGGGTTAGGGCGCTCATCTGGCCGAGGGAGCTGCGGCCATTGTCGGGATTGGTGCGCACGATCCGCTTGGCGAGCTCGGGGTGGAGAGCCCGCTCCATCCGCTCGGCGTTGCCCTGGTACCACCCTTCGATGTAGTCCAGCGCGGCGGCGCGGATGGCGGCCGAGTCGGCGGCCGATTGCGCGGCGGCGACGACCGGCAGCGCCAGGGCTGCCAGGGGGATCAGGATGGCGATGCGAGGCATGTGGTCGGCTCCCTGGTAGGTTTGCTCCCCCCGTACGCGGTCGGCGTAACCGAGAGTTGCAACATCACCGCAGCTCGTCGGGGGACAGGGGGAGAGGTACTCACCCCGGCCACAGCCGGGCCAGCGCCCGCAGCAGCTGACCCTCGGGCGACCCGCCGTCGGGGGCGTCAGCCAGCACCTGCGCAAAGCGGCGGCGCAGCAGGGGGTCGCGGGTCGCCTGGGCCGCAAACTGGAGTGTCAGCGGCACGAACCAGGGCGCGCGCCGGGCACCGGCACCGGCGCGCGCGACGGCGGCGAATTGCTCGAACAGCGTGAGCAGGAACGCGTTCTTGGTCGGGAACTGCCGGTAAATCGCGCCCTTCGTGAACCCCGCCGCCTCGGCCACCTCATCCAGGGTCGCGAGCTCCAGCCCCCGCTCCGCCATCACTCGCAGTCCCGCCTCGATCAACAGGGTGCGGGTCTCTCCCTTGCGCCGGCGCGCGATGATACCCATGGGTACCTAAGATACCCATGGGAATCCGTGCCGCCAGGGTCGAGGGGTGGGGGACTCTAGCGCCCGTGCCGGATGGGCGCTTGAGGCGCGTGACCGACGTCACCCGGCCCGGCCAGCACACGGGATAGCTTGTGCCCGTCACTTCAGGGAAGCACGTATGGGCGCATTGGACAAGAACGTCTCGAGCCAGGGCCTCCAGTTCGATCGGGCCGACACCGGCGGCACGGCCGGCGGCACGGGCGCGACGTGCGCGGCATGCAACCGGGCCATCTCCGACAGTTACTTCGAGGTCAACGGCAAGATCGTCTGCCCGGCGTGCCGCGGCCGGCTCGGGGCCGAATGGAACCGGGGGTCGAGCGGCGCTCGGTTCCTCAAGGCCCTCGTACTCGGCCTCCTCGCCGGCGCGGTCGGCGCCGGCATCTGGTTCGCCCTGCTGAAGCTCTTCAACATCGAGCTCGGGCTCGTGGCGATCGTCGTCGGGCTGCTCGTCGGCGGCGCGGTCCGGAAGGGCTCGAATGGGCGAGGCGGGTGGGCGTATCAGACACTCGCCATGTTCATCACGTACAGCGCCATCGTGAGTACCTACATCCCGTTCATCCTCGAAGGCATCCGTCAGAGCCCAGTGGTCCAGGATTCTATCGCGGCCTCGCCGGAAACGGCCGTGAAACGGGTGGGGGATTCGATCTCCCTGGCGGCGGATTCCGCCGGGCCCGCCGTCGCCGCCCCGACGGTGCCCGGCGACTCGCTCGCGACCGGCGTCCAGCCCGCCGGTCCCCTGGGCGTGGTGATCGGGCTCGTCGTGCTGCTCGCGTTCGCCTTCGCCACCCCGGTGCTGCTCGGCTTCCAGAACATCATCGGCATGCTGATCATCGCCATCGCGCTGTATGAGGCCTGGAAGATGAACAAGCGCGCGGAGCTCGCCGTCACGGGCCCCTACCGGGTCGCGGCCGGCGGCAGCCCGGCCTAGTGTCGCCGGTGCCGGACGTTCCCCCACCGGCCCGCACCCGGTGCCCCGACTGCGGCACCGAGGTCGCCCCCGCACTGCTCGCCTGCCCCGCCTGCCGGCGGCTGCTCCACGCCGAGGAGCTGAAGCGCCTCGCCGCGGTCGCCGAGCAGGCGACGCAGGCCGGTGACCTTACCACTGCGCTCGGTGCCTGGCGTGGTGCGCTCGACCTCCTCCCCGACACCAGCCACCAATACGACACGATCGCAACACGCGTAGCGGAGCTCAGCCGGCAGCTCGACGCCGCCGGGCCGAGCCGGGGCCCTACCCAGTCCAAGCCCGCGTGGGCCGCCAAAGCCGGAGTGGCGGGTGGGCTCCTGCTTCTTCTCTGGAAGCTCAAGTTCGTGATCGGCTTCGTCCTCACGAAAGGCAAGCTGCTCCTCCTCGGCCTCACGAAGGGCGGCACGCTGCTGTCGATGCTCCTCTCCCTCGGCGTCTACTGGCGGGCGTTCGGCTGGAAGTGGGCGGTGGGCGTCGTCGCGTCGATTTACGTGCATGAGATGGGGCACGTCGCGATGCTCCGCCGATTCGGGATCCCGGCGACCGCGCCGATGTTCATCCCCGGCGTCGGCGCGGTGATTCGCAGCCGGTTCTACCCAAAGGACGTGATCGCCGACGCCAGGGTGGGGCTCGCGGGTCCGTGGTGGGGACTCGGGGCGGCGGGGGCCTGTTACGTGGCGTATCTGATGACCGACCTGCCTGCCTGGGGGGCTCTGGCGCGGGTCGGCGCGTGGATCAATCTCTTCAACCTGCTCCCGGCCTGGCAGCTCGACGGCGCACACGGGTTCCGCGCACTGGCCCGGCCTCAGCGGTGGGTCGCGACGGCCGTGATTGGCGGGATGTTGCTCGTCACCGGCGAGGGGCTGCTGGCGCTGCTTCTCATCGGCGCGGTGTTCACGAGCTGGGCCGGTACGCCAGCCGAGCGTCCCGATCGCCGTACGCTCTGGGAGTACGCTATCCTCGTGGTCGTGCTTTCGGTGATGACACGCATCGCCGTTCCTGTGGGGGCGCTCGACTGATCGGCAGCGACCCGCAGCGCACCCAGCAAGATACCGCAGAGTATCTCAGATACCACTGAGTATCACCACTCAAGCCCCTTGACTGGACTGCCGGCGAATCTAGGTTTCGCCCAACGCCGCCTCCGTCGCGGCGCTGGTGTGTTTGAAGGATCCGCGGAGCAGCCGATGCCTTACATCATTGCCGAGCCCTGCATCAACGTCAAAGATCGGTCTTGTGTGGACGTGTGTCCCGTAGACTGCATCTACGAGGCTGAGGACCAGCTTTACATCCACCCCGACGAGTGCATCGACTGCGGCGCCTGCGAGCCCGAGTGCCCGGTGACCGCGATCTTCCCGGAAGAGGACACACCGCCCCAGTGGAAGTCGTTCATCGCGAAGAACCGCGAGGTCTTCCAGAGCACGACCCCGCCAGGGAAGCCACAAAGCGGAAGGGGTCTGCATCAGAACCCCGGGGCGTGACCCCGGGGTCAGCGCAACGATCCCAAGAAGTCACCCAACGCCCGCGCCACCGCGAGGGGCTGCTCCAGCGGAGCGAGGTGACCCGCCGCCGGAATCGCTACGTATTGCGCGCCCGCAATCGCGGCGGCCATCGCCTGGGCGGCCGCGGGCGGAGTCAGCTCATCGTCCTCGCCCACCAGCACGAGCGTTGGCACCCGCACTGCGGCGAGCGTCGGGCGGGAATCGGGACGGTCGCGCAGGGCTGTCAACGCGCCCACGATGCCGGGCACCGGCTGACGCTCGATCATCTCGCGCACCTGACGCACCACCTCCGGTTGCGCGGCGCGCGTGGTCGCGGAGAGAAGGCGGGGCACGAGCCGATCCGCCACCGGCCCGGCGCCGTCCCGCGCCGCGAGCGCGGCCAGCTCGTCGCGCCCGCGGCGCGCCTCCGGGGAATCGGCCTCAGCCTTCGTATCCGCCAGCACGATCGCCTTGAGCCGATCCGGATAGCGCCGCGCCAGCTCGAAGACGATGTAGCCACCCATCGAGTGTCCGCATACGACCGTCTGCCGCACGCCCGGAATGGCGAGCAGCGCTTGTTCGACTTCGGACGGTTCGACGCGAAAGCCGCGCACTTTGATCTGCTGGTCTTTGCGGCCCAGGTGTTCGAGGCTGCCATCGGGCAGCATGCGCCCGAGGTCGCCGGTCAGATAGATACGCCCGTTGCCCCCCGCCAGGTCGGG
>CAZVSO010000172.1:4614-5665 GCA_964629425.1 uncultured Gemmatimonadaceae bacterium
CAACGGTAACGAGATGTTCCTCGCCAGCGACCTGCCGGCAATCCTGCCGCACACCCAGCGCGTCCAGCACCGCTACGAGATCGTCGGCGTAGTGCGCGACGGTATAGCCGTCCGTCGGGACGCTCGAGGCTCCGGCGCCACGCAGGTCGGGAGCGATTCGCCGGCACCGGCTGAGCCCGGCGATCTGATGGCGCCACATCGTGCGGTCGAGGGGAAACCCGTGCACGAGCAGCACCGGGAGCCCCTCCCCCCGCACCTCGACCGCAAGCTCGGCGCCCGGCACCGGTACGCGCTGCGGCTCGCGCGCGACCGCACCTGGGGTGCGCGGGCCGAAGAGCTGCGCCAGCTCGTCCGACATCGGCGCCGGCCGCCCCACCCGGTCGATCATCACGAAGACGATCTCCGCCTCGGCCACGACCGTGTCGTCGGCCAGCCGGCTCGCGACGTGTCGCAGCGTGAGGCTCGTCGTGCCCCGCGCCAGCACCTGGGTCTCGACCCGCAGCACGTCGCCGGGATAGACCGCCGCACGATAGTCCACCGTGGCCCGCCGCACCGCCGGCCATACGCCGTGGCGCCGGAACACGTCCATGCCCGGCCCCCGGGCCAGCGCGTCCCAGCGCGCCCGCTCGAACACCGTGAGGAACGACGCCTCGTTCAGGTGCCCGAAGGCGTCGCACTCGTAGGGGTAGACGGTCAGCTCGACCGCCGGCAGGGTCGTCACCGGGCGAGCTCCGATAGGGGCGGCGGCAACGCAAACGTATGCCAGAACACGATCCGGTGGAACCCGCGGCCGGGGAGCTCCGGCAGCGCCGCGAAGGCCTTCGCGCCGTAGGTCGAGTCGAGCGCGAGCCCGTGCCCGGCGGCCTGAGCGCGCGCTGCTTCGCCGCTGTGCGTCGGGAAGCCGTAGCCCCGGCCGAGCCCATCCACCACCTCGGGGAAATGGGAAGGGGGAATGGGCAAGACCACGCCACAGCGGGACAACAACCGCTGCGCGCCGCGGGCGAGCCAAGCGCTGCGCCAGGCGTTGGCGATCAGGGTCGGGGCCACTCGG
>CAZVSO010000173.1:0-5497 GCA_964629425.1 uncultured Gemmatimonadaceae bacterium
GGCCGACCTCGCCCGCTGGGCGCGCCTGGCCTGGCGCGTGCGGCGCGAGCTCGAGCGGCTGGGCGCTCGCGCCGCGGCGCTGGACGAGGAGCGCGCCCTGATCCTCAAGTATCAGCACTTCTTCTCGGCGTTCCGCGCGCTGATCGAGGGAGAGGCCCGGTGGCCGAACGCCACGCTCTATCATGTGCTGCTGCGGGACGCGGGCGCCGTGCCCAAGCTCCGGGCCACCCTGGGTGAGGCCATCGGGGAGGAATACCAGGTGTACACGCAGCCGCTGCCCACGGGCGAGGTCGCGGCGCTGATCCTCGTGTCCGCCCGGGCCGCCGGCCGGGTCGAGCGGCTGCTGGCTGCGGCGCACGTGCAGGAGGTGCCGGTCCCGGCGCAGTACGGGGGCGGCACGTTGGCCGAGGCCATCCCCCGGATGCTCGGACGGCTGGGCGAGCTGCCGGGCGAGCGCGCCGAGCTGGACCGACGGCGGGATGCGCTGGGCAGCGCGCACGGCGCCGAGCTGCGGCGCGCCCGCGCCGCCCTGCACGACCGCCTGAGGGAGCTCGAGGCCCTGCCGCTCTCCGGCATCACGCCCCGGGCGTTCGTGCTGGAGGGCTGGGTGCCGGCGCGGGCCCGGGCGGACCTGGACGCCCGGCTGCGCCGCCGCTTCGACGACACCGTGGTCGTGAGCGTGGTAGCACGCGAGGAGTGGAGGTCGGAGGAGGCCCCCGTCGTGCTGTCGAACCCGCGCCTGCTGCGGCCGTTCGAGACGCTGATCCGCCTGTTCCCGCTGCCGCGCTACGGGACGATCGATCCGACGCCGTTCGTGGCGGTGTTCTTCCCGGCCTTTTTCGGGATCATGGTGGGCGACGTGGGCTACGGCGCGGTTCTCGCGATCCTCGGGCTCGTGCTGCACGCTCGGTCCAAGCCCGGGACGCTGCTGCGCAATGTCGCCGAGATCATGGGGCCGTGCGCCCTTTTCACGATCATCGCCGGGGTCCTGTACGGAGAGCTGTTCGGCGACCTGGGACGTCGGTGGCTCGGGCTCCGGCCCCTGGCGTTCAACCGGGAAGAGGCACTCGGGCCGTTCCTGATCCTGGTCGTGGCGCTCGGCGCCGTCCACGTGCTCCTCGGACTCGGCCTGGGCGTGGTCAGCGCGGCGCGGCGCGAGCCCCGCAAGGCGCTGGGGCGCGGGGTATCGGCGCTCATGATCGTGTTCATCATTCTGGCGCTGCTGGCGGCGACCCACGTGCTGCCGGGCGCGTTCTTCACGCCGGCGGTGATCGCGCTGCTCGTCGCCTTCCCGGTGTTGATCGCCGCCGAAGGGCTGGTCGCGCCGATCGAGCTGCTGTCCACGCTCGGCAACATCCTGTCCTACACCCGCATCATGGCGCTCGGCGTCGCGTCGGTGATGCTGGCGGTGGTGGCGAACCGGATGGCCGGCGCGTTCGGGAGCGCGATCGTGGGCATCGTGTTCGCGCTGCTCTTCCATCTGGTCAACTTCGCGATCGCGCTGTTCAGCCCGACGATCCACGCGCTGCGGCTGCATTACGTGGAGTTTTTCGGGAAATTCTACAGCCCCGGCGGCGTGCGCTATGAGCCGTTCGGGCACTGGGTCCCGGGCGCCGGGCGCGGCCGGCCCTAGTCACGAACAGGGAGCGTGCCATGGATGGGTTCCTGGTGGTGCTGGCGGCGGCGCTGGCTGTGGCGGTGCCCGCCATGGCCACGGCCTGGGCGCAGTCCCGCATCGGGCCGGCGATCTCGGCCGCCCTCGCGGAGAAGCCGGAGTTGAGCACCATTGCGGTGCTGCTGGTCGCCATCCCGGAGACGATGGTGATCCTCGGGTTCGTCGTCGCGCTGGTGATCCTGACCCGCCCGGTCGGCTGAGCGGAGCGGACCGTGGCGCTGGACGACCTGCTGGCCGCGTTGGAGCGCGACGCGACGGCGCAGGCCGAAGCGGTTCGTGCCGAGGCGCGCGGCGCGGCCGACCGGATCGCGCGGGAGACCGACGCCCGGCTGGCCGGCAGGCGGCGCGACGTTCTCGAGGCCAGGGCGGAGGCCCTCCGCGCGGCGGCAGCCGTGGCCCTGGGCGAGGTGCGCTGGCGGGCTCGCGCGCAGGTGCTCGCCGCGCGCGAGGAGTTGCTCGACCGACTCTTCGAGGCGGCCGCGTCCCGGCTCCCCGCGGCCGTCCGCGGCGCAGACTACCGGGCGACCCTTCCGGGCCGGCTGCACGAAGCGCTCTCCTACCTCGGGGACGAGCCCGCGATGGTGCGGTGTCCGTCCGCCCTCGCCGCGACGGTGCGGGCCGCGCTCGCCGCGGAGGCACGCTGCACGGTGGCGCCGGACGACGCCGTGGGATCGGGGTTCCGCGCGGCGACCACCGACGGCACCGTCGAGATCGACGAGACGCTCGAGGCGCGGCTCGCCGAGCTGCGCCCGCGACTCGCGATCGAGATCCAGCGCCGGCTCGACGCGGAGGGGCAGTGAGCCCCGTGTGGGGAGACCTCATCGCCCGAGCTCGGGGGCTCGGCACGCACCTGCTGACGACGCCGCAGCTCGCCGCGCTGGCGCGCGCGCCCGACCTCGCCGCGCTCGCCGACGGCCTGCGGCGCCATGGCTACCCCATGGGGGAGGAGACGAGATCCCCGGCCGACCT
Source organism: uncultured Gemmatimonadaceae bacterium (assembly GCA_964629425.1). GTDB lineage: Bacteria > Gemmatimonadota > Gemmatimonadetes > Gemmatimonadales > GWC2-71-9 > CAZVSO01. Next base: position 2,645 of record CAZVSO010000173.1, read on the forward strand.
CGAAGTCGCGGTGCGACGCGTCGCCGGCGCGCAGCTGGGCGTCCTCGGGCGCTGGGCGGGGCGTCGCGGCGAGACTCTCGCCGTCCTGTTCGAAGACGAGGATCGACGCAGCCTGCGGGCGTTGCTGCGCGGGGCGGTGGCGGGGGCGCCGGCCGAGGAGCGCGTGGCCGGGCTGCTGCCGACCGGTGCGCTCCCGGCGCCGGCGCTGGCGGAGCTGGCGCACCAAACGACCCCGGCCGCGGTTGCGGCGGTGCTGACGGCGTGGGGCAATCCCTACGGCTCGGCGCTGCTGCCCGAGGCCGGCGCCGCGCAGCCGGACCTCCTGAAGCTCGAGGTCCGCGTCAACCGCACTTTCGCCGCCCGCGCGCTGCGCGCGGCACGGCACGCCGGCCACCGCAGCCCGCTCGTGGAACATGTTCGCGAGACCATCGACCTGGAGAACGCCGCTACCGCGCTCGTGCTGGCCGCCGGGGACCGCGACGTGATCCCCAAGGATCTCTTTCTGGCGGGCGGCCGCCGGGTGACCATCGCCGCGTTCGAGCAAGCGATCGGTGCCGGGGAGGGTCCGGCGGCGGCCCACCGGCTCGCGGCCGCCTTCGCCGGGACGCTGATCGCCGGCGCCCTGGAAGGCTCGGGCGCCGATCCGGCCGGCCTGGAGCGGGCACTGCTGCGCGCACGCATCGTGATGCGGCGCCGCGCCGCCCGGGACGCACCGCTCGGGCCCGCGCCAGTCCTTCTCTATGCGCTGCGGCTTCGGGCCCAGCTCCTGGACCTGCAGCGCATCATCTGGGGCGTGGCGCTGGGCGCGCCCGCAGTGGCAGCGTCGCTCGTGAGCGCCTGATGGCGTACGCGCTGCGGGTGCTCTCGCGCCCCGAGATCGCGACGGGGTTCGCCCTGGCCGGCATCGACCCCGTCACCGCGGCCACGCCGCAGGACGCCGCTCTGCGGCTCGCGGACCTCGTGGCGCGGCCGGAAACGGGCGTCGTCCTGATCGAGGAGACGCTGTATGACGGACTGCCTGACGACGTGCGGCGACGCCTGGGCCGGCGCGCCCTGCCTCTGGTCGTGCCCTTCCCGGGCCCCGCCTGGGCGGCGCGCCCCGACGCGGCGGAGGCCTACATCGTAGATCTGCTGCGTCAGGTCATCGGCTACCGGGTGAGACTGCGGTGAGCGGGCCCCGCATCGTGCGGGTGGGCGGGGCGCTGGTGGAGGCGCGCCCGATGGCCGGCGCCGCGCTGTACGAGCTCGCCCGCGTCGGGCACCGCGCGCTGCTCGGCGAAGTGATCCGCGTGGACCGGGACACCGGCACGGTCCAGGTCTACGAGGAGGCGACCGGACTCGAGGTGGGGGAGCCCGTCGCGCTCACGGGCGACACCTTGACCGCGCAGCTCGGCCCGGGGCTGCTCGGGTCGGTACTCGACGGCGTCGGCCGACCGCTCGTCCGCCTGGCCGAGCAGGCGGGTGATTTCGTCGAGCCGGGGGCGGCGGCGCCGACGCTCGACCCCGAGCGCCGGTGGAGCTTCACGCCGCTCGTGCGGGTGGGGGAGCGCGTTTCGGGCGGGGACGTGCTCGGCACGGTGGAGGAGCGGCCGGGCCTCGTGCACCGGGTGCTGGTGCCGCCGGAGCGTGGCGGAGTGATCGCGGAGATCGGCGCCGGCGCGTTCACCGTGGAGGACGCAGTGGTCCGGCTCGAAGATGGCGCGCCCCTCGCCCTGGCGCACCGCTGGCCCGTCCGCCAGCCACGACCCACCGGCCCCCGGCTGCCCGCCGATCGCCCGTTCATCACGGGCCAACGGGTCTTCGACTTTCTCTTCCCCGTGGCCGAAGGGGGCAGCGTGACGGTTCCGGGCGGCTTCGGCACCGGCAAGACGGTCATCGAGCAATCGCTCGCCCGGTACGGCGACGCCGACGTCGTCGTGTTCGTCGGCTGCGGCGAGCGGGGCAACGAAATGTCGGAGGTGCTGGCCGAGTTCCCACGGCTCGCCGATCCGCGGACCGGCCGTTCGATCATGGACCGCACAGTCCTGGTGGTGAACACGTCCAACATGCCGGTCGCCGCGCGCGAGGCATCGGTGTACCTCGGCGTCACCATCGCCGAGTACTACCGAGACATGGGGTATCGGGTGGCGCTCATGGCGGACAGCCTGTCGCGCTGGGCGGAGGCGTTGCGCGAGATCGCCGCGCGCCTGCAGGAGATGCCGGGCGAGGAGGGATACCCGACCTACCTGGGGAACCGCCTCGGGAAGTTCTACGAGCGCGCCGGACGGGTGGTCGCCCTGGGGCAGCCCGAGCGCACGGGCGCCCTGACCGTCATCAGCGCGGTCTCTCCGCCCGGGGGCGACTTCTCCGAGCCCGTCACGCAGGCGTCGCTCCGGGTCGCCGGGTCGCTCTGGGCGCTGGACGCGACGCTCGCGCACCAGCGCCAGTTCCCGGCGGTGGACTGGGAGACCAGCTACAGTCTGTACGCGGCGTCCACGGCGCCCTGGTTCGCCCAACAGGCGGGCGCGGACTGGCCGGACCTGCGCCGCGAGGCGCTCGTGCTGCTGCAGCGGGAGCGCGAGCTGCGGGAGATCGCCGGCCTGGTCGGTCCCGAAGCCCTCCAGGACGGCGACCGGTTGCTGCTTGAGGCGGCGCGGCTGCTGCGTGAGACGGTGCTGGCGCAGAGCGCCTACACGCCGCACGACGCCTTCAGTCCCGTGGAGAAGACGTACCGCCTGGCCGCGCTGGCGCGCGCGTTCTACGAGGCCGGCCGGCGTGCGCTCGAGGGCGGGACGCCGTTCGAGCGGCTCGATCACGCGCCGGTGCGCCGGGCGCTGGCGGCGCTGCGCGAGGGGCCGGCCGAGGCGCTGGCCG